>DASVQU010000075.1:0-71668 GCA_036388995.1 Pyrinomonadaceae bacterium | reverse complement strand
AACAAACTGCGAGTTGACAAAGAAACAGGCAAAAAGAATTACGCCATTGTGCAGGCTGAAGACGAACTGGCGGCGATTGGAATGGTCATCGGCGCAAGCTGGAACGGCGCGCGTTCGTTTACATCAACGAGCGGTCCGGGCGTTTCCTTAATGAACGAATTTTTGGGACTGGCTTATTTTGCCGAAATTCCAACGGTTTTGATTGATGTGCAGCGCACGGGTCCGTCAACCGGAATGCCGACCAGAACGCAGCAATCTGATCTTCTCTTAGCGGCTTACGCTTCGCACGGCGACACGAAACACGTTTTGCTTTTTCCGGCTTCGCCAAAGGAATGTTTTGAAATGACGGCGAATTGTTTCGACCTCGCCGAAATGCTCCAAACGCCCGTGATTTTGATGACCGATCTCGATCTCGGAATGAACGAACACATCACGCCGCCTCTTGAATGGGACGATGACGGCGTTTACAACCGAGGGAAAGTTTTCGACGCGGCGGAGCTTGAAAAAATCGAAAAATACGGTCGTTATTTGGACGTTGACGGCGACGGCATTCCTTATCGAACCATTCCGGGAACGCACGAAACAAGAGGCGCTTTCGTCACGCGCGGTTCGTCGCGCGATGAATACGCGGTTTACACCGAAGACGGTCTGGCTTATCAGCGCAATGTGGACAGACTGCTCAAAAAATGGCAGACCGCCAAAGAAATGGTTCCCGCGCCGGAATTTTATCAGCAGGAAAATTCGTCTCCGCTCGGCGTTTTGTTCTTCGGAACTTCGACCTACGCGGCGGCGGAAGCGATTGAATTATTAAAACAAGAAGGGATCTCGCTCGATGCAATGCGCGTCAAAGCGTTTCCTTTCGGCAAGGATTTTGCAGATTTTATCGCCTCACACGAAAAGGTTTTTGTCATCGAACAAAATCGCGACGCGCAGTTTAAAAGTTTGATGATGATTGAATTGGGCGTAAATCCCGCAAAGCTCATTTCGGTTTTAAACTACGACGGCACACCGATCACAGCCGATAATATTTTGCAGCAAATCAAAGCGAATTTGCTGAAGGCAACAGAAAATAATTAAATTTATGTCATACGTTCGCTCAAAATTTCGCCATCCTTTGCTGCCCAAAAACGATTTGGGCTACACGGTTGATTATTACGAAGGCTCGCTTTCGACGCTCTGCGCCGGCTGCGGACACGATTCGATCAGCGCCGCCGTTGCGCAAGCCTGTTTTGAATTGAATATCGAGCCTCACAAAGTCGCCAAATTATCCGGTATCGGCTGTTCTTCAAAAACGCCCGCTTATTTTTTGAACAATTCGCACGGGTTTAATTCCGTCCACGGTCGAATGCCTTCGGTTGCGACGGGCGCGAATCTGGCAAACCGCGATTTGATTTATCTCGGCGTTTCGGGCGACGGCGATACGGCTTCGATTGGGATGGGGCAGTTTGTCCACGTCATTCGGCGCAATCTCAATATGGTTTATATCGTGATGAACAACGGCTGCTACGGGCTGACCAAAGGACAGGATTCCGCGACCGCCGATCCCGGCTCGAAAAACAAATCGGGTCACGTTAATGAATTTGGAGCGATTGATCTGGCGAGCTTGGCGATTGAACTCGGAGCGACCTTTGTCGCCCAGAGCTTTTCCGGCGATAAAACGCAGCTTATCCCGCTCATCAAAGCCGGAATGAGCCATCCGGGATTTGCTTTTATCAACGTCATTTCTCCGTGTGTGACTTTCAATAACAATGTCGGCTCGACCAAATCTTATGATTACGTGCGCGAGCATATGGAAGCGACGGCGACCTTTGATTTTGTTCCGGTGATGCGTGAGATTAAAGCGGATTACGAAGAAGGAAGTGTTGAAAGTTTGAAATTGCACGACGGCTCCTTCATTCGATTGCATAAGCTCGCAGAAGATTGGAATCCGCTGGATCGCCTGTCGGCGATGACTGCCGTGCAAAACGCGAAAGCTAAAAGCGAAATCTTAACGGGATTGTTATATTTGGAACCAGATTCCGAAGAGCTTCACGATATTCTCGAAACAAGCGACAAACCTCTCAATACTTTAACTAAATCGGAGCTTTGTCCCGGTTCAAAGGTTCTCGAAGGAATTAACGCCAGCTTTCGGTAAAAGAAAATTCTCACCACAGAGACACAGAGGCACAGAGATTTTATTTATTATTCTCTGTGCCTCTGTGTCTCTGTGGTGAAATCTTAAACCAAAATTATGAACGCATTGCGGCGAGAATGGCATCAACGACTTTTTTCGCGTCGCCAAAGAGCATCCGCGTATTTTCGTAATAAAAAAGCGGATTGTCCACGCCCGCATAACCGCTCGCCATACCGCGTTTCATCACGACGACCGTCCGCGCTTCCCAGACGTGCAGAACGGGCATTCCGGCAATCGGACTTGCCGGATCGTCCAGAGCCGAAGGATTAACGATGTCGTTTGCGCCGATGACCATTACGACATCCTGTTCTTTGAGCGAATCGTTGATTTCGTCCATCTCAAAAACGATGTCGTACGGAATATTTGCTTCGGCGAGCAAAACGTTCATATGTCCGGGCAAACGACCTGCGACCGGGTGAATCGCAAAACTCACGCTCGCGCCTTTTTCCCTAAGAAGCCGGACAACTTCGGCGAGCGCGTGCTGCGCCTGCGCGACCGCCAGACCATAGCCGGGAACAATCACGATTTTGCTCGAATTGTTGAGGAGTTCAGCCGCCTGAACCGCATCAATTGACTGAACCTCGCCCGCCGGTGCAGAACCGGCGGCAGGAGAAGATCCGCTTTCGGTTCCGAAACCGCCGAGCATCACGCTGATAAACGAGCGGTTCATTCCGCGACACATTATGTAGCTTAGAATCGCGCCGCTGCTCCCGACGAGCGCGCCGGTGATAATCAGCAAATCGTTGCTGAGCATAAAACCTGCTGCGGCGGCAGCCCAGCCCGAATAACTGTTGAGCATCGAAACCACGACCGGCATATCCGCGCCGCCGATTGCAGCGACGAAATGCATTCCGAGAACGCCGGTTAAAATCGCCGCGATAAGGAGCGGAATTTGCCCTTCGTGTCCGGGCGAGATGAAAAACCAGACGCCGAGCGCAATTGTGACGATGAGCATCAATAAATTCAACAAATGCCGCGCCGGAAGCATTAGAGGTTTTCCGCTAAGCGTTCCCTGCAATTTGGCGAACGCGATGATCGAGCCGGTAAACGTGACAGCTCCGATAATCACACCGAGAAAAATCTCGATTTTGTGAATCGCGGCTTCATCCGCACTAATTTCGTGATTTCCGAGATAAGTCGCAAATCCGACCAGCACCGCCGCCAAACCGACAAAGCTGTGCAAAATGGCGACAAGCTGCGGCATCGCCGTCATTTGCACGCGCGAAGCAACCAGCGCGCCGATTGCCGCGCCGGGAATCAAAACCGCGCCGAGATAGACATAGCTGCCGAAATCCATTTTCGCCGCCGTTGCGACGAGCGCGATAATCATTCCCAAAATGCCGTAAAGATTTCCGCGCCGTGCGGTTTCCTGTCTGGATAATCCGCCGAGACTCAAAATAAATAATGCACCGGCGATAATGTATGCAATTGTAATTAAGCTATCTCGCATGTTTGATTTTTTTAAACTTGTAATTTACTCGAAACCTTTTTTCTTTATCCATTCGCGCTGTTTGCGTTCTCTCTCTAATTCGTTTTTGGTTGAGGCGGCAAGTTCGGTCATCATTTGTTTATCGCCGGTCATTATTTTTGAATAACGCGGGATGTCTCGCTCATCTAAAATGCCGTCAAGAATGGCAAGCGCGAGCGCGTTGTCCCGGGCTGAGCGGTATTGCTGGAGGCGCGCGCCGGCGTTAGCGTTGGCGAGGCGAGGCGAGCTTAGATAGCCTTGCCAACCTACGGCGCGGGCGACTTTGAAAAATTCTACAGGATTGTTGGTCGTCTGCGGCGCAAGCATTTTGTAAACCGGACTGACTAGTTCGGGGCGCAGAAACATCAGGCGGCTTGTTTCGTCAAATCCGGCGTGTTCGTCCATATTGCCGATTTCTTTCATTTGCGGTGCGGAAAGATTCAGATTCAGCGGTGTCAGCTTTAGTCGGGCTAGTTGTTCGGGAGTCGGCAGAAGTCCTCTGAGATGTACCATTCGTCCGCCGTATGTGTCGCGGAAATAATCGCACGCCTGGTCAAGCATCAGATTGTGAAAAGGCGCGCCGTGACCGTGAACGATGAAAATCTTTTGAAATCCCTGCTCGCCGAGATCGGTCGCCAAATCCATAAAGATTGATCGCAAAGTCGTGCGGCGAACCGAAAACGTGCCGGGAAAAACGAATTTTCCGCCAATCTCGTTTGCGCCTTCGTGTCCGAGCGGAATCGTCGGAAAGAGTAAAACCGACATTCCGGGGCGCTCGACAATCGCTTCAGCAAGTTTTTGCGTCAGCCATTCATTCGAGAATCCGTCGGTAAACGACGGCAGATGCGGTCCGTGTTGTTCGAGTATGCCACCCGTTAAAATGACGACGGTTTTTTGTTTATCGAGCGCGCGAATCTGTTCGGTGTTCATCTGTGCGACACGATAAATTTGTGCACTCGCCGCCCCGCACGACAATAAAACGAAGATCGCAGATAGTAATAATTGATTCATCATTTTCCCTTAATTTTGAAAATTACACGGCAAACACATAATCATTGCTATCTGCGAAACATTGCCAGCATTCGATTTGTCACAAGAAATCCGCCCGCAATGTTAATGGTGGCAATCAAAACGGCAATTGCGCCTAAAATGGTCGTTAGATTAAAGTTCGCGCCCGAAAGCTGGAGCATTCCGCCAACCAGAATAATTCCGCTGATGGCGTTCGTGACGCTCATCAAAGGCGTGTGCAGCGCCGGTTTGACGTTCCAGACAACTTGCCAGCCGACGAAACAGGCGAGCATAAAAACCGTGAAATGTCCGAGCTTTGAAGTCGGCGCAATCATTCCGATGCCGACCAGCGCCGCGCCTGCCAGCGCGAGCCAGACCGGATTAACGCTCGCGTCTGAATCGTGACCGTGCGAGCCGTGACTTCCAGCGGTTTGAGCAACTGCGACAGGCGGCGTGCTACGTGCCGCGACGCCAGGTTCGGGCGCGGGCGGCGGAGTCGGCGGCGGATACGTGATTTTGCCTTCGTGGGCGACGAGCGCGCCGCGAACGACTTGATCTTCTAAATTAACTTGCAGCGCGCCGGTTTCCTTGTCGCGCATTTCTTCCAGGAGCGCAACGATTGTCGAGCTGTATAATTGGCTCGAAAGACTCGCCATCCGGCTCGGCAAATCGGTGTAGCCGATAATCGTGACGCCTTTGTGCGTAACTACCGTTCCCGGCTCGGTCATCGCGCAGTTGCCGCCCTGCTCCGCCGCAAGATCAACAATCACCGAGCCGGGTTTCATACTTTCGACCATTCCGGTCGTAATCAATTTCGGCGCGGGTTTTCCGGGAATTAAAGCGGTCGTGATGATGATGTCAACTTCCATCGCCTGCTGCGCGAAAAGAGCCATTTCCGCCTGCAAAAATGCGTCGCTCATCACTTTTGCGTAGCCGCCCTTGCCCTCGCCTTCTTCGGCAATGTTGATTTCGAGAAAATCCGCGCCCATACTTTTGACCTGATCGCGCGTCGCCGAACGCGGGTCAAACGCCCTGACGATTGCGCCCAGCGACCGAGCCGCGCCGATTGCCGAAAGACCGGCGACGCCCGCGCCGATGACGAGAACTTTTGCCGGTTCGACTTTTCCTGCGGCGGTCATTTGCCCGCCGAAAAATCTCGAAAAATAATTCGCCGCCTCGATCACGGCGCGATAACCGGCGATATTCGCCATCGCGCTCAAAGCGTCCATTTTCTGCGCCCGCGTGATACGCGGAACCGAATCCATCGCCAAAACGGTCGCCCGCCGCGCCGCAAATTGTTCGAGCAGTCTCGAATTCTGCGCCGCCCAAACGAAACCGACGAGCCAGCCGCCTTCGCGCAGCAATTCGGTTTCGTGAACTCCTAACCCACCGTTTTGCTCCGGCGGGCGAACTTTCATCACCACATCCGACGTAGCCCACAATTCTCTGGTGTCTTCGACGATTATCGCTCCGGCTTCGAGGTATGCGCCGTCGCGGGCGTCAATCTCGCGCCCGGCATTTGATTCTACCGCCACTTCAAAACCGAGTTTTTTTAGCCGCATCACCGTTTGCGGAGTCGCCGCGACGCGGCGCTCGCCGGGATGAATCTCTTTCGGAATTCCGATTCTAGTCATAAATTTTTCAGCAATTTTTCCGGTGCGGTTGGGGATTACCGCGCGGTTCAAAACCAAAATTTTTTCTTAAGAGCGTTTTTTCGCTTACGCAGATTTATTAAGTTTAATATACAAGAGATTTTTATCCTGTAAACTTTATTTTTAAAGTCGCGTTTTTTATCCGTCATTCTTCGCCGCTCGACAGTCGGGGCGCAAATTATTAACATTTAACCCGCTTCATTTTCTATTATCACTGAAATCACGATGGAAGTTTATTACCAACACGTTACCAATGCGGATGACCTCGGTCACACTTGCGAAGAATATTCAAAGCTGCAAGCCATCGGCTTGGATTGTGAAACGACTGAACTCGATCCGTACAAAGGCGAATTGCGTCTGATTCAGCTTGCCGCCGCTGCGGACAATATCAAGTTGATTGACCTCAGAAATTTTCCCAACCCGAAAACGAATCCCGATTTGGATTGCCTGCGCGATTTATTGTTTTCAAACCGCCCGACAAAAGTCCTGCATAACGCGAAATTCGACGCCAAATGGCTGCGGTTTCATCTCGGCGCAGAGCTTGGCGGCGTTTTCGATACGCTTCTCGGCAGCCAGATTATCGCCGCCGGCGAAACCGACCGCCGCCATAATTTAGCCGATGTGACGCAGGAATTTCTCGGTATCGAATTGGACAAATCTCAGCAAGTCAGCGATTGGGGCGCAGCGGAATTATCCAGCGTTCAGCTCGAATACGGCGCGCGAGACGCGGCGATTGTCTTGCCGCTCAGAGAAAAAATGATCGAGCGTTTCAAACAGGACGCACTTTTGAAAGTCGCACAGCTCGAATTTGAATGCGTGATGCCGGTCGCAATGCTCGAATTAGCCGGAATTAACATTGACCCGGCACGCTGGCGCGAACAGCTTGCGAAAGTAAAAAAAGATCAACTCCTCATTGCCGACGAGCTGCAGGATTTGCTCGCAGGCGGAATTATGCAAGGCTCTCTGTTCGGTCGCCCGGAAATCAATCTCGATTCGCACACGCAATTAACCGACGCTTTAAAACGCCTCGGCGTGCCGCTTCCCGAAACCACGCGCAACTGGCAGCTAGAGCCTCTGGCAAACGATTATCCGGTCGTCAAAAAACTGATCGAATACCGCACGGTTGCCAAAGCGATTTCGTCATACGGCGAGAGCTTTCTCGAATACATTAACCCGAAAACCGGGAGAATCCACGCCGATTTCCGACAAATAGGCGCGCCGACCGGCAGATTTAGCTGCAATAATCCCAATATTCAGCAAGTACCACACGGCGAAGTTTATCGCCGCTGTTTCCGCGCCCCCGAAGGCAGAAAACTCGTGATTTCCGATTATTCGCAAATCGAACTGAGGATTTTAGCGGACTTTACCGGCGACGAAGGTTTTGTCAGCGCTTTTAATTCCGGTCAGGACTTGCATAAATCTACCGCCGCGCAGATTTTTAACACTTCCATTGATGCCGTAACTTCAGACCAGCGCTCTTTTGCCAAACGAATCAATTTCGGCGTGGTTTACGGCATCGGCGCGCAACGCGTCGCAAATCTGACAGGAATCAGTATTGATGAAGCTCGCTCGCTCTTGAGCCGTTATTTTCAAACTTATCCGCGCCTCGATGCCTGGCTGCGCGACGCCGCAAATCGGGCGACGCGAGAACGGCAAGCCAGAACTGCTTCCGGTCGTCTGGCGCGTTTTCGTTTTGACCCGGAAGATCGTCAGGCAGTTTCGCTCGCCGAAAGAAACGGCAAAAATACTCCAATCCAAGGGACGAGCGCCGATATTTTAAAACGCGCTTTGCGTCTGCTGCACGAGGAATTGCGCGGAACTTCGGCTTGTCTGGTCAATATTATTCACGACGAAATCGTTGTCGAGACGGACGCCGCAGATGCCGAAAAAATGGTCGAATGCGTTGAACGCGCGATGTGTCAGGCGGGCGAGGAATACGTTAAAAAAGTCCCTGTAAAAGTTGAATCGGTCATTTCGGACGAGTGGCTGAAATAGCGTTGAAACTTGTTTTGTCAAATTGCTGTCAGCGTTAGTTGATAAATTAATTAAAGAGAGGTATCGGCTTCAGCCGAATTTAAAAGAAAATCAATCTTTCCTTTTGGCTTTAGCTTCAATTGAAGCTAAAGCCATTTTTTTTGCCTGCAATCAAAGATTTTTGTTATGTTTGATTTAATAAAACAAAACAGTTCCACCGAAGATCGAGGTTTTCATTATGCTTTCACGAATCGCCGTCGCAACCTTCGCTTTTTGTTTTCTCACCGCCTTATTTTTATCGTTTAAATTTTCAGTCGCCGATGTGTCGGCTTTGCCGATCGGTTTCACAGACGAGTTGGTCACGAACGTCGGCGCTCCGACTGCGCTCGCTTTTACGCCGGACGGTCGCCTGCTCATTACAACGCAGGGCGGACAAGTGCGGGTTTATCAAAACGGCTCGCTGCTCGCAACACCCGCCGTTGATCTTAGTTCGCGGCTTTGCACCAACAGCGAGCGCGGTTTGCTCGGCGTCGCGGTTGACCCTCAGTTTACGACGAATCGTTACGTTTATTTTTTCTACACCTTTAACAAAAACAACGTCTGCCCGACCGGACAGCCGACTAACGCCAGCAATCCGGTCAACCGCGTTTCACGTTTTGTGCTTGCCGATAATAATACGATCAGCACGGCGAGCGAAACGATTTTGATAGACAATATTCACTCCCCGAACGGCAACCATAACGGCGGCGATTTGCATTTCGGCAAAGACGGCTTGCTCTACATCTCTGTCGGCGACGGCGGCGCGGATTACGCGGGCAATTCCGGCGGCGCGGGAGCAAACGACGCAGCGCGCGATAAGCATGTTCTCCTGGGCAAAATATTGCGAATTACGCGCGACGGCGCGATTCCTTCGGGAAACCCGTTTCAAGGCGCGGGAACCGGACGCTGCAACACGACGGGCATGACGACAGCGGGCAATTGGTGTCAGGAAATTTTTGCGACCGGCTTGCGAAATCCTTTTCGCATTGCTTTCGACTCGAACACTCCCGTTACCAGATTTTTCATCAACGATGTCGGACAAGGCGCTTGGGAAGAAATTGACGAAGGAATTGCGGGCGCGGATTACGGCTGGAACGTCCGCGAAGGTCACTGCGCCAACGGTTCGACGACCAACTGCGGCGCGCCGCCCGCCGGAATGACCAATCCGATTTTCGATTACCCGCGCGGCTGTGTCGCCAATACGGTCAGCGGAAACTCGATTACGGGCGGCGCATTTGTCCCAAACGGCGTCTGGTCGAGCGAATACGACGACTCTTATCTTTTCGGCGAATACGTTTGCGGCAAGATTTTCCGAATCAAACCGAATGGTACGGGCGGATACACGGCAAGCGAGTTCAACGCTTCAAGCACAGGCAGCGTGACATCGCTGATTTTCGGACCGTATCAATCAACGCAAGCGCTTTATTACACGAATTACACCAACGGCGGACAAGTGCGCCGAATCCGCTATACCGGCACGGCAAACCGCAGTCCCGTCGCTTCCGCGACCGCGAATCCGACATCCGGCAGCGCGCCGCTTGATGTCGCCTTTAATGCTTCCGCCAGCAGCGACGCCGACAACGACACGCTTTCGTTCTCTTGGAATTTCGGCGACGGCTCAACCGGAACCGGCGCAACTCCGACGCATCGTTATCAAACTAACGGAACTTACAATGCCGTCGTCACCGTCACAGACGGACGCGGCGGCAGCGATACGGCAACAGTGCGAATAGATGTCGGCAACGGCGCGCCAACGCCGACGATTACTTCTCCGACCGCGACTCAATTGTTCCGCGTCGGCGAAACAATCACACTGCAAGGCAGCGCGACCGACCCGCAGGACGGAAATCTGCCAAGCAGCGCGTTGACCTGGCAGGTGCTGCTGCATCACAACAACGACCACACGCACCCGTTTGTGCCGCCGACTTCGGGCAACAACATCACTTTCACCGCACCCGCGCCGGAAGATTTAGCGGCTGCAACCGGCAGTTTTTTGGAAATCCGTTTGACCGCCACCGACTCAACCAATCTCAGCACGACCGTTACGCGATATTTTTACCCGCGTAAAGTAAACGTCACATTTGCGACTAATCCCACAGGTTTGAATTTAACCGTTAACGGCACAAATGTGGCTGGCGGAACGACCGTTGTTTCGTGGGACGGCTACGGATTAAACGTCAATGCTGCGACGCAAACAGTCAACGGAAATCAGTACGCTTTTCAATCCTGGTCTGACAACGGCGCGCAAGCGCATACAATTACGACCGGCGCAAATGCCGCAACGCACACCGCAACTTTTCGACTTGTCAGCGTTACGGTTTCGGGAACAATCAATTACGCAATTACGCCCTCAACGCTTGTTCCCGGCGTAAATTTAAATGCAGCGGGAACGCCGCAGCTCTCGGCAACAAGCAACAATTCGGGTTTTTATCAAATTTCGGGTTTGACCGCAGGCGGCAATTACATCATCACGCCTTCAAAAACAGGAAACGTCAACGGCATTTCTCCGTTTGACGCAACTCTCATCCTGCGCTGCATTGCAGCCGGAACAGCGAACTGCACATTAACGGAAAATCAAAAAATTGCCGCCGATACCAACAACGACGACGAAATCACTCCGTTTGACGCCACGCAGATTTTGCGATTTGTCGCGGCAAACAGGCAGACTGATTTTACCGGGGAAACAGGTAATTGGAAATTTTCGCCGCTTTCGCGCCCGTACAATTCGGTTTCAAATTCAGCTCCGAATGAAAATTATGAAGCCTTTCTGGTTGGAGATGTAAACGGAAGCTGGACGCCTTAGGGTAATTCATTTGCCGCCGGCGAAGAAAGCGAAAATCAATAGATAAGCAAACATAAACTGCAAACTTCAGGAAAAAGGCAGGCGTTCGAGCCTGCCTTTTTCTTTTGAAATTTCCCCGGCTGACCCGTACTACCGGAATACTGCGCGTTACATATTGAAAGGAAGTTCGGCTTTGCAAATTCATACTTTTTATAAGCGAAGCGGGATGGACAAACGGTAGAAAGCGGAGACGGCTATGAAAATTCAGGATTTATTTAAATACAAATTCGCACTTATCGCAGTTTTGACAATGTTTCTGTTAACCGGCGCGACAGCGTCGGCGCAAACCACGTCGTTTAGTTATCAAGGTCGTCTGGCGGACGCCGGACAAGGCGCGACCGGCACTTATCAATTTCAGTTCAAGCTGTTTGACGCCGTTTCGGGCGGCAGTCAAATCGGCGCGACAATCTCCGATTTGACCGCGAACGTAACGAACGGCAGCTTCGCAGTTCAGCTCGATTTCGGCGCGCTGGCTTTTAACGGCAGCGAGAGATATTTGGAAGTTTCGGTGCGCCGTTCGCCCGCCGATTTTTACACGCTTTTGACGCCGCGCGAGCGAATCGCTTCGGCGCCTTACGCGGTTCGTTCAAATTCGGCTTCAAATTTTACCGGCAATTTGGCAGGCGATGTTACGGGAACGCAAGACGCGACGGTCGTAAACTCGGTCGGCGGACAATCGGCATCAAACATTGCCGGCAGCGTCCAGGCTACCAACGCGGCAACCTCCGCCAACACTCCGAACACAATCGTCAAGCGCGATTCGACCGGCAAAATCATCGTCGGCGGCGTGCAGTTCGGCGACGGAACGACTTTAACTTCGGCGAATCCGGGCGCGCTTCTCGGCAGCACGAATACTTGGACTGGAGCGAATACTTTCGCCGTCGGTCTTTCGGCTAACAATGCGCGGGTGACGAATGTCGGCAATCCTGTAAACGCAGGTGACGCAACGAATAAAGCATATACCGATGCAAATTTCGTCAAATTCGTCCCCGGCGCGGAACAGCTTTCGGTCGGCGACGCCAACGGCACGGCTCCGATGATCAACCTGCGCGGCAACAGCTGCTGTTCGAGTTCGGGCGGAAATACGCCTGCCTGGTTCAAAGTTTTTCAAAACGGCAGTTTTGTCGCCACCGGAAATCTGGGTGTCGGAGTTTCTCCGATGCAGGGCGCAGGCTATCGCACATCCTGGGATTCATATAAAGGCGCTTTTCGTTCGGGTTATGCCGATAACGAATGGGACGATGCAACCGTCGGGTTTTTCTCGTGGGCAGGCGGCAGTAATTCGACCGCACAAGGACTTTATGCGTTTGCATTCGGCGACACGAACTTTGCCCGCAGCACGAGCAGCATCGCTTTCGGCAGCGGCAATGAAGTCAAAGGCGCGGCTGGTTTTTCGGCTGGCGCTAATAACCGCGTGTGCGACACTTACGGCGTTGCGTTAGGCAATAACGCCCGCTCCGGCGGACCGTATATTAATGGCAAATGCGACCCGGACACTTTCAACATCAGAGGTCTCGCCGCCGTTGCTATCGGCTATAACGTAACCGCCGATCAGGATCACACGACGGCAATGGGCAAATTTGCCTCGAATAATAGTTTTAGCGGCACTTTCATTTGGAGCGACGGTTCAGCGCAGCAAAGCGCCGATACTTTCAGAAACACCGCTAACAACGAATTTGCGGCGCGCGCGACCGGCGGTTTTCGTTTCCGCACGAACCTGGGCAGCACGACCGGCTGCAATCTTCCCGCAGGCAGCGGCGTTTTCAACTGCACTTCGAGCCGTTTCACAAAAGAAAATTTTCTCCCCGTAAACGGCTCGGACGTTTTATCAAGACTCAGAAAAGTTCCGGTTTCAACCTGGAATTACATCACTGAAGGAAACAAAGTGCGTCACCTCGGACCGATGGCTGAAGATTTTCATAAAGAATTCGGACTCGGAACCGACGACAAATCAATCGGCGTGCAGGATATGGCTGGCGTTTCGCTCGCGGCGGTCAAAGAATTGGACGCTCAGTTACAGCAAAAAACTTCGGAAGTCGAAACGCTGAAAGCCGAAATCAACTCGTTGCAGCAGCGTCTGGCGGCTCTTGAACAAACCGTTCGAAAATTGACACCGGAACAAAAATAAGCAATAGCAGGGCTGTTTGAGGAGGATTTTATGAAAAAGCGAATAATCCTGGTCGCAATTTTAACGGTGATGCTGTTGCAGGGGATTCCGGGTTTTGCACAAAGCAGCGGCGGAGCGTTTGAGATGAAACAAACGGTCGTCGCCAGCGGCGGCAGAGCGAGTTCAGGCGGTGTCTTCTCGCTGGAAAGCACAATCGGGCAACCGCTCGCCGGAAATTTGTCGCAGAACGGCAGCTTTTCGCTTGTGAGCGGTTTTCAAGCGGGCATTCCTCTCGTTCAGACGGGTTCGCTGGTAATCAGCGGACAGGTGACAAACGGCGGAAACGCTCTGCCCGGAGTTATCGTTGCTTTAACCGGAGCCGCTTCTGCAACGACGGTTACAAACGCAGCCGGAAACTATTCTTTCAACGGATTAGTCGCCGGAGCGAATTATACGGTTACTCCGTTTTTCTCCAATTTCGCTTTTAATCCGCCTTCTTCAAGTTTCAATAATTTATCGGCAAATCAAACGGCAAACTTTGCCGCCGCGCCCTGTTCATTCGGTTTAAATCCGAACGGCACAAACGCCCCAGCCGCAGGCGCGAACAACTCTGTTACGCTGACGGCATCAACCGCAGGATGCACCTGGACAGCCGTCTCAAGTGACAATTGGATTTCGGTCACGGGCGCAAGCCGCGGGACCGGATCGGGAACGGTTTCTTATGTCGTAGCTGCCAACAACGGCGCGCAGCGAACCGGAACAATCACAATTGCCGGGCAGAATTTTATTGTCACACAATCCGGCGTCAACGGTTTTACAGTAACGGGAATAGTCAGTTACGGAACGACACCGGCAAATCAGACGACAAAATTTGTTTCCGGCGTAAATCTGACCACAACCGGAACGGCGCAGATGTCCGCCAGCACCGACAATTCGGGTTTTTATCAACTTTCGGGATTAACAATGGGCGGCAATTACACGGTCACGCCGGCTAAAACAGGAAACGTCAACGGCATCAGTACGTTTGACGCAACTCTTGTTTTGCGCCATGTCGCCGCGAATGGGCAGGGACCGAATGCTTTAAACGCAAATCAGATATTAGCGGCAGACGCAAACGGCACCGGAGGCGTAACTGCGTTCGACGCAACGCTGATTTTGAGATATGTCGCCGCTAACGGGCAAACTCCAAATACCGGACAAGTCGGTAATTGGAAATTCCCTTCTGCTCCGCGCAGCTACGGTCCGGTTTCGGGTTCGCAATCAAACGAAAATTATTTTGCAATTCTGGTCGGCGAAGTCAACGGCAATTGGACGCCGCCTGCCGGTTCTCTCGCCGAAACGGATGAATCGGCGCAAGAAGCCGAAAAAGTCGTTGAATTATCCAACGCCTCGGCGTCCGATACTTTCGGCGGGGCGGCGGAGAAAACTGATGATGAAACTCAAGCGGAAACGCTTCAGCAATCAAAAGCGGCGGAGACAGAAATCTCGATTCCCGCCGATGCTGCGGCAGCGCCAAGCAAGATTGTTTTGATTCCCGTTCAGCTTGCCAACCAGAGCCGCAAACAGATTTTCGGCTATAGTTTTGCCGTTCGATTCGATCCGAATGTTTTGCAGCCGGAGGCAAACGCGACCGAAACAGCCGGAACGCTTAGCAACGGTTTGACAATTGTTTGCGACACAAATTCGAGCGGGCGCATCGGCATCTCAGCTTCAAGCCCGAGCAACGCAATCTCCGCTTCGGGAACGCTTTTGTATCTGCGTTTCAAAGTGGTCGGCGCGCCTCTTCAATCTTCAACAGTGAAATTTCAAACAAGCGCGCCGAACAAAGTGATGTTTGAAGATAACGCGGGCAGCATCGTTACAACGACGCCGAAAAACGGTAAGTTTACGGTGTCAACCGCTTCGACGGCAGATTTTGTTTCCGTTGCCGGAAAAGTGACGACGGCGGACGGGCGCGGAATCAGAAACGTTCTGGTCAGTTTGGCTGATGAACGCGGAGAAACTAAAACAGTTTTAAGCGGAGCATCCGGTAATTATCGTTTTGCGGATGTGAAGCTGGGAGCGACTTATACAATCACGGTTTCAGCCAAAAAATTCAGCTTCAATCAAAGCTCGCAGGCGCGTTTAATCAGCGGCGAAACCGATGATGTTAATTTTACGGCTGATTCTCAACCGTAAAAGATAACGAATGTCGAAAATG
Organism: Pyrinomonadaceae bacterium; assembly: GCA_036388995.1. Lineage (GTDB taxonomy): Bacteria > Acidobacteriota > Blastocatellia > Pyrinomonadales > Pyrinomonadaceae > JALZCH01. The sequence goes on along the minus strand of DASVQU010000075.1, from coordinate 56,205 downwards.
CTTTTCCTCTTGGCGTCTTTGCGTGAAAAGAAAAATCACGCAAAGACGCCGTTTTTTATCAAATTTCAGAAAGAAAATTCAATAAAGCCGGGTTAAATTCAGCTCCGTTTTCGAGCGGCGATAAATGCCCGGCGTTTGAGATTTTCACGAGACGCGAATCTTTTATCGCTCGGTTCATCTTTTCGGCTTCGGCAGGCGGACTCAATTCGTCCGTTTCGCCGACGATAACAAGCGTCGGCACGCTGATTTTCGCCAGCAGCTTTGTGTGGTCGCTGCGCTCCGCCATTCCGCGCAAAGCGGCTGCCGCGCCCGTCGGGTTTGTCGCCAACATCATTTGCCGCACTCGCCCGACAATCTCCGGTTTGGTTGAGCGAGTCACGGGCGCGAGAATTTTCGGCAGCATTTCTTCAGCAAGCGACTCGATTCCTTCTTTTTCTATTTTTTTCGCCGTTTCAAAACGCTTTAGGCGCGCTTCTTCCGTATCGCTCGCGGCTTTCGTGTCGGCTAGAACGAGCGCGGAAACGCGCGTTGGAAACAGATTGTAAAATTCGAGCGCCGCGTAACCTCCCATTGAAAGACCGCCGAGAATTATCGTTTCAAGTTTCAAGAAATCGAGCAATGCGGCAACATCCTGCGCCATTTCGCTCATCGTCGAAACATCGGAAACCTCCGCCGTTTCTCCGTAACCGCGTAAATCCGGGCAAACAACGCGGTATTTCGTTTGCAAAGCTTCAACTTGCGCGCTCCACATCGAGCGATTGAGCGGATGCCCGTGTAGCAAAACTATGCAAGCCCCGGCTCCCGCATCTTCGTAGCCGATTTCTCTGCCGCCTATTTTTGCTTTCATCAGAATTTAGCGCCCGGCGCGCTCGCGTTTTTGCGGCACATCCATATCTTGAACCATATCGGACGTTTCATCCGCCGCATCCATATTCATTTCCGGGTGATTTCGCTCCGCCTGCAAAACTTCCGAGCGTTTGTCGCGCTCCTGCGCCGCGCCTTTGTTCGGACTTTGATTTTTCCCTTCGCCCGTCGGCGGCTGATTCTTTTTCTGACCGATTGCGCTTGACATAATTTTCCCCTTTCCGTGTATTTTTAATTTTGGATTTTAGCAATTTGCCGCCGTTTTCAATGCGCGGATGCGTACAAAACGCTTGCTTTTAAAACAGGAGATTCCCGAAACGCTGGAATTTGCAGCAACTGTCAACTATCAACTCTCAACTGTAAACTGTTTGGCAGAGTCTTTGTTTCTTTGCGAGATAGTTGATAGTTAATAGTGCATAGTTTACAGTTCGCGTTTTTTCATTCGTGGAATAGTCCCGAATAAATCGAATTGCCGGAAAGATGCCGTACGAAATTACGATAATCATTAATTCGCCCGCAGGCGAACAAATCTATGAGCTTGACGCCGGAAATTTAACCGTCGGGCGCACTGAATTGTCGGATTTAATTCTCAACGACGCCGGATTATCACGCCGCCACACGACTTTCGAGCAGCACGACGGCGAAGTCTGGATTTTTGACGAAAATTCGACCAACGGCACATTTTTAAACGGCAAACAAATAAATTCCGAAGGCGCTCGCGTTTTCGACGGCGACGAAATCCGGCTCGGCGACAACACCAGAATCTTTGTCCAAATCCGCGCCTCCGCCCAAAGCCCAAAGCCCAAAGCCCAAAGCCTACAGACCGAAAACGCAACGAACAACGAACAACGAACAACGAACAACGAACAACCGGGAAACAACGGACAACGGACGCTTTTAATTGCCGCCGCAGTTTTGTCGGTTTTTATCATTTCATTGGCGCTGGTCGGAGTTTTTATTGTTGCGCCGCGATTGGGAAACAATACAAACGCCAAAACCTCCCGAATGCCCGAACCGAATCAAACGGAAATCGGTCAGGCGATTGTTGACCCGCTAAAAAAAGACCCGACCAACGAGGAAATAGATGAGCTGCTCAAGCTGTTGGAGGAGACGCAGGAAGAAATCAAAACCGAAGACATCGAAGATGTCACGATTGCTACAAAAGACGCAACGACGGAAGACCAAAAGTTAACCGTCACGCGAGCTTTTTGGGAACAGCAAAAAGCCCGCGCGCTCGAACCGCGCGCCAACACGGGCGAGCGCCCGGCAGGACTCGATCCGCCCGCTCCGCTTTCAGAGCGCGGCGTTCCCAAACAAACCGCGAAAATCCGCGAGTTGATAAACGTTTTAAATTATAAAGTGCCGATGGATTTTGCCGATTTGGCGGAAAAACGTTTGAAAGGGGAATTAATCGAATTACCGATGGCGACCGATGATTATTTCCTCGAAGTCGGCAGCAGCGCGACCGAAGACGCTTTCACCTCGTTTGATTTTGAAACGCAGTACAATCCGATTCCGCCCGGTTCTGAAAAATTTCGATTTTTGTCAAATCTGTCGCAGAACTTCGGCGGTTTAAAATACGATTTGAGCAGCGGGCGCGACCGGAAACAAATGCGCATCCGGCTTCTCAGAATGTTTCATCCTTCGGCGCGTCGCGTTTTGGAGGAAATCGCCGCCGCTTATAAAAAACAATTCAATCGCCCGCTGCGCGTCACATCTCTGACGCGCTCGATGGATTATCAAATCAAGCTCAATCAGGTAAATCCGAATTCGTTTAAGGTGCGCGGTCCCGGCAGTCTCCCGCCGCACACATCGGGCTGCACATTCGATTTAGGGCGCAAACATATGTCCGCCGAAGAGCAAAATTTTGTGATGCGACGACTCGCCGATCTTGAAAACAGAGGCGTTTTGGACGCGCTCATCGAATACAACGTCAACGCTTGCTTTCACGTTTTTATTTACCCCGACGGCAAACCGCCGCGTTAACAATTACGAATTTCAAATTACGAATTACGAATTGTGGAATAAATTTAAAAGATAAGATTCCGACACTCGTGATTTGAAATTCGTAATTCGTAATTGCTTTAGCTTCCCGGTTTTTCTAAGCTAAAAATAAGATGAAAACCAGCAAGACGGGCGACGAGAAAGCGGTTGAGAAAAACGGCGAGAAGCGCGGTTTAACTAAATTGGCGAAAGATTTGAGCAAATTGGAAACGGAAAAATCAAGAGCTATTTTGGAAACGAGCGCGAGCGTGGCGGGCGTCAGTTTGAAAGCGAGCGGCGAATTTTTGCAAGTCGCGCCCGACGCGGCGGAGATTTTAGAACCGGACGAAATCCGCGCGTGGGGCGAAATCGGTCGCCGTCTGGCGATGATCAACGCGGACGCGGGCGCTAGTTTTTTCGGGCGCGGCGTCGCCGATTACGCGCCGATTACGGCGGAAATCCGGCAAATGATTTTCGCGGTTTGCCAGCGTCAGCTCGTTTTGTCCGGCACGGTTGCTGTCGAAACTTTTCAAAACGCTCCCGGAATCGCCGCCAAAATTCAATCGGAAGAAATTCTGCGCGCCGTTTTCCGCGTCGCCGCCGACATTGCTCAGCGCAGCGCTAAACACAGCGCCGATTTCCTACGCACCACCGTTACGACAATCGAATTTTTCGAGAAATACGAAGCGGAAGATAAAATTGCGGTAACGGCGGCAGCGGCAAATCTCGCTTCGTTTTTCGCGGCGCGAGCGGGCGGAATGGCGGCTGATTTGTGGGAGGCGTTACCAGAAGCTCTAGGCGATTTATCGGCATTGGATTCGATTAATTTACTAAATTCCGCCGCTCAATTTCTCGAATACGGCGGCAGCGTGACGCTCCATTTTGTAAATGCGGGCGGCGTTGTTTTGCGCCGCGTGCCGCAATCTTTCGACGCTTGGCGCGAGACTTTGCTGACGGTTGCCAAACAGGGGAACGCGGTTTTAATTGCGTTTGTGCGTTCGAGTCCATCGTTTTTCCGGCAAATCGCGGCAATCAGAAAATCCGAAGAATTATCGGCGCTAACGACCAGAGTTTTAGAGCTTACAAACGAAATTGCCCAAATAGACGCCGAAAGCGCGCTGGCAAGTTTTCGGGCGAGCGCGCGGGCTTTGAAACAGGTTTCGGTCGGACAGTTTGAAGATTGGGTTCGTGAAGGATTAAGAGCCGAAAAATTCGATAATCCGCGCGCACGACGCAGCTATTTTGCTCTGGAAACGCGCCGCAGCAACGACCGTTTGCACGAAGGCTCGGAAGGTTTGCCGCTTGACGCCGTGCAGACGACTTTGCGGCTTTACGTCGAAGGTTTGACGGGCAGACAAATCGAAGTCCAGCCGCTCGCCGCCGTCCCGCAGGAATCGAGAATCAACGACGGAAAAACGATTTATCTCCCCGCTTCGGTTTCGGAATTCGGCGACGACGAGCTTGATTTTCGGCTTTACAAAGTCCTCGCGGCGCACGGCGCGGGACAAATCGAATTCGGGACGCACGCGCGCGACACCAAAGAATTAAAAGCCGCTTACGCGACGCTCACCGAAATCTACGAAGCGACCGCCGAAGAGCGCGACGCTTTTTCGCTCGCCGGTTATCTCGAAGAAGTTCAAAAGGGCGAGAAGGCTTTGCCGCCCGAGGCGCAAATGTTGTTTGACCGCGAGCGGCGCAAACTGATGCCGCCCGATTCGGATTATCGCCCGGCTTTGCAGCTTTTTCCCCAGCCGATGCTGGCGCGCAAGATTTTTACGACCTTAGAAAACGGTAGAATTGACCGCCGTTTGCGGCTCGCTTATCGCGGTTTGCGGCGCGATTTGGATTTTATGCAAAAGCATTTGCAAGCTGCGCGCCCCACGATTTTGGATGTTCCAATGAATCATGTGCCGTTTGAGCTGCTGTTTCAAATCACGCTCTTAGGCGGAGCAAATGACGATGCTCGCAAATTTTATACGCAGATTGTTTCAGAACTGGAAACGGTTGTTGCAGATTATCTGACTTCGGAAAAATCAACCGTTGCTGACAGCTTAATGGCTGCGAGCCGGGTTTATTCGCTTTTCCAGAATATTACTCAGGAAAATCAAACGCAAAACGAAACAGATGAACAATCGGAGGAAACCGCCGCAGAAAACAGGAGCGAAAACACAATCGAAATTTCGGACGAAGGCGATCAAACGGAAGAACGCCGCCAGCAACTGCGCGACGCGCGCGATCTGTTCAACGCCTGGAACAATCTCGAAGAAGAATCAGAACCGGAAGATTGGCAGGGCGCGGAAAGCTGGGCGAACAATGAAATCCCCGAACAGCCGCTCGAAGCCGGCGAAACCGCCTTCGATTACGACGAATGGGACAGGGATTTGGGCGATTATCGTTTGGGCTGGAGCCGCGTGATCGAAAAACGCACCAAGCGTGGCGACCGCCAGTTTGTCGAATTAACGCGCGAGCGTTACAAAGGCACGATTTCTTCAGTCCGGCATCAGTTTCAAATGATGAAACCGGAAAATCTGACCAGAATCCACAACGAAGTTGACGGGGAAGATTACGATTTAAACGCCGTCATTGATTACGTAGTTGACCGCCGCGCGCGCGATGGTCACGTTTCCGAGCGTCTTTACACCAAAAAATTACGCAAACAGCGCGATGTAGCCGTCGCGTTTCTGCTCGACCAATCAAGCTCGACCGCCAGAACAATCACGCGCAATCCTTTGCAGCCGTACACACATCCGGGACGCCGGATTATCGAAATCGAAAAAGAAGGTCTGGTTTTAATGAGCGAAGCGCTCGAAGCGGTCGGCGATGTTTATTCGATTTACGGTTTTACTTCCGAAGGTCGCCGCAACGTCAAATTTTACGTCGTCAAAGATTTTCAGGAAAAATATTCCGAAGAAATCGAACGCCGAATCGGCGGCATCACGTTTCAAAACAACACCCGACTCGGCGCTGCGATTCGCCACGCCGCAAACAAATTGCTCAGACAGGAATCGCGCACCAAACTTTTGGTGATTTTAACCGACGGACGACCTTACGACCACGATTACGGCGACGCGAAATATGCGCGCGAAGATGTCAGAGAAGCGTTAAGAGACGCCAAACTAAACGGCATCACGCCGTTTTGCATCACGATTGACCGCGAAAGTGAGCAGGAATTAAAAGATTTATACGGCGATGTCGGATATACGATTATTGACGACGTTTTGAGTTTGCCTGAACGAATGCCGAATATTTACCGGAGGTTGACGAGCTAGAGTAAAATAGATTTATGAAACAGGAATTAATTGAAATAAATCCCGAAAAATTAAGCGGAACGCCGGTATTTGCGGGAACTCGCGTGCCGATTAAAAATCTTTTCGATTATCTTGAAGGCGGCGATACGCTCGAAGATTTTCTCGAAGGTTTTCCGCCCGTAACGAGAGAACAAGCCGTCTCCGTTCTCGAAATGGCTGAGAAATCTTTAATCAAGGAAATCGGTGTAAATTGAAAATCCTGCTCGATCATAATTTAGACCGCAGGCTTAAAAATCACTTAACCGAATACGAAACCGACACACTTCAAGAAAAAGGCTGGTCGAATGTTTTAAACGGTGAATTACTCACGCTTGCCGAAGAAAACAAATTCGACGTTTTGCTGACGGCGGATTCAAACATTAAAAATCAACAAAATTTGGCTCATCGGAAAATTGCGATTTTAGTTTTGCGGGCATTCAATAATCGTCTGGCAACTCACTATGAAATGATTGAAGAAATTCAAGCGGCTTTAGCGAAGATTCAACCGGGCGAAATTGTGGAAATCCTTCACAAAAACATCAAAGGAAAACTGAAGTAATAAATAACTTACGGAATGAGAGCCGAATATTTATTCCAGATTGACGAGCTAAGATCAATGATAAATTTAAATCTTAGCTTAGAAATGAGCCTTCGTATTTTAATACAGCTTCGGCGCTATTAATTCCGTTTGCGGTGCAATTTCGGGTAGCTGATTTGAACCGTCGCAAGCGTTGCCAGAATGAGAAAGACGAGCGAGTTTGCCGGGGTTCGGAGCGGGAAATCGAAGAAACTGTGAATTGCTATCCCGAAGCATCCGGCGAGCGCGCCTAAAGCTACGCCGCGACGAAAGCTGTCGCGCGAGGTGGTCATAATTTGCCAGCCGCGCCGGAAAAGAAAATACAAAAACGCCGCCAGACAAACGAAACCGAAAACGCCGCTTTCCGCCAGAATCTGCAAATAATCGTTGTGCGAGCGCTCGACGCGGTAAACGCCGTTCCAAGTGTCGTAGCGAGTGTAAGCGGAGGGTAAAGCGTCCAGACCGACGCCCAAAATCGGGTTGTCGCGGATGACTTGCAAGGTCGTCTGCCAGAAATGCAGTCGTCCGTTGGTCACGTCGTCTCCCGAATGGCTTAAACCGACGGCGCGAAGCAGATCGCTTTCGCCGCCGAGCACCGCAACAATTCCAATCAATGCCAAAACAAGCAATAATCCGCCCGCCGCAGATAAAATTTTGCGGCGCGGCGAAGAAGATTTCCTCTCGTCGTCGCGGGTCCTGGCAACACGCGGGCTGAAAAGCGTCAGAAATCCGACAATTGCCAAAAGACTCACCATTGCGCCTCGCGACCCGGTAAAAATCAACGCGATGCACATTATCACGGCGGCAAAGATTTGCAGCGTCCACAACTCTTTTTCAATCGCTTTGGCGTAGAGCAGACCGAGCGCGAGCGCAACCATCATTTCCATCAGCGCGGCGAAATGGTGGCGGTTGACGTAAGTGCCGAACGAAGATGCAGCGGGATTATAGCGCGACCAATAGATTTTGTTTTCGCTGCTAAAGCCCTGAATGATGGCAAAAACCGCAATTGCCAAACCGAAAGTCAAAATCGTAACGGTGACCGCGCGAAGGCGTTTCTGGTCGTTGATAAACGTCAGCGCGGCGGCAAAATAAATTAGATAAACAAATTGTTGAACCAGAAAAAAGCGAGTCGCGCCCGCGTCCATCGTGAACGCTGCGGCGGCTGGCGCGCTGAGCAGTTGGTTAAAAGCGGAAACATCGCGCAGCGGAAGAAGCTGCACGCAGCCGATCAAAAACAAACCGAGAAGCGGAAGCTGGAGCAGGCTGCGGCTGAAACGAAATTCTTTGCGAATTGCCGCGTCCCACAGCCATAATAAACCGATAACGGTCGCGCCGATTGTCTGCAAGCCCAAAGCCCAATAATCAACCGCGCCGTATGCTAAAACCCCAATGATTAGAGAGGCGCACAAGACGAAAATTATAATTTGGCTCGGGCGCGTCGATTTTTCTTCGATGACCGTCGCGCCAATCCAATCCGAATCGGGATGAACAATTTTTTCTTCTTTAACCACTACAGTTCAATTTTTTACCAAGTCAATTTTCTGCAAGCTGAAATCGTCAAACCAGATTCGCCCGACCAGAGCGCACGGCGACAGAGTGCAGGCGGCGCGCGCCAATTTGATGTTGACGGCTTCGGTTTTCGGCGACGCGGCAAAATCAATCGTCAATTGCTGCCAGTCGCTGTCGCCGTTCGAAACCGCCGGAGACGCGGCTAAAATCTTGCCGTCGGCGGCGTCTTCAATGTTCCAAAGCACGGTTGCGCTTGTTTTTAAACCTGCCGTTCGGGCGTAAAACGAAAGACGATAACGAGCATTCGGTTCAACGGTTACGGTTTGCGAAACTTGGCGCAAATCCTGACCGGAAACGGTTCTGAACGCAAGCTGCAAGCTGCGCGTTCCGCCGTGCCTGGCAGACGTATCAAATGCGATTGCCGGTTCTGCGCCGTCGGGGATAAACCACGAGAACGGAAGCGGTTCAGTCGGAGTCGAAATTCGGTCGCTTTCAAAATCAGGATTTGAAATTTTTCCGACCGATGTTTTTTCCGACTCTTCGGTCGCCGGAAGCTCGGCGTAAAGCGCTTGCGCGAGTCGAAACCGTTTCGCTTCGAGCAAGGAGTTAAACAAAGATTTGCCCTGGTCTTTATGAGCGACTTTTTCTTCTTGGGAAAGTCCTTTCCAAATGTTCAGAGATTGCTCAAACTTGCCGTCTTTCGCCAGAAAGCCGATCAAAGCGGCGCGCGCCTCTGTTGAATTTCCGACGCGGCGCAAAATCTCGTCAATGTTGTCCGCTCCGAAAGCTTGCATTGCCGCGCCGACTGCGGGTGCGGAGTAAGTCGGATTTTGCCGAGCGGCAAAACTTATTTCGGCAAACGCTTCATCCGTTTCCCCGCGCCGCAGCAAAATGTTGCCGAGCGTCCAACGAATCTGAGTATAAGCAGGAGCAAGCTCGGCGGCTTTGCGAATCGCTTTTTCCGCCGCTTCCGAATCGCCGGTCCGCTCACGCATTCTGCCCAAAGCGACCCACAAACGGAAATCGTGCGGCGAAAGCGCCGTCGCCCGTTCGTATTCGCGCAAAGCCACGGCGTCAGCTTCGGGCGAAAACGTTTTTTCGCTGATGGCGCCGAGCGCGTAATGCGGCGGCGACAAATCCGGTGCCAGATTGACCGCAAAATTGGCAAGCTCTGCATATTCGGCTTGTTCGGCAATTGATTGAGCAAAGCACCAGCGAACGACAAAAAACGCCGCGACGAGCAGCAAAATCGCGGGCAAAATGAGCAAAGCGCGGCTTCGAGATGTTGAAAATTTAATTGCGGCTGTAGTCACTTAATTTAATCTAAAAAATCGTCGAGCGGCTCGACCCGGAAAGAGGCGCGTTTAAGCTCGACTTGGACGCTTTCGCATTCGCGGCGCAGCTCGCGCAGGCGTTCGATTTTGATTTTGTTCGACGAGAGCAAAATTTCGTTAATCTCGTACTCGCGACAAATTTCCGGGATCGAGCCGTTGCCCCCAAACACCAGCAATCCGCGAATCTTCTTGCCTTTTTTCAACGGGTCGTCGTCAACAAATCCGATTGGTTTGTAATTAAGCTGGGGATTATTATAAATCTCCCGCAAAACCAGTTCACCGCCGTCTCCAGCGCCGTAAATCAAAATTCGGCGTCCGTTCGGAGCCTGCGGAGCGGGCAAAAACTCGCGGAAAAGACGAAACGCGAGACGGCTCCCCGAAAGCGCCAAAAACAGAATTACCGCGTCGAGAAAGAAAACCGTGCGCGAAAAAAATTCAAAGCGATACAAAGCCAGCAGTGCCAAAATGCTTAGCGTCGAACCCAAACCCACGCCTTTGGCGTAAGTTGATAAATCTTTGAGGCTCGTATAACGCCACATTCCGCGATAAACTCCGGCAAAGAGAAACGCGAAAAGCTTTAAAACAATCAAAATCGGCAGTGATTTTAAGAAAAGCTCCCAATCAACCGGGTTTTCCAGCGATCCGAAAAGCAAAACGTAAGCGCCGTAATACGACAAAGCGATTAGCCAAACGTCGAGAATGATTTCAAAAACTCTTCGTTTGTGCGAAAGGTCGAGAAGAAAACCGAAAGCGGGTTTTTCTTTCAGAGCATCATCGGTTTGCTCTTCGTAAACGTGAACTTTGCCCAGATAAACGCCGACAATGGTCAGCGCGACAATAAACACTCCGACCAGCGCGAGACTTTGATCGGCGCGAAGCTCGCGCACGGCGAAAGCCAAAGCACCCGCGAGAGCCGCAAAACCGTAAAGCATCAAAACCGCCGAGCGTTCCGACAAACCGAGCGCTACGAGCCGGTGCGAGGTGTGGTCGCGTCCGCCCTGCGATGCTTTGCGTCCCCACAATTTGCGTAAAACCGTAACAAAAGTCGTGTCGAAAATCGGCACAAAGAGAGTCAAAACCGGAACAGCCAAAACTGAAAAAATGCTCCGCGATTGCCCGCCGTTGTTATTAAGCAGAACCGAGCTGGCGAGAAAAAACCCGACAAACATCGAGCCGCAATCGCCCATAAAAATCGAAGCCGGATTAAAGTTGTAACGCAGAAATCCGGCGAGCGCGGCGATAAAACCCATCAGCAGTAAAAGCTCGTTTGTCTGCCCGTTAACCGCCATCGTGACCGCGAGCGCGGAGGCGGCGATTCCGGCGATTCCGGCTGCCAATCCGTCCATATTGTCGAGCAGATTAATCGCATTCGTGATTCCGACGAGCCAGAATGCCGTAATAAAAATATTAAAAAGTTCTGAATCAGTCCACGGCAAAACCAGACCGAATCCGGTGACGATAGCCGTCCCGACAAGCTGTCCGAAGAGCTTTTGATACGGTTTAATGTGCAGAATGTCGTCAATCAAACCGACCAGAAAAAGCACCGTGCTGCCGGCGACGACGACGAGAGATTCTCTCGTATGCGGCAGAAAAAGAAAATAAGTCAGAATGGTCGTCAGAAAAATCGCCACGCCGCCCATCATCGCGGTCGGGCGTTTGTGCCAGCGGTCTAATTTCGGTTTGGCGACAAAACCGATTTTATGAGCCGCCTCGCGGACAACATAAGTCAGAGCAATTGCCAAAACGAACGCAATTGCGGCGATTAGAAACGGGTTGAGAGGAACTGAAAACATAACCGGGAACCGAACCTTTCCTAAAACTGCTTAGAAAGTTTGTTCAACTCGTTTACCTGCAAAAAATTGATAAATTTAAACGGCATCTTATTGCCCAATCGTTGCTCTAATCGAGCAATCAATTCTCAAAACTTTCGTAAAGCCGCCGAACATCGGCTAAAAGTCTTTCTTTTGAATATTTTTGTCGAACAAAATTCGCTCCTTCTGTGGCGAAATTGTCGCGCAATTTTTTGTCTTTGACAAGCCGCTTTAAGCCTTCAAAGAAACTTTCTGCATCATCGGAAGGAACCGAAACCCCCCGTAATCCGATAGTGTAACGCGAATTTTCGTCTTCGGCAGCTTCTTCCGCTCCGAGCAAATCAACGACTCCGCCGACGGCGGTTGAAATTACAGGGCGCTCGTTTGCCATCGCTTCAATCAGAGTCAGCGGTGTGCCTTCGTTAAAAGAAGTCAGCGCGACAACATCCAGCGCCGGATAAAAAATGTCTTCGTCGTTGCGCTCGCCGAGGAAAACTGTGTTTTTTAAATTTAATTCGGCTGCTTCTTTTTCCAGATTCTCGCGCAAATCGCCGTCGCCGATGACGATAAAACGAACAGGCGGCAAATCTGTTTCCGCCGCTTCGTTTTGCCATTGTTTGGCGACTCGCAAAAAAAGCGAATGATTTTTGACTTGCGTTAATCTGCCGACAATCCCGATTAAAATTTCATCTTCGGAGGCGTTTAGCTCGCGGCGCAAAATCGGTCTTTTCTCCCGCCAATTCTCAAACGGCACGAGATCAATACCGAGCGGTACTATTTCAAATTGCTCGCCGCGCCCGACGCCGTATTTTTCGTTTATCTCCCAACGCTGCCGCTCGCTCAAAACAAAGATTTTATCGGTCGCCATCCGAGCCAGAACGCGCTCGATTGCCAGAAAAAAAGCGGTTTTCAGCCGCCCGTAATAACTGTGGAAAACGTGACCGTGATAAGTGTGAATAAAATGCACCGGGCGCGGGCGTCCGGCAAGCGTCGAAAATGTCAGCCAGCGATATGCAAAACCTGCAACTCGCCCCAGAGTTCCGGCTTTTGCCGTGTGTGTGTGAATGATGGCGGGTTTTTCGCGGCGTAAAAAACGATAGATTTTCCAGAGCGAAACGATGTCTTTAGGCGACAGCTCGCGGCTCATTTCCGGAATTAAAAGCGGTTCGACGCCGTGCTGCCTGGCGAAATAACTCATATCGCCTTCGTTTGCCGGAACTGATCCGCAAACAAGAGTCGTGTCAAATTCGTCTTTTAATCCGTCGGTCAGCCAGACGACGTGGCGCGCCGGACCGCCCGTGTTGAGACGCGCGATCAGGCGGGCGACTTTCGTTTTGGCGGGTTGAATGCTGCGATTTGTTTGCTGAGTTTTCAGTTTTTCGACTTCGATTTTCGATTCAAAATCTTCGATTCGCTCGATTTTGAATTTTCAAACGCGCATTAATCTTCCATCTGAAAAACCGTGTTCGGATCGTCTTCGTGGCGAATTTCGTCAATCGGTTCTTTTTTGCCGACACCCAGATAAAGCCGATTCGGACAATTAATTACGACGCCGGGAACCGAACCGACGTTTTTGTAACCGTGCGCAACGCCTTTGGGAATAATAACAGCCTGCGGATTGTCCGCGCCGACGAATAAAGTCATCATCCGACCGAAAGTTTCCGAATCGCGGCGGTTGTCCCAAACGCGCAGCTTGAAATTTGAAGGACCGATAAAACAAAACAAATCGGCTTGTTCGACGTGCTCGTGCGGACCGCGCTGCACGCCGGGTTCGGTCACGGAAACGTAAGCCATCACGGGGTAAAACTCCTCGCTTAATTCATCGTGGCGAAACAACTCCGCCAGCCAGCCGCGCTCGTCCACATACTTTTTTAGCGGATAAATGATAACGTCTTGAATCTTACCTTTTGTGAATATTATATTTTCGGACATCTCCATATTTTCTTTATCTTACGCCTTTTCTGAAAAGCAGGTAAAAGTACTGCCAAACGGTCGGGTGATAACGAAGCTGAGAAGGCAAATCGTCTCTTTTTTTAGCTTCGACCGTTTTGCCGCTCAAAACATTTGCGACGGCTTCGAGCAAAATCGGAACTCCGGCGACCAGGTGTAAATACGGATAAGTGAAAAAATTATCCTTTTTTCCCGGCTTGAAATACGCTTGTTCGATAATGCTTCCGGTGTCAATTCCTTCGTCAACGTAATGAATGGTCGTTCCGATCAAATCGTTTTTGTTTTCCGCCAGCGCCCAATAACCGCCGTGCACGCCGCGATAAAGCGGCGTAATTCCCATATGCATATTGATAAACGGCGCGTTGGCGCTGCGCAGAGTTTCTTTGCTGATAATCCGCGTTCCGTTAACGACGACGACTTTCGGCGCGAGCTTGCGGAGATGCTCTCTGGCTTCGTCGGAATTAATTGTTTCGACGTGAATCGTGTCGGAAGGCAGCGGCGAAAAATCGAAATTGTAATCCCGTTTAATTTCCGCCAATCGTTTTTTGCTCATCGAGCGCAGCACTGGAACCGTCAGTGAGACAAATAAAACTTGACCGAAAACGGCGATTTTGCCGATTCGTTTCATCCGCCGCTTTGCCATTTGAACTTTTGAAACCGGGTTTTCGGTAATTACGCGGACGTTTTTGAATTTTGTTTTGAGAGCGTGATAAACAACGCGCGTTGCGTCGCAATCCTGACACAACAAAACGATCAAATCGGAATCTTTCATATTTTGCTGACTGCTTGCTTCGCCGTTTGCGCGACTTCCGACATCGAAAGCGACTTCATTCCGTATTTTTCCTGGCACTCGCGATAAACCTCTAAAACTTTCCGCAAAAACGCGATGTTGGCTTCGGTGTTCGTTCCGAAATTATGCGGATGCCACCATAAATGAACGATTTTATTATTTTGAGCGGCAAACTCAAGGCTCTGTTTCAAACGCTTGAATCTTAAATCGTTCATCCACGTTCTTCGAGTTTGAGCGGGACGCAGGAAATAACTGGCGCGGACGTTTGCCATTTTTTCATTTTCCCAAATCTCATTCCAATCAATCGAGTGCTGTCCGGCGATGTTAAAGTGTTGATCAATCAGGCGCAAAGCCCGTTTCGCTTTATTGCTTTTGCCGTTCTCGTCAAGTTCGTAAATCCAATTCGGTTGATTTCCGCGAATGCAGTTGATCCCGCGATTAAGTAAAATATCGGTGTATTTTTCGTTGTGCTGGTTGCGCGGAAAAACGATTGAGCGGAGCTTTACATCGTTTTCTTCAGCGAGCGCAACGGCGCTATCCAAATCGGCGGCAAAAGTTTCCGCCGTTTGTCCCGGTTCAAGACAGTAATAATGCGAAAAAGTATGCGTGGCAATTTCCTGACCGGGAGTTTCTTTAATTCTTTGAATCAAGCTCGGCGCAAAGTGAAACAAATCGTCTTTTTCCGAATTGCCGATTGATTCACCGTAAGGATTTAGCGCTTTGTTGTGATAATCGGGAAGCGTTTTCGGCTGATAATCTTTTAGTTCGTCTTTCGATTTGCTAAAAAGAAAACCGACGGTCGCCCAAGTGACGGCAATTCCGAATTCATCAAAAAGATCGAGCATCGCCGGAACGGCTTTTCTGACGCCCAAAAGATTTTGCCGGTAATGCCCGTCAACCGTAAAATGGTCGCGCACGCCCCAATGAATCTCGAAATCGAGAGAAATCGTCAATGCCCCGAATTTTATCTCCGATGTCTGCACTTCTTAATCAATAAAGCTTTCAAACCACAATTCCAGCATCAGCAGCGTCCACAATTGCCATCCGTTGTCTTCCTTGCCGGCGACGTGGTTGTCAAACATTCTTTTGACCGTTTCCGGCTGAAAAATACCGCGCTTGAAAGATTTTTCGGAAAGCAGTCTTTCCTGCAAAAAATCCTTTAAAGAAGTTCTGAACCAAACATTTATCGGAACGCGGAATCCCATTTTGCGCCGGTAAATGACTTCGCGCGGAACAAGCCGGCTCGCCACTCTTTTGAGAATTCTTTTTGTTTCCATTCCGCGAATTTTTACGTTTTCCGGCAAGCTGGCGGCAAATTCGATAACTTTATGATCGAGAAACGGAGAACGACCTTCGAGTGAAACCGCCATTGTCGCAATATCAACTTTGGTCATCAAATCGTCCGGCAGATAAGTCATCGTGTCGGTTAACAGCGTGGCGTCAACCGCTCCCAATCCGGCGGCGTGTTTGAACCATTTTTCAGCCAAATCAATCGGTTTCGAGCCGTTGAGGCGCGCCCGAAATTCGGCGGTGTATAATTCGCGTCTTGCGTCGGGGCTGAATTTGTTGACCCAGTTGTAATAGCGTTCCACGCTCGGCATTCCGGCGGCTTTTAAAAACCTTTTTAAATCTCTAGTCCGATTGCTTTTGATTTCCGAATGCGGCACGAGATTAATCGCATTTTCAATCACTGCTTTGCGGAAAAAAGTCGGGATTTTGCGATATTTTTCGGCTAAATTCATCGCCGCGTGGCGCTCATAACCCGCGAAACATTCGTCTCCGCCGTCGCCGTTTAAAGCGACGGTTACGTATTTTCGTGTTTCCCGCGCAACGTAATAAGTCGGAATCGCCGACCAATCGGCGTACGGCTCGCCGTAATGCTCGACGAGCAGCGGCAAAATTTCGAGCGCGTCCGGGCGAACGACGAATTCGTGATGCTCTGCGCCGATGTGTTCGGCGACCTGGCGGGCATATTTAAGTTCGCTGAAATCTTCTTCTTCAAACCCGATTGAAAAAGTTTTGACAGGCTGCGAGCTTTGTTCCGCCATTAAAGCGACAATCGTCGAAGAATCAACTCCGCCGGAGAGAAAAGCTCCCAGAGGAACATCCGAGATCATTCGCAGCCGGGTTGATTCGCGCAAAATCTTCAGCGTTTCTTCTTCGGCTTCGGTTTCAGAGATTTTGATTTTTTTGGAAAAATCGGGCAGCCAATATCTTTTTGTTTCGATTTTTCCGTCTTTCCAGCGCAGCCAGTGCGCGGGTTCGAGCTTGCGGATTTGCTTAAAAGCGGTTTGCGGCGCGGGAACGCAGAGATACGAAAGATAGTTGTCAATTGCGCCGAAATCAACTTCGCGGCTGATGTCCGGGTGCGTTAGCAGCGCGCGAAATTCCGAACCGAAGACAAGATCGCCGTTTGGCTGATGAGAATAAAGCAGCGGTTTTTTGCCGATCCGGTCACGCGCGACGAAAAGCGATTTTTCGCGCTCGTCCCAAATCGCAAAAGCAAACATTCCGCGCAAATGCTGAACGCAGTCAACTCCGTAGCGGTCGTAAAGATGGACGATGATTTCGGTATCGCAGCGTGTGTAAAATTCGTGTCCGAGCTGTTCCAAATCGGCGCGCAGTTCCTGGAAATTATAAATCTCTCCGTTGAAAACAATCGCTTTTGTGCCGTCTTGATTAAAAATCGGCTGCTGCCCGCCCGCCAAATCAATGATCGCCAGACGCCGCATCGCCAGACCGACGTTTTCTCTAACGTAAAATCCGTCTTCGTCCGGTCCGCGATGAACAATCGCCTGATTCATTCGCGCCAAAACATCAGGTTCGACCGCGCGCGAATCGGCATTAACGATTCCAACAATTCCGCACATTCAATTTTTAATCCCTGCGCTGCATTCTTTCCCTTAAGCGGTCAAACTCAATCTTTTTTAAAGAATTTCGGTTTTCTCTTTTTTCCTGCATTATCGTCCATCCGACGGCGATAAAAATAAACAGGAAAACTTGAATCTGGGCGCGCTGACGGTATGCCATTCCGACATTTGATTGAAAAATCGAATAGGCAATCGTCAGCATAAAAGTGAAAAACAAAATCCCGATTGAACCTCGAAACCTTTTTCTAACGGTGTACCATAAACCCATTACCAATAACGGAAGCGAAGCCCACCAAAGCATCATTTCCGGCAGCGTAATAGCCTGCCGGAAATTTCTGATTTCCCAGGGAAACGGCGACAGCATCAAATAGGTAAATCCGAGCGGGATCGCCGAAATTGCCCCTTCCGGCGTAGAAACGTCCATATCTTCGCCGAAACTGGAACCTTTACCTTTGTAAATATCGCTCTGAGATGTCGCTAATGCCTTCCGCGTGTTCTGAACTTGTTCCAGATCCGTCAGAGTATCAATTTCCTTGGTCGCTCGATTGATAATGCCCATTTGCGTTGCCCCTACGCCGATTAAAACAAGAGCAGCCAATCGTCTTAAAATGGAACGCCCGCTGAGGCTGTCGGTTCCCACCGCAAAGCTGCCGACCACGGCTACGGCGACCATATAAAAGATGTAAAAGCGAAGCGAGATAATGCAGAAAAGAGACAAAATCAAAATTATCAATGACACATAATCGAGTTTTTCTAAAAGGTTAAGTAAAGAAATCATTACAATAACCAGGAGAAAAATAATATAGCCGTCTTTCATAACCTGACTCGTCCAAATAATCAGTGAAGGACACAGAGCGACAATCAGCCCGCTGATCTTCGCAACTCGAATATTTTTGAAAATTTTGTAAGCGCAAATATAGATCGCCGGTGCCGTCGCTGCGCCGATAACGCAACTGAAATACTGAACCGCCAACATATTCCGACCAACAAGCGTGTAAATGGAGGCAACGATGTAAGTCATCCCCCATCCGACATTATCTGAAAGCACAAACTTCCCCAGTTCATCATGCACAAGGGCTTGCCCGAACCAGATTTCAGACAGCCGCAGTCCCCTATAGTCGTATGTCAGCGAGTCTCCGCCAAAAAATGAATATAAGTCGAAAACATGCACCATTGTTGCGGCTAAAACTCTGAGCACAAGACCCGCTAAAAAAATTTGAAGCAGAAATTGGTTTTCCTCTTTTGAACGTTTCAGGATTGCAAACGTGATCAAAGAGCAAACAGCGCAAAACAGCGCGGCGAGAAAACCGTACGGAAAAAGAAAGAGAGAAACTCCGATTCCGACTATTACGCAAATGAGAACAAACAGCTTTTCCATTTAATTATTCGAGTAAAGAAACCAGCCAATCTCAGCTAAAACTTTACTCCTTATTTTTAGACCGATTTTCTTTAACGTTTTCGATTTGAAATTTCGGTCTTAATCATTATCAACTATTTACTTACTTTTATTGCTGAACTCAGCCTTTTCCTTGAGCAGATTAAATTCTTTTTCCAGAAAATCATACTGCTTTTGAATGTCGAATTTTTCCATCACTATTTTTCGTCCTTCGACGCCGAATTTTCTTCGCATTTCGCTATCTTCAAGCAAAATCTTGATTTTGTCATACCAATCTTCTTCGGTTTTCGCCAAAAAACCGCTTTTCCCGTCTTCAATATTTTCCAGATTTGAGCCGAGCGCGCTGGCGACGACGGGCAATCCGGCGCTCATATATTGAATGGTTTTGAAAAAGAACTTATAAGGTCCCCAATCGTTATGCTTAACCGGCACGATTCCGATGTCGCTTTCCAGCAAAAGCGGCACTTCTTTGTCATAACTCCATTCGTGAAACTCTACATCCAATCCTTCATATTCAACCGGATCGTCCGCGATTATTCTCAACGTAAAATCGGTTTCTTCGCGCAGCTTTCGCAAAGCGGGAACAGCCAGAGCGACGTTCGGCTGGTTCGTGCGCGTCCCGACCCAGGTTATGATCGGTTTGGCGTTCCGCTTTTTATTCTCAAGCGGTTTATATCGCTCGGTGTCAACGGTCATCGGCACAATCTTGACATTATCGCTATATTTTACGGCGTAATCGGCTAATGCCTGACTGGAAACGAAAACCGCATCGCTCATTTCAAATAGCTTATTGACTTTAGAGACAAATCTGAGCCGCGTAAAGCTTCCGTTTGCGGCACTGTAAAGCGGAATAAAAAGCGGTTCGTCCAAATCGTAAACCATCGGAACGTTCCACCGCCGAATAATTCTTTCGATAATTGCCGGACCGATAATCGCCGCCTCTCGATAAATAAAAACCAAATCGGGCTTTTCCGAAGTCAGAGTATTTTTAAGCTGTTTGGCGAAGGCGCTCAAAATCATCGAACCCTTTTTGACAACGTATCCGCGCTTGTGAAGAACGTCGGTCAAATCTTTGTCCGTAAAAGACAAATACTCGACTTGGATGCCGCGATGCGCCAGCTCTTTCGCCCATAATTCAATGCGAAATCTTTGCCCGGCGCAATAATCCAGTTGGTACGGAACGATAGCTAAAACTTTCATTGAATCCGAATAAAACTTGTTCAATCAAAAACAATTTCGATTGAGTCTCCAAAACGCAAAGTTAAAGATTTGGATTCCAAATCACTTTTTTGCGACAATAGCCAGCATATCTCGATTCCCCAGCAAATCAAACGTTCTAACGGCGCTCTTAAACGCATAATTCCGCAAGCTGACGGTTTGCAGATTCCGGCTAAAGCCCCTTGAGAAAGCCGAAAACGTTGCTGATTTGATCGTTTTATAGCCGTGTTTTTTGAGAATAAAATTCAAAGATTGAATATTATAACCGTATTTATGAAACGGCGGATGAAGCGGAGAAAGCCGACAAGACCAATTTCTGCCGCGAAATCTGAAATAAAAATCTATTAATTTTGTCGTCGCCGACTGCGTGTTGGGAACTTCGAGATAAACAATCCCGTCTTGATTCAAAAAATCCTTCAGATTTTCCAAAAGTTCGTGCGGTTTTTCGACGTGTTCAAAAACGTGATGCAGGGTAATTACGTCAAATTTACGTCCTTTCAACTCGGCGCAAGTTTCCAGCAAGCCGTTGTAAACAATCGCGTTAAAATGTTCTTCGGCAAATTGGCAGAAGCGCGGCGAAGGCTCGACGCCGACTGCTTGAAACCCGTTTTCGGCGGCTGCCGCGACAAATTCCCCTTTGCCCGCGCCGACATCGAGGAGCGAGCCTTGAGAAACAAAATTTTTGATGAAAGCAACGCGATGCAGATACATTTGCGCCACATTTTCTCCGGCGTCCGATTGATACGTTTCGGGGTTGTTATAATGTTCTGCTTCTAGAAACTCGACTCCGTTGATTTGCGGATTTGTGTAAATAAAACCGCAATTGCGGCATTGGACGACGTTGGTAAAAAGATGCGGTTCGGCTTGCGCGTCAGCGCCTGTGTATTCACGGTTGCCGCGCACGCCGAGAACTTTTGTGTTCGCTTGACCGCAAACCAGACAATCAACCTCGGTTTTAAATGCTTTTTCCAGCCGATTATCCATCCGACAACTTTCTATAAATCAGTGAAGACGCTCTGTTACCTTGTTCTCGCTGCGATTCTTGAGTTTAGCCTTCGATTTCTTTCCTCCACCAATTTACCGTTTCTTCAATTTGCTGCGAAAAACTTCTCGGAGGTTTCCATTTTACTTCTTCTCGAAGTCTGGTCACATCGGCGACAAGACTTTTCGGTTCGTCGTGAGGCGGAATGATTGCCCCGAATTCAATATTTTCGCGGTTGCCGGTTAAATCTGCAATCTGTAAGATGACTTCTTTAATCGTTCGCGGTTCGCCCGAAGCGATGTTAACAGCGCCTCGCACATCGGAATCAAGCAGGGCGACAAAGGCTTGAGCGCCTTCCTCCGTGCATATAAAGTCGCGTATTTGGTTACCGTGCGAAGTTCTAGCAATCTCATTACAAAGCAAAGACCGCGTGACCGCAGCCGCTAAGCGCTGCGGCGCTTCGTGTTTACCGAAAAGAAAGAAAACTCTTCCCCAGGCGTAGCTAATGTCGGTGACTTCCGCATATTTTTCCAAAGTCAGATACAAAGCCGTTTTGGTCGCCGCATATAATGAGCGCGGGTTTAATCTGGACGCTTCGGAAATAAATCCATCGTCCGACGCTTCGTATTCCGAAAGAGTTCCGGCGGCGACGATTCGTTCTCCGCCGTTTTCAACGAACTTTTGAATCAGATGCAGGCTGGCTCTGAGCCAGTTGAGATTCTCCGGCGAATTCCAAAATTTCCCGTGTTCGACATACCAGGCAAAATGAAGCAAATGAGTCGGACGAATTGTTTTCAGCAAATTTTCGGTTTCATCCGAATCGAGCAGATTGGCTCGATGCCAGATCACGTTTTCATCCGATTTCGGTGCGCCGGATTTTGAGGTAACCGCGTGAACGGTATAGCCTTTTGCGACTAGAGGAGCAATTGCCCAGCGACCGATAAATCCTGTCGCCCCGGTTAGTAAAACACTTTTCATAAAACAGATTTCGAACCGTTTTAAATTGATAAACTTATTCTCAATCAAAAGGCTCTGGAAGTTTAGAATTGCTTGTTTGCTAAACTTCTCCAGAGCCTTTTATTAGAAACATCAGCATAACACACTCAAATTCCGGGCTTAAAAGGGGGAATCGAAGTCCTTTAAGAGTGGTAAATTTCTATCTCGTTCAGATAAAATCGGATTTTGAGCGATCCAATCAATCCCGATTGCCGGATCGTTCCAACGAATTCCGCTATCCGACGCGGCAACATACGGACTGTCAACTTTATATTGAACAATCGTGCGCTCGGTCAAAGTACAAAACCCGTGTGCAAATCCTTTCGGAATATAAACCGCTTTATTATTGTCCTCCGAAAGCTCAATCGAATCCCACTGTCCGAAAGTTTCCGAATTTCGCCGTAAATCCAGGAAAACATCGATAATTCTCCCTTGAGCTGCGCGCACCAGCTTTGTTTCCGTATGCGGCGGAAGCAAAAAATGCAGTCCTCTAATCGTATGCAGTTGCGTCGAAAGCGATTGATTTTCCTGCGCCCATTCGGTCTGCAAACCGTTTTCCAGAAAAATCTGACGGTCATACGTTCGCATAAAATAACCGCGTTGATCGCCTCTCGGCGTCAGGCGGATTTCGTAGGAACCGTTTAGTCTGAGCGGGATAATTTCCATATTCTATTACGCTGTGTAAATCTCGATTTGCAGCCGAATTATTCAATCAAATCTCTATTCTCATCAAAACTTTTCGATTAATCAATCGTTACCCCGAAAATCGGGTTAAGCCGAATCCGAGAGCCGATTGCCAATCTTTTTCCCTGCCGCTAAATGATTTGAACCGTCGGAATCGGGACAATAAACTTTGCATTCCAGTCGCGGATAAAATCGTATTTTTCGATAATTTCACCTGCGATATTCCAGGGCAAAATCAGAACATAATCGGGTTTTGTTTCCATAATTTTTTCCGGCGCGGCGACCGGAACGCGCGTCCCCGGCAGAAAACAATTCTGCTTATTCGGGTTCGCATCGCAGACGTAATCAATAAAATCGGTTTTAATGCCGCAATAATTGAGTAAAGTGTTGCCTTTGGCGGCAGCGCCGTAAGCGACAATCGTTTTACCTTCGTTTTTTATCTCAATCAGTTTTTTAACCAAATCCCACTTCGTCCGTTTCACCTGTTCGTCAAAGTGCGTCAATCTTTCGACATCGGTTAATCCGTGCGAGACTTCGAGCGTTTTAATCCTTCCAACATTTGCGCTGATTTCATATTTGCCCGTTTCCGTTTTTTGCGCGAAAACGCGAAGCGACCCGCCGTGCGTCGGCAGTTCTTCGACATCAAAAACGGTCAGCCCGTGCGCCGCAAAAATTCTTTCAACTGTTGTTAACGAAAGATATGAAAAATGCTCGTGATAAATCGTATCAAACTGATTTTGTTCGATTAAATTGAATAAATGCGGAAATTCAAACGTCGCAACTCCCTCTGGCTTGAGCAGAATTGCAAATCCTTTGACAAAATCGTTGATGTCCGGGACGTGCGCCAGAACGTTGTTTGCAACGACTAAATCCGGTTGATTTCCTTCGCCCACCAATTTCTGCGCCGTCGCCGCGCTGAAAAATTTAACCAGCGTCGGAATACCTTTGAGAACGGCGGTTTCCGCGATATTCGCAGCCGGTTCAACGTTTAAAATACTGATATTTCTTTCCTTAAAATATTGCAAAAGATAACCGTCATTGCCGCCGATTTCGATGACGCGGCTGTTTTCATTTAAATTGAAGCGTTTGATAACTTCTGCGCAATAATTCCTGGAATGTTCGAGCCACGTTCCCGAATAAGAGGAAAAATAAAGGTAATCGCTGAAAATCTTTTCGGCTAGCGCGAGTTCGGGCAGTTGAACGAGAAAGCATTTCTCGCAAACCCGGACGTGAAGCGAGTAAAACGGTTCTGCGCTGTCGAGAATTTCCTCTTTGAGATAAGAATTCGCCAAAGGCGTTACGCCCAGATCAACGAATGTGTATTTCAGTTCGTTTTCGCAGAATCGGCATCGGTAAAAATTCATAAAAATACAAAGGCAAAAGCAGCAATTCAAAAAAACATTATTTATTTACTTGCGTTATTGCGGTTATTTGTTTGAGTAAAATTCAATTTGTTCGCGCGTTGTTTGAATTATATCGCGCTCGTTCTTGAAATCACTATACCATCGGACTGTTAAATTTATCGCCTCCGTCAAGCTCAGCTTCGGCTTCCACTGCAATTGATTTTTCGCTTTGGAGCTGTCGAGCTTTAACAAATTTGCTTCGTGCGGCTGATCTCCGGCGGCGATCTCCCAGTTCACAGGCGCTTCCCAAATGCTTTTGATTTCTTCCAGAACCGAGCCGACGGATTTTGAATCTTCTTCGGAAGGTCCAAAATTCCAGGCGTCGGCAAAATCGCGCTCGCCGTTGTAAAGTTTTTCGGCTAATGACAAATAACCGGAAAGCGGTTCGAGCGTGTGCTGCCACGGGCGGACTGAATTCGGATTGCGAATCACGAGCGGCTCGCCGAAAATCAGCGAGCGAAAAACATCCGGCAGCAGTCGGTCTTCAGACCAATCGCCGCCGCCGATGACGTTTCCGGCGCGCGCCGTGGCAATCAAAGTTTGATTCTCGCCGAAAAACGAATTTCGATACGCCGAAACCGCCAGTTCCGCGCACGCTTTGCTGTTTGAATACGGGTCGAAACCGCCGAGTCGCTCATTTTCCCGATAAGCCCAAACCCACTCTTTGTTTTCATAGACTTTATCGGTCGTAACGATGACAACGGATTTAACCGATTCAGTCCGGCGAACGGTTTCCAAAATGTTGATTGTTCCGATAACGTTCGTCGTGTAAGTTTCCACCGGCTGGCGATACGAACGACGAACCAGCGGCTGCGCCGCGAGATGAAAAACGATTTCGGGCTGAAATTCGCCCGCGACTTTTTGAAAATGAGGCAAATCACGAATGTCGCCGATAACCGAGCGAATCCGGTTTTCGATTTTTAAATTTGTAAAAAGATTCGGCTCTGTTTCGGGCGCGAGCGAGTAACCGCAAATTTCGGCACCGAGCATTTCGAGCCAAAACGCCAGCCAGCCGCCTTTAAATCCGGTATGTCCCGTAATCAAAACTCGTTTTCCGTTCCAAAAACTTCCGGTCATCACCAAATCTTCCAGGGCGCCGTTCCTTTTTCGATCAATTCTTCAAGATAAAGTTTGTCGCGCAGCGTGTCCATCGGTTGAAAAAAACCGTGATGCAGAAAAGCGTTCATTTGATTGTCGCGGACGAGGTTTTCCATCGGCTCGCGCTCCCAAACGGTGTCGTCGTTTTCGATGTAATCAACGACTTTCGGATTCAAAATAAAAAAACCGCCGTTGATCCAGCCGCCGTCTTCGGGTTTTTCCCGAAAACCTTCGATACTTTCGCCGTCGAGAATGAGCGCGCCGAAACGTCCCGGCGGCTGAACGGCTGTAACGGTGGCGAGCTTTCCGCTCCGCTGGTGGTTTTTGATCAAATTGCTTACGTCAACGTTCGATAAACCGTCGCCGTAAGTAAAACAGAAATCTTCGTTGCCCAAATATTCGCGCACGCGCTTTAATCTGCCGCCGGTCATCGTTTCGATTCCTGTGTCAACCAGAGTCACGCGCCAAGGCTCGGCGCGTTTTTGATGGACTTCAACACGATTATTGATTAAATCGAAAGTCACGTCCGAGGTATGCACAAAATAATTGGCGAAATATTCCTTGATAACGTAACCGAGATAACCGCAGCAAATGATGAAATCGTCAATTCCGTGCGCGGAATAAAATTTCATAATGTGCCACAAAATCGGCTTTCCGCCGATTTCAATCATCGGTTTCGGTTTGACGGCGGTTTCTTCGCTGATCCGGCTGCCGCGCCCGCCCGCTAAAATTACTGCTTTCACTGCTTTTTGTTCGTTTAAATCAATCTCAGATTTTAATTCTCAAAAATGATTTAAATTTTCTTCGTTCAATATTAAGTACTCGACAAAACTAAAGATAAATTTAACTGTGAACCGTAAATTATCAACTATCAACTGTTCTTCCGGAAAAATATCAGCTCAATTTCCCTCAACTTCTCGCTTAATCACTTTACTATAAACGTTTTCGTAAAGTTTTTTGATGTTCGACAAACCAAACTCTTTGATTCCGCCCTGCCGCGCGGTTTCGCGCAAACGTTCTCTGGACGGCTTGGCAATTCGGACAATCCATTTTGCCGCCTGGTTGAGTTCTTCGTCGCTCATTTCCTTTAATAAAAAACCTAGCTCTTTGTTTTCTTCAAACAAAGATTCCAAATCGCCCGCGCCCGAATTTACAATCGCCGGCGTCCCGCAAAGCAAATATTCGCAAACTTTGAGCGGCGACACGCCGCGATTCGAAAGTGTAGGCGCTCGAAAAGAGATTCCCACATCGGCAGCCGAAATTAAAGCAGGAATTTCGGCTGGGAAAACCCGCTCAACCGTGTAATCGGCATCGGTTAATCCTTCCGCTTGCGCCAATTCACCGAGCGGTTCAAAATTTGAACCGCTCAGAATCAGAAAAAACGAATTAGGCTCAAGTTTTTTCACAATGGAAAAAAGCCGAAACATTTTATCGGGCAAAACATTTTCGACGAGCGTGCCGACGTAAAGAACCAAAATCGTCTCGTCGCTTAAATTGTATTTCTGCCGGACTTTACGGTTTTCCGCCGCCGAAAAAGCGTGATAAAAATTTTCGTCTTTACCGTTCGGCGTCACAAAAATTTTTGAACCGGCTTCGTCGCCATACCAATTGCTCAAAATTTCCCTCGCGTTATTAGTGCGAACAAGGATCAAATCGGATTTTTTGATAAGGAGCTTTTCTATTTTTTTCAAGGTTTTAAACATCAAACCTTGATTCTTGAGCAAACCGCTTTCAACGCGAAATTCGGGCACAAATCCGTCGGTATCGAAAATAAATTTCAAACCGGGACGAAACAGTTTTGCGCCCAGCGCGATTAATCCCGGAATCCAGGTTCTGGCGTGAATAAAATCCGTTTTTTCACGTCTGGCAAGCAGTCCGACTTTTAGAATCCCGTTTAAAATAAGGTAAATTGTGCTGAAAACCGGCGGCGAATTGCGGTAATCGAGAAAATGCACCGGAATTCCGAGTCTTTCAGCCGCCGCCGCATCCATCGCTTTTTGCGGATGGTTTTTGGGCATAAATTGAACGACCGTAAAATCAATCGGCGGTTTTTTGATGCTATCTAAAATCGGCAAATACAAAGTTTCGAGATACGATTGCCCGAATCCTTCATACGATAAAAAGATCGCCTTGCCGTGAGATTGCGTCATTTTAATGTTTCTCAAAAGTTCTCAAATACAAATCCGAAAGTTGATTGACGACCGTTGCTTTTGAAAAACGCGCTTCAGCCGATTCTCTCGCCCTGAGAATCATCCGATTTCGCTCTGCCTGATCAAGATTAACCATTCGAATTATTTCGTCAGCCAAAGCGCGGCTGTCGCCGACCGGAAACATCACGCCGGTTTTTCCCTGTTCAATGAGTTCGGGAATGCCGCCGACTTCGCTGGCGACGACGGGAACGCCCGACGCCATCGCTTCCTGAATCGCGATTCCCAATCCTTCGTAATGCGAAGGCTGGGCGAGCAAGTCCATTTGTCCCAAAAGTTCGGGAATGTCCGGGCGCATTCCCCAAAATTTGACTCGCTCGCTGATTCCCAGATCATCCGCCATAGTTTTTAGACTTTCCCGATCAATTCCGTCGCCGATTAACCACAATCTGACGTTTTCGTTTTTCTGCAAAACCAATTTGAGAGCCGAAAGCAAAACTCTCTGTCCTTTTTCCGGTGAAAGCCGACCGACGGCGCCGATGATAAATTCTTCGCTTGATTTTCGCTTCTCCCCGCCAACGGCGAACGGAAAGCGGTCGAAATCAATGTAATACGGGATCACCGTGATTTTCGATTCGTCGGCGTTTTCGAGCCTGATTATATCCTGCTTGACCGCCTGCGAAATCGCCAGAATGTTGTCGGCGCTGCGCCAAATCATTTGCCCGATTTTCCTGGCTTGCCAACTGCGAATCGGTTTTCCCGCGCCGTCGGTCAGGGTTCCGACTTCTTCGGCAATCACCCGACTTCCGGTTCCGGACAAACGCGATGCCGCCAAACAGTGAAAATTGGCTTCGACGCCGGCAGCGTGAATCACATCAGGTTTGAAGTCGCGGAAAAGTCTGATTAGTTTTTGTATCAATCCAAAGTTAGGAATGCGGAATGGTGAATTCAGATTATAAACTTGAAAACCTTCCTTCTGTATTTTTTTTCCTATCTCTCCAAACTTATTAAAACAGGCGGCTTCAATTTCGTAACCGACCTCGCGCAAAGCCACAAGCCGATCTTTAGCCGCTGTTTCGACTCCGCCGAAATCAAGCTCCCCCGTAATCATCAAAATCTTAGGTTTTTTAGATAAATCGCTGTTATTCACTTAATTAAAACAGATTCGTATCGTAATATTTATTTTGCGTAATAGAGCTATTAAAAATCAGATGAAAATAGCTTTAGCATTAATTTGATCAATAAAATTTAGTTTGTGATTTTAACGATAACGGAGCCGTCTTAAATTTACCAATGTGTTCCACAACACATTTGCGGCTTCAAGAGTGGGGAGAAGATTTGGACGGATTTAACATTCGATAAAAATTTAAGTGACGGGGAAAAAGCTTAATCACTTTGACGGTTTCTTCAAAACGCCGAGTTTGTTGTGAACAATTCTAACAGGCTGATTTACTTCCGCCGCAAACTCTTTATAGGCTTGATCGGAGCCGTCCCATCTAATATCTTTTTCATTACAATCATCAATGACAATAATTCCATCAGGAGACAGCCCATCGTAAAGCTCCCTCAGGCATTTTATCATTGGCTTGTAAAGGTCAACATCAAGCAAAGCAAAAGAATAAGGAGCGTTTTTTGTTAAATCATAATTATTAACATCGGCTTCGATTGATTCAACGCGGGTTATATTGTTTTGCCTCATAGTCGCGTCAAACCATTTCTTGCTGTTGACCTGAAAAGCGCCGTCAAAAAGCTCTTTGCTTTTGCCTCGATGATTAACTTCAAAGTCTATATCCGAAGAGGTAAAACCGGAAAAAGTGTCAACTGCATAATATTTCTTATCAATACCGAGGTCATTCATTAATACGTTGAGAAAAACGGTAGTTGCACCATTGTGACACCCGACTTCGATCATTGCTCCTTCGACATCTCGAACATCTATCACGCACTGGCAGAGGAATAACAACTGAGGAACTGAAAAATTATAACTATATTTTGGGAAAAAATTGTGTCGAAAAGGAGAACGATATTGAATCTCTTTTAAGAGTTTTCTTAATTGAGTTGTTAACATACTTTTGCCCTCGGTAAGTATTTAAATTAGAGAATCTTTCGTCTATATGCGGTAAAGACTGAAGAAATTTTCGTTTGAAAACTGAAGCGGACTTTCAATAAATCAATTGATTAGCGCTGTCAATAGCCTTCAATCGGTTTATTTTGAACAGAAGCACCAAGCACATATTTTATAAGTACGAAACTATATTTGTCTCCTTTGATTGTCAAATGAGATAAACGGGAATAAGCTTTTGAGCATTAAGTCAAATGTTAAAAACCTGTTTTTGACTCAATGTATTAGGTCATTTATAGTTTTGGTTTTGGCAGTTTAGTATTTAAGCATTTCATAAAACATTTTAATATCAGAATAAATGTCTTCAATTCAAATGGTTGATCTCAAAGGTCAATACGAAAAAATAAAAAATGAAATTGACGAAGCAATTTTAAATTGTCTCGCTTCAACGGCTTTTATCAACGGTCCGCCGGTTAAAGAATTTCAAAGCAATCTGGAAAATTATTTAAAAATCAAGCACGTCGTTCCCTGCGCCAACGGAACGGACGCGCTCCAGATTGCGATGATGGCTTTGGGCTTGGAACCGGGCGACGAAGTTATCGTTCCGTCTTTTACATACGTCGCAACAGCCGAAGTAATTGCGTTGCTGAGATTAACGCCCATAATGGTGGAGGCTGACGAAAACACTTTTAACGTGACGGCGGAAATCATCGAAAAAGCCGTCACGCCGCGCACCAAAGCAATCGTTCCGGTTCATCTGTTCGGGCAAAGCTGCGATATGGAGCCGATTATGCAGGTGGCGGAAAAATACAATTTATTTGTCATCGAAGACAACGCACAGGCAATCGGTGCGGATTACATTTTTAAAGACGGCTCGACCAAAAAAACCGGAGCAATCGGTCACGTCGGCTGTACTTCGTTTTTTCCCTCAAAAAATCTTGGCTGTTACGGCGACGGCGGCGCGATTTTTACCGATGACGACGAGCTGGCGGGCAAACTACGAATGATCGCCAATCACGGGCAATCAAAGCGATATTATCATTCGCTGATCGGCGTCAATTCGAGACTCGATTCGCTGCAAGCGGCGATTTTGAACATCAAATTAAAAAAGCTGGACGAATACTGCGACGCTCGCCGCCGCGTTGCCGATGCTTACGACGCCGCATTTGAAAATATCGAAGAACTGCAAACGCCCGCTCGACAATCAAATTCGACGCACGTTTTTCATCAATACACTTTGCAGGTCAAAAATGGAAAACGCGGCGAACTACAGAAACATTTGGAAAGCGAAGGCATTCCTGCGATGATTTATTATCCGGTGCCGCTTTACAAACAAGAGGCTTTCGCGCCGCTTGTTCCCGCAGATTTACAGCTTCCCGTCACCGAAAAATTATGCGATTCCGTGATTTCATTGCCGATTCATACGGAAATGACCGACGAAGTTTTGACCAAAATCATAAACGGCGTTCAATCGTTTTTTGAAAAAAACCTTTAAGAAAAGCGCGGGAAAGATTGATGTCTGCGTTTTCAATGCTCAAAAAGCTCGCCGGGGAAAGCCTCGTTTACGGTTTGTCTGGAATTATCAGCCGGTTCGTCGGCGTGTTTTTGATTCCGATTTATACCCGATTTTTTGTTCCAGCCGATTACGGCATTATCAGTCTGGTTACAAACTTATTTGGTTTATTAACCTTTCTCGCGATCTTGGGTTTAGACGATGGAATACATCGCTGGTATTACGAAACTGAAGACGAAGATGACCGAAAAAAAACGCTCAACACGTTTCTCTGGTCTTACTTTGCGCTTGCCGCCTTTTTCTCCTGCTCGCTGGCAATTTTTCACAACTTTTTCGCCGCCCAAATATTAAAAGAGCCGCAGGCGGCGACGCCCGTTTTAATCGCCGCCTGTAATTTTCCGCTGATGATTTCCGTTGTTTTTACGAGCAACGTGCTGCGAATTCAACGCCGCGCTGTATATACTTCGGTTTTTCTTCTGACGATCAGTTTAATCACAATTATATTGAACGTCGTTTTTGTGGTCTTTCTTAGAGCCGGATTAGTAAGCATTTTTTACGCCCAATTAATTACTTCTTCGATTGCAGCGATTTGGACACTGATTTTATTCAAAGACCTGATTTCCCCGAAACATTTCGACTGGCAGCGATGGAAAGAAATGTTTTCGTTCAGCTATCCGCTGATTCCCGCCAATTTGTCTTACTGGGTGATAAATTTATCGGGCGTTTATTTTATTCAATCTTTTGCAGACACGCGGGAAGTCGGTTTATACCAGGTCGGCGCAGCCATCGCAACCGCAATGGCGCTGCTGACCGGCGCTTTTCAAATGGCTTGGGGACCGTTTGCCATTTCGATTCACAAACAAACGGGCGCGCAACAATTTTATGCGCTGGCACTGGATTTATATATCGGCATAGCTTCGCTAGCCGCCGTTCTGATAACTTTGTTCTCCTCCGAAGTCTTGATAATTTTAACGACGGAAAGCTATTTTGACGGTTATCTGGTGGCGGGGATTTTGGCTTTTAATTATCTTGTCATCGGACTCGGCTACATATCTATGATCGGAGCGAACATCGCCAAAAACAACAAATCCTACGGTATTGCGTCACTCATTGCGGCGTGTTTGATGGTTTTGCTGAATTTGATTTTAGTTCCGGTTTACGGCAAAGAAGGAGCGGCGATCTCGACTCTTGTCTCCCAAATCGTAATTCCGATTGTTGTTTTCCGGCAAACGCAAAAGTTTTATCCGATTCCTTATAATTTCGGTAAAGCCTTCCTGATATTCCTCACCGGTTTAATCGCCGGTTTCGGCGTGTTATCTTTGATTAAAGAAGCAGGTTTCGGTTTTTATCCCGGCATTGCGGTTAAAACCGTAACCGGGCTGGTTTATCTGACTTTTTTGTTTTGGATTTTAAAACCCGGAATTTACTCGTCGAGAGATATAACCGGAGAGTTTTTTCAAGCCGAATCTTAAGCCGGTTGTCTTTATCGGAGATGAAAAACGTTTTAATAGTTACCTACTTTTTTCCGCCCTGCAATTGTGTATCTGCAGAAAGAACGAAATCTTACGCCGAACATTTTAAGAAATACGGTTTGTTTCCGACCATTGTAACCAGACATTGGGCTGGCGACGAAACCGGAGATTCGGCGGAATTTGCCCGACCGAATCGAAATCCGCCGAAAATCACGAGAAACGAAGCGTACACGCTTGTTCAATTACCTTATCTGGTCGAAAAAAATCAATTATTGCAGCGAATTACACCGCTTCGGCGATTCGTTAATCTGATCAATACGGCGACAGGTAATTTCTCTTCGCAGGAAGATACGCACAAGGCATTTTACGAATATTTAAACGTTTATTTGAAGGAGAATCAGTTTGATTACCTAATGGTCGTCAGCGCGCCCCTTAACATCATCAAGCTGGGGCGGCGTTTAGCTAAAAAATATGACTTAACCTTAATCGCTGATTTTATAGATGTGTGGGACAACGGGCTGCTTTCCGCAGATTATAAACCTAATTGGGACACACGCTTGAGAAACTTTTTTTATGAGCTTTACCTGCGAAGGTGGCTCAAGAGCGCTTCGCTCATAACTTCCGTAAGCGGGGGAATGACCGAGCAAATTGAGCGAATATGCCCGGAAGCTAAAACAATGGTTGTGATGAACGGATTTGAAAAAGAATCGGAGGAATTACACCTTAAATCATCAGACAATGTTAATCCTAAATTCACTTTTTCCGTGATGGGCGCGCTTTATCCGCAACAGGATTTATCAATTATGATTGAGGGCTTACAATTATTTTTAAAAGATAAAAATCTCGCCGAAATCCAGCTAAACTTTATCGGCACGGCGGCTTTTAAGCAGGTTAAGTTGTTTTTGGAAGATAATTTACCAAAAGAATGCACTTCGGTCACAGCTAGAATCCCGTTTGAACAGGCAAAACAAAAAACCAGAGAATCGCACGTTTTATTTTACGCCGGGTGGAAAGGATATAAAGGACTTCCTTCGGCTAAAATCTACAGTTATCTCGGCGCGGGCAGAAACATTCTAATCGCGCCGAGCGATAAAGATTTGCTAGCCGAAATCATTTCGGAAACCGAAGCGGGCAAAATTACCGATTCGCCCGCGGAGTTCGCGCAAATTTTAAATCAATGGTTTCACGAATGGAAAACAACAGGCAATTTAACTTATCGGGGGAAACCTGAAAAAATAGAATTTTACAGTTGGGAAAATCAGGCTAAATTGTTTGCAGAGGAAATTCGGAAAATATCGCTGCCAGTAAATGAATTTAATTAAATCAAGCGACTTAAATTACAATTTGAGCCGGATTTTTTCGACAGTCCGACACTTGGGACAAGTTCGTTTTTTGAGAAAGATTGATGACGCGGAAAAATTTGGTCGCTAAATTATGCAATTGCTGACCAAAGGCTATTTACCGGGCATAATCCGTTTTTTAAATTGCCGTTATCTACTTTGCCAAAATTTCGCCCGGCTTAATAATGTTTCAACTCCAATATCGTTAATTAAGCTAACAATGCTAAAGATTGCCGCCGCGACTGCCGCAATCAATAAAAAAGCCTTTGAGACATCGCTGATTCCCCAAAAGCTGAGAATATTTGTCCCTAAAACCGCGACACTGACGAGTAGCATTAAGAACTTATTACCCGCTGAATATTGCAGCGTGATTTCGCGTCTGACTAATAAAAACACTCCAATAAAATATGCCAGATACGAAACAAAATAACCGATTCCCGCGCCTTCGAGTCCGTATCTCTGCATCCCGAACAAAACCGCCGCAATTGCCGTCGCGCCGCCAATGGCTTCGGAAAAGAAATATAAATGGCTTTTGTTGCGAGCCAGAATCACAAAAGACAAAACCCAGCCCATAGATTTGAATAAATCGCCCGCGACAATCCATTTAAAAACCGGCTGCGCAGTACCGAATTCGTCGCTGTAGAGCAAACGAATCAAAACGGGAGCGAGCAGCAGCAGCCATAGAATAATCGGAGCCAGAAGGATTAATATTAATCTCTGCTGTTGGTTGACAAGCTCGTTAATTTTCAGCTTATCATCGGCGATTGCCGAAAGACGCGGATAATAATCCTGCCCCATTGCGTTCAAAACCAAAGAAAGCGACATTGTGGAAATTCCGAAGGCGGCGCGATAAAAACCGGCGCATTCCGCCCCGAGATGATTTAAAATCAAAAGCGGAAGCGCAAGCTGAACGCCGGTTCCGACAATCATACTCGCCGTGTACGGAACGCCGAAGCGCATAAATGAAAAAGCGGCTTTTTTGATTTCATCGAACGAAACATCAATTGCCGGAAAAGGAATTTCGCGTTTGAGCCAAAAATAATTGAGTGCCGAATTTAAAGCCATTCCGCAAAGCATTCCAAAAGCAATTCCCCGAATCCGAAAAAAA
Organism: Pyrinomonadaceae bacterium; assembly: GCA_036388995.1. Classification (GTDB taxonomy): domain Bacteria; phylum Acidobacteriota; class Blastocatellia; order Pyrinomonadales; family Pyrinomonadaceae; genus JALZCH01. Next base: position 21,811 of record DASVQU010000075.1, on the reverse strand, counting down.
TAGACGAAACCGATCAGCGAGCAGGCGTTAATCAAAGTATTCAAAACGCCGATTTGGGCGAGCGTCGAAACGCGGTGATGAGCGTTGAGAATTCCGACAAAAAAATTTATCAGCAAACTGCCGAACATAGCGAGCGAAATAATTCCAATGTAAAAACTTTCACTCGCATCGCCGAAAATCAAAACGCTGATTTTCCCTCTGAGAATCGTTAAAACGGCGGCGACAATTGCCCCAAATAAAATGATTAAATAAAATCCTGCTCTCCAATTTGCCGCCAGTTCGCGTTCGTCTCCTTCAGAGATGGCTCTGGCGCTAGCGCGAACAATAGCGGTTCCGATGCCGAGTCCGGCAATCATCCCGCTCAACCCCAATATACTCTGCATCGCGGAGATATAACCGACGCCGACCGGACCGATTAAAACCGCCCAGCACTTCGCCGAAACGAGAGCGATAAGGGCGCTCATCATCGAGCTGCCACCCAAAATCACAGTGGCTTTCAGAGCGGATTTCATTGATGTTTATTCAAGGGTGGAGAATTATACTTCCACTTTTGGTAGTATAATTTTTCACTGTTCTTCAATTTTGCACTAATAATTGGATTAAATCTTCGCGCTTTGAATGAACAGCCAGATAGTTTGGACCGATAAAATTTTCGTCCGTCAATTCGTAATCTCGAAAATCAATATAGTTCGGATAAATCTTACCGACTTTATAACCGCGCTCGGTGAAAAATTCGTAATGGTCGCGCAACAGAAATCGTGATAAAACATTGGCGTATCCGTATTCAAACTGCACAACGCTGATTTGACCGTTTCTCAGAGTTTCTTCAAAACTCTTTAATATTAAGTGTTCTACGCCTTCGACATCTATTTTAAGAAAATCTATATGACCGATGCCGTTCCTTTTTACGTATGAATCTCCCGTAGTGACGGAACAATTAACTTTGAGGCTTTCAAGCAAGTGCGGATAATCTACGGCTGTGGAAAGCGTGGAATTTTCAGGAAAGTATTTTATTTCGACGCTGCCTTCGTGATCCGACAAACCTATTTTGTTAAGAATGATTTGAGAATTATTCGGAATCCGCTCTTTTAGTTCCTCGAAGGTTGAAGGAACAATTTCAAAGCAATGAATCTCGGCTTTCGGATGAATTTTATTTACCATCAGCGCCCAATCGCCGACGTTTGCTCCGACATCGAAAATAACTTTTAAATCTGCCTTCGCCAGACTTTTGAGGACATAGTATTCTCCGTTTGTATAAACGTCATAATTGCTGTTTTCGTATGACTTAAGAATTTTATCGCAGAAGTTGCCCAGCAAACGCACTCCGGCGTTTCTTCTGTTATAAGCAACAAAACTATATATGTGGTTCTTAAGTTTTGTAATACGCCCGCTAATCATAATAATTTAAGCCGCTTGTTGATAAAGGCGGCTTTATTAAAACACCCGTTTGATTAACAATACTCAAGCTCCGAAATTATTGCACTGTTTGTCGTTTCGAAAAATTCTTAATGGCAATTTTGTATTCTTCCGACAAGTTTTCCCGCGAGGGCGCTCGCCGTATTTTTCTTAAAGGCAGAGAAGCCATATAAATCAGAGCCGAAGGATGCGTCAATAAAGATTTTATTCCAAATCTGAGTTATTCGCCATATCTGCTGACATTGAAAGCTCCGCCGTTGAACGCTCAGTAAAATACTGAATAAAAAAGATAAGTAAATGAGCGAAAATCTAACCTTTCAAGACAAAGGAGATGACTAAACCAACTTTTTCTTGAAATGATTTTCGCTCATTGATGTTTTAAATTGAATTACTATGGTTCCACGATCTGCCAAGCGACAACACCTGAATCCAAGGCGTTTGAGCTGGTAACAGTGAAACTCGAACCCGCAGTTCGCGCTGACACCCGCAACGCACCTGTTACGTTGTTATCCTGTCCGGTAAGAAAAACGCGCGACGAGGCAGTTATATTTGCCGTTGAAACGGCGCAAGTTCCTGAGGCAAGAGTACAGGTTCCGTGGCTTAAACGGCTAACGCTGGTGCCGTTACCGTTAATTCTTAATGGGACTTGTGTGATTAATCCGCCGCCAGAGACGCGCATCCGTTCGGCTGGAGCAGATCCACCAAACGTATAAAGGATAATTGGGGTATCTCCATTATTTGTTGGTGCAATAATTCCAAGCGAACGATTCGGGGCACCGGTTGCTGCATCCATTACAGCAATTTGCCCCGCCGCATTATTGACGCCGCCGAGATAGGTTTTATAACCCAAATCTATCCCCAATAAATTGGATGGAGCCAACTCACCATAAGCCGTAAACCGGTCAATCTGATTATTCAACCCTAGATTTCCGAGCGAACCTACGAAAATCAGATTACCGCCCGTCGGTATTATTCCGTTGAAGTCATTGCCGGTTAACCCGATGCCATAACTATGCCCGGGACCGTTGCCGTAAACGCCATAAACGACGCATGTTGGATTACAAACAGCATTGCCGTGCCCCTCTAAACGGTTACCGCTAATAGAAACGCCTTGTGATTGCGTCAACTCAATAATTTTGCCTTGATTACCCGGGCGAGAAAAGCGATTGCCGGAAAACTGTGCTCCCAGAACTTTGACGGAAATAACGGTTCCGCCAGCCGTGTTTTCTTCAAAGTAATTGTTGATGAAAGCCAGTCCCTGTGAATAATATGCGTCGTCACCGCGAATTACCGCCGCTACCGGATTTTGCGAGCCACCCTGAAATCCATTATTCATTATCGTCCAGCTTTCGCCGATACTTTTGATAGCAGCCGTTTTATGCCCCTTAAAACTATTGCCGACGAACAAATTTTCGATTGAATATCCAGTCTCGCGTCCAATCAAATTAACGTCACCACCAATGAAATTACTATCTCTCACCTGTGAAACAATAGCTATATCAAAATTCAAGAGCGATCTCGGTACAGTTCCGGTAACCGGCGCATATGAGACAAACGCGCAACTGTCAAACTTCAGATGAATGGTATCGTGATCGCCCGCAACTACCCCAGCTTTGACCAGATCCCCGGAAAACGAATAGTTATTGTGACTAATTCGAATATGCCGGAATGTAACGCCGGCAGACGAAGCCAAACTGATTCCGGGGCTTGCCGTACCAGTGTAATTGAGCGTGACAAAACCGCCGTTCCATTGAGATTCCACTCCCTCGAACGTTAAGTTTTCCGTTCGTGATAAATCAAGTGTCGTTGAAAACCTATAATCACGGCTGAGAAATTTGATTTTGCCACCGCGTTGCTCGCTGGCTGTGCCGAGCGAAGCCACTGCCGAGAGAATTGCCGCCCGATCATCATTTACATCGCCGCCTTTTGCTCCGAACCATTCAGGATAAACGCTTGCTGGAACGGATTTCGTGAATCTGACAGCACCGGCGCCTTGAAAAATATGTTTATCTGGGATTGCGTCCAAACCTGCGCCGCTTTCGATAGTCAGCGTCACGCCGGAACTAATATTAAAATATCCATTACCGTACATTTTTAAACGAATGTTTGCCGGAATCGTAGTGTTCGACGTGACGTTTGTTTGCACTGAAATTCCCAATACGGATTCGTTCGAGCCAATCGAAGTAAGCGCTGTTGAAAGATCGGCGTAATCGGTTATACAGACAGTGTGACTCGTGCAGGCATTTTGCGCCTTAGTTGTATCGTGGCAAAAGATAAACGCCAGAAACAAGAACAAGTAAATACTCGTTTTCTTCATATTAAAAACTCTTCCTTTCTATTTTTGTAGATTTGTGTGGGACGACCTTGAAGCCGCATTATGTTTCATCTGTACAATTCAACAATTTCAATAATTTGCCCGATATACCTACTGCCTATATTCAGAAGTCAGGTTTATGGAGCGTATTAACGATCTTGTGAGTTGATAAATGAAGGTGAGAAATTGAGCATTGATAAAGCTGCCTCACTTAAGGTTTCGAGCCGATAACGCCATTGCGTTGTCAATAAAATAATTGAATTCTTGTACAGACGCTCTTCACTAAAACACAACACAGTTGACTCAGCAATATTTTTGCTCTGCTTTGCTTTCTTAACCTTCATTAATTAACGCACCAAAAAGATATGAAAACTATCATCACCCAAATATTTTTGTGTAGAAATTTTTGTTATTCGTGAAAAGAAAGAAGTGAGAGAATTGACTTGGAAAGTAGATTGGGCGAGATATTTGTTTATACCTAATAACTCAAAAATATTGAGATATTAAATATTACTGCGCTGTTTGTCGTTTCGAGAAATTCTTAATGGCAATTTTGTATTCTTCCGACAAGTTTTCCTGCGAGGGCGCTCGCCGTATTTTTCTTAAAGGCAGAGAAGCCATATAAATCAGAGCCGAAGGATGCGTCAATAAAGATTTTATTCCGAATTTCAGCGTATCGCCGTATTTGCCGACATTGAAAGCCGCGCCGCTGAGCATTCGATAAAAGGTCGAATAAATTAACGTTTTGCGTTGTTTGATATGGTCTGGAAGTGTCGGGTCTTGAAACAATCTTTCGAGAATAATATGACCGGGCTTGATATGAATGCTTAAATTTCGGCTTCGATTTCCGACATAATTTCGATATAAGACGAGCGGCTCTTCAATACTTTTCAAATTGCAGAATCTCGCCAATCTAATCATAAATTCCCAATCTTCGAGAATTACTAACCCGGTATCGAACAACCCGATTTCCTCAAGCCTGCTGCGTCTAACGATGACCGATGCCGCGACTTGAGGCAGGTTTTGGAAAAGCAGAGTTTCGAGCAAAGCGTCTTTTGATTCGAAACACGGGCGAACGCTTAAAACCTCTAAATTATCATTGACATAATAAGCGCCGGTTTGAATGGCGTGAACGTCTTTTTCGGAACCGAAAACGGCGAGCTGTCGTTCGAGCTTGTGCGGCAGCCATAAATCGTCGGCGTCGAGAATCGCAACGTATTCACCGGATGCGGCTTCGATGCCCGCGTTTCGGGCTGACGATACGCCGCCGTTCGGCTGCGAAATCGCCTTGATGCGCGAATCAAGAGCGGCAAGCGATTCGGCGACTTCGAGCGTATTGTCTTTCGAGCCGTCATTTACAATGAGGATTTCAAAATCCTGCACGGTTTGTTCAAGCACGCTTTGCACTGTAAACTCAAGCGTTTTTGCCGCGTTATATGCCGGGATAACTACTGAAACTAGAGGTTTGTTCATTCTAAAAACTCTGCTTTAAATACTACTCAATTGTACTGCCGTTTTAGCTTTTTTCGTAAACGTCTGACCGGAAAAGCGGCAAAATACGTTAAATTTTCGGGCGTGATAAAAAGGCTTTTTCCCGTATTCTTTAAAAAGTTTTTGTATTCTCCAGCCAGAAGATAAGAACCTGCCACCATTTTATATAGATTTCCGTAGCATCTGCGGCGCAATTTGAGCGTCTGTTTGTCGGCGGTTTCAAAAATCTTTTCGTAAGCCAATAATAACGAGCGTTCAAAACGCGGCGTGTTCAAATGTCCGTTCGTTCCGTGATTGCGATATTCGACCAGAGCTTCGGGCACGAAAGCGATTTGCGAGAGGCGAGCCGCACGATAAAGAAATTCCCAATCTTCCAACGGGTGCATTTCTTTTCTTTCGTCAAAACCGCCTGCTTTCTCAAACAGCTCGCGCCAGATCAGAGTCGAGCTTCCCGGACCCGGCGTGACCGGCTTAAATAACAAAATATCTTCAGCGCACCATCCTTCTTTTCCTTTCGCGTGCGTTTCACCGTAAATCGTGTTTCCCGCCTGGTCGAATTCTCTAATCGCACAGGTAACGAGTCCGAAATCGCGGTTTGAAAGGAGGCGCTCAACTTGTTTTTCGATTTTTCGCGGCAGCCAAATGTCGTCGGCGTCAAGAAAAGCGACTAAATCGCCCGAAGAATTTTTCACTCCGGTATTTCGCGCCACGCCGACGCCGCTGTTTTTTTGTCGAACGACTTTAATTCCCTTTTTTTCGTATTCGGCTAAAATCTCAAGGCTGTTGTCGGATGAGCCGTCGTCAACCACGACGATTTCGATGTTTGAATAAGTCTGAGCCAAAACGCTGTCTATTGCGTCGGAAAGAAAGCGACCGTAATTGTAGTTTGGAATAATAACGCTGACCGACGGTTGATTCATTGCACTCCCCGTAACATCTTACCCTGCGCCACGCTTTTACCCAAAAAACAAGCGGCTTCCAAAGCATTATTAAACCCTGCTTCAATGCCCCGGATCATAACGGGTTTATTCGGTTTTCTGCGGTCGAGCAGTTTTTTCAAAGGCTTTGCGACAAACGGCAGATTATTTCTTAAAAACTGCTTTGAACTCCGGCTTAATTTGGAAATATCCGAATTCACTCTTTGTCTTAATTCAACCGGCTCTTGCGAAACCACCTTTTGAAAATCGCTTAATTCCTCCGAAATATCAACGCCCAGGCTTTTCAAATACATTAAATTCTCATAAATAGTTTTGTAATACAGAAACCAGTCAATTTCGCTCTGATAACTTGCGCTCTGAAAATCATTTCCGGCTTGAAGCAGGGCATTGACGCAGCAATTGTGCGGAAGCGCCGATTTTAGAGGAGTAAATTGCAGCGTTTGCCCGTTTAACAGTTTCTCGTAATGCTTTCTCAGCTCGTTTCCCTTTTTATGCGGCAAAGCGGTCGAGCTTCCGCTCCAACGGCTCCAAATGTGCAGCGGCTCGTCCAAACAAAAATACGAGTCAATCACATAAAAAACCGCCGCCGCCATATACATATCCGCCGGTGTAGCGGCAAACGGATTGCTTGTTTTCGACTGAATCTGCGAGAAAACGTCTTTGTGATAAACGGCGTTCGCGAGATACGGAATAATAAATTTCCGGTTTCGTTCGGCGTTATTCAAACCGTGATAACCGAAAAGCTGTTTGATCGCTTCGGCGGCTTTAAACTCAAGCGTTTCGCCGGTAAACTGCGGAATTTGCAAAGTATTCGGATGAATATAAGAGAAATCATCGTCAACATATTCGTTGTGATAATAATTACAATATTGAAATGCGACGACTTGCGCCTGCCGCTCGGTCATTTCCCGCTCGACTCGCTCGAACATAATCGGAGCAAATGCGTCATCGTCGCCCAAAAATGTAATATATTCACCATTTGCCTGCTGCAAAGCGTATTGATAATTGTCTCCGATGCTTAGTTTTTCCCGGGTTTCAAAGTAACGAATCCGCTTGTCGGAAAAACCTGCAACCGCGTCTCTGGTGTTATCCGTCGAACCGCCGTTGCTAATGATTAACTCAAAATCTGCAACCGACTGCCGCAAGACGCTTTCTATCGCCAGCGGCAAAAGATGAGCGCGGTTATAGGTCGGCATCACTACAGAAAAAAAAGGACGAACGTTACTCATTACAGATTAAAAATTTATCCGATTATTGCCGCAGCTTGACTTAAAGATTCTCGATGAACATTTCAGAACGATTCGATTAAATCGCGAATCGCGCTGCCGAAACCTTTTGAATATCTGAAATAATTTCCCGCCAACAATTCGTCTGAAACAATTTTCAAACGCCGCAGCCTTGAGGCGGGCAAATCTTTTCGCCGCTCAAGATGTTTAACCATTTCGCTTAACTCGCCGATAACGTGGCTCAAACCCGATTTCGCCGCATCGAGCGGCTTTAACAAAATTGCATCTTCGTCCGTCTGTTTGCCAGCACCACTCTGTTCTTCGAGTTCTTGACGCTCGCAAAAATCGAGAGCCGTTTGCAGCGCGTGCAAACGCGCCCGAAGCAGCGCCAATGTTCGCCGGTGCTTTTCCTTTTGTGAAATTCCCTGATTCGGATTACCCGACTTTTTCGGCACTCCGCATTGCTGATCCTGATGTTGACGATATTTAATCAAAGGCTGCGAGACAAACCCGATGTGCGAATGACACGCGGCGAGCAGTCCGAGCCAGCCGTCGTGAATAAAACCGCAATCGAGCGGAACCGGAATTAATCGCGTCTTCAGCTCCGCGCGCAAAGCCGCAGTTGCGCCTGTTACCGTATCGCTCCAAACAAGAATCTCAATTTCTTTGCCTTGCTCAAACTGCCGTCGCTTGTCGCCGGAAAAATAATAATCCCAAATTCGCCGGTTCATCGGATTTAATTTCTCGTCAACAACTTCACCGTCGGTAAAAATCAATCCGAGATGCGGTTTAAGGGTAAATTCCCGTTCGAAAACCGCGAGCTTTTCCGGCATCCAAACGTCGTCCTGATCGGTCAGCGCGATAACGTCGCCCGTGCATAAAGAAATCGCTTTTTCAAAATTTCTCGTGACGCCCAGATTCTTTTCGTTGACAATGAAATGCACCGGAAACGCCGCCTTCTCGGCAAAGCTGTGAACGATTTCAGATGTTGCATCGGTCGAGCGGTCGTCGCATACGACAAGCTCGTCGGGCAGGCGTGTTTGCGCGGCAATGCTTTCAAGCTGCTCGGCTAAATAAGCCGATCCGTTGTACGTACACATTGCCGCCGAAATCTTCATAAATACAAATTCTGATAAACTTTTCCCCGTTTCGCTTGAAACTCAAGACAATCAGTTTGAACTGTCAAGCATCGGCTTTGATGATGTTAGAGTTTTTTTATACAAATCGGCAACAACCGGCGCATAGCTCAGTAAATAACGAATCGTCAATGCAAAAAAAGCTCTTCCTTTAATATGCCGAACAAGCGGAATACAAGCTGCAAAGTTTCGCCGGAAATCTTTGTATCGGTTTGCTTCAAAATAAGCGAAACACAATTGCTGATGGCTGTTTGCCAATTGTTTGGTGAATTGTTCCGCGCCTTTCGGATAAAAATGCCGGCGACATTCTTGGACAATCGGTATCCATTTTATGTAAAGCTCTGCAAGATTCTTTGCGCCCCAAACACCGCCTTTATGAATTCGATAAACAGCCATTACTTCGTTGATAAACCCGATTTTTCCATATTGCGCGTTCAACAAATGAAGTATGTAATCGCCCGCCGAAAGTTTGCCGTACCAATCGGGAAACTGTAATGAATTATTCCGAAAAACACAGGAAACGGTATGAATAAAATTATTTAAAGCCAAATCTTCAAAAGCGGTCGTTTCGGCTTGATTTTCATTTGTTATTTTTTCCTCCCCGCTTTCTTCATAAATGATTTTGACGGGATGAAAACAAACGGAGAAATCAGGATTGGCTTCGAGAAAATCAATTTGTCTTTGCAGTTTGCGCGAATCCGTCCAGTAATCGTCGCCTTCGCACATTGCGACATAATCGCCGTATTCAAAACAAACTTTGTAAACGTTCAGCGCGTTGGGCGCTCCGCCGAGGTTTTTCTCGTTTAAGATTAAATTGATTTTATCCGGGTATTTTTCTTTAAAACTCAAACAAATGTTTCGGGTTTCGTCAGTCGAACAATCTTCGCCGATAAATAATTTAAAGGGGAAATCGGTTTCCTGCATTAACACGCCTTCAATCGCTTGCGCGATATAACGGGCGTGATTATAAGCCACCATAAAAACAGCGACTTTAGGTTTGTTCCTGGATTGCATAACCAAAGCCCGTTTGTCCGAAGCCATTTCCATTGTAAATGAGGTAACGCTTTCCTTTGAAAACGTAGGTTGTCGCGTATTCCTGCATAATCGAATCCCAGCCGTCCTCGCTAAAAGCAATTCCGACCTCATCATCTTTTCGCTGCCAAACAACTCCGTCTTTCGATTCGGCGTAACCGAGCCGGTAGCTTTTCTTGCGGTCAATTCTATAATCGGTGACGCTGCGGTGCGAATAAATCATTTTATAAATTCCCTCTTCCCGGTAAACGCAGGGTTTTCCGATGGCTTCGGTAAATTTGTCGTCGTAATCAATGCAGACGATTTGAGTTTTTTGCCAGTCAATTCCGTTTGTCGAAACAGCATATTTGATATGGTAATGCGGTTCGGGATGATTGTTAACGACGCTCCATTCGGTACACGAGGCGTACCACATTTTCCAAATCTCGTTTTCTTTTATGACATACGGAGCAGTATTGAAAAACGGCTCGTCAAAACTGCGGTCGCAAACCGGACCGCGAGAAACTTTTTCAAAAGTTTTCCCACCGTCGAAACTTTCGGCTAAACCGACGCTTAATCTGTAAGAAACGGTCACTTGCGGATTCCAGCCGATGTAGTACAGCAATTTTCGATTTTCGAGATTAACGACGCACGACGGCATAATTCCGCTGTCATCGAAAGTCCCCGGTTCACCGAGCGGTAAAATCTGTTCATTGTGGACGTATTTTATTTCTTCCGGTTTATCGGGCGCGACTTCGATAAAAGTCGGCAGACTTCGCCCTTTATCGTCCCTCGTCGAAAAATAGATTCTGAGGGTTTCGTCATCAATCAAATCAGCGACCGGAATCGCCGCATAATTCTTAATCCAACCGGACGAGTTGTTTTGCGGATCGAAAATCCGCCCTTTTTTTATCCAGCGCATAAACTTTACATCGCTTCGTGGCTCAATTTATTTTCGAGCTTTTTAGCCGGATTTCCAAGATAAACTCCCCATTCTTCGGTGTTTTTGGTAACGCTGGCGCTCATTCCGACGAGCGTTCCTTCGGCGAGCCGAAGTCCGTCGCGAATCGTCGAATTGACGCCGAAAAAGCAAAAGGGTTCGATTGTGCAGTGACCGGATAAAACGACGTGAGACGTGAAAAAAACGTGATCTTTGATCGTTCCGTGATGCCCGATGTGATTGCCGCTCCACATCACGACATTGTTGCCGATGTTCGTAAACGGCTGGAGCGTGTTGTCTTCCAAAATAAAACAATTATCTCCGATTTCATTGTTAAAACGGGTGGCTTTCGAGCTGATGTAGCTGATTAATTCGTAGCCTTTCGCTTTGATTTGATTGTAAATGTCGGCGCGCAGACGGCTCATTTTTCTGGGCGACATCGGCGCGAAGAAAGCAAAATCGTCGGGCGGATATTTTTCCTCGACGGTTTCAAACGCCGCGACGGGCAAACCTTTAAATTCGTCAGCGTTGAGATATTCCTGCGAAAGCGAAAAAGCCGCCACATCGTAGGGCGAATCGTTTGTCAGATAATAATGCGCTAATTCGGCGAAATCCTGCGTGCCGAAAATTACAACTTTTTTCATCCCGTTCACCTGTAAAGATAAGTCGTGTATTCGTAAAGCCCGTAATCGCTTCTGATGATGAAATTGCGTGACAGCTTTTTGACCAGAAACGCCGCGAGCGTATCCATCGGAAGATGAAACAAATCATCGCGTTCCCAGTCAACCGTTTTCGCCATCACATTAAAAGCGACGCCGCGCCGCGCTTTTTCAAACACGCGGGCGAGCAGCGTTTGCGCGTATTCCCACATTTCTTCAAAAGACAATTCGCGCTTTTCCGTCAAAACGCCGTTCATCACGATGTAGTCGAATGCCGGAACTGCGTCCGGGTTTTTAATGATGTCGGCTTGATAATAATTAATGTTTGGGAATTTGTTTTTTGAAACTTCAATAAATTTTTCGGAAAGATCAAGCCCGCTGTATTCAATTCCGCTTTGAAGGCTGTTTCGCAAAATATACTCGAAAAGATGCGACGTTCCGCAGCCGAAATCGAGCAAGCTGACTGCGCTCGCATCGCTTCGCCGAATCACTTCGAGCATAACTTTGTATCGAACATCAACTTCGGCTTCTTTCGTCCAATCAACTCCGCGCGGAGTGTCGCCGTAGTGTGCCAGACAGTTTTCGTAATGCTCGACAATTTTTCGGTATTCACCAATCATTTTTTAATCTAAAACGTATCTCGACAAAAGCTCCTGCGTTCCCGCCGCGCCGTTAAACATCAAAACGTCAATAATAGAAAGATGCGGCACAAATTCATCGCCGAATTGCCGGTAAGAAAAGGGATCGGTTTTGAGAAAAAACAGCTTCACTCCGTTTTCGAAGAAAATTCGTCGGTCGTACAATTCCATTCCGCCCGCCGGATTAACGTATTCGGTCGCTTTTTCCTGTTTACAAATATCCAAAATTCGATCTTGCGCCTTCAACTCGCGGTTATTATAAATCTCCGAACTCGACACGATTTCCGCATTGATCTTGAGCGCGTCTTTGAGAAGCCGCAGACTCTGCAAAATCAGTTTAGCAAGGAAAGATTCGCCCGAACGCACAATTTTTTCTATCAGCGCAAAAGCTTCATCGAAAAACTCGGCTTTTTTATAACTTTGCGCAACGGTTTTTAAAAACTTTTCCTGCCAACCGTCGTCTGCAATTTGCACTTCTTTAATTAGCTTGTTCTGGCTCGCGTCTTTTAAAGGAACGGTGAAAAGGTATTTTTGACGATTTACCAAAATGTTGTTTCGATTTATCCAGCCTTTTTTAATAAAATTTACGTCGTCAAAAACGACGAATTTATCAACGGCATTTAATAATTGAAAATAACCGATGTACGGAAATAAATAAGGCTGCATAACGGCTATTTTCATACCGTCAAAGCTCGCGTTATCGAATCGCAGATTTTGATTATCGTTTGCGCGTCAAGCTCGGCGGATAAAGGCAGGCACAAAACTCTTTTGCTAGCGTCGTCCGAAATCGGCAGATTTCCGCGCTTTACGTAAGGCAGCGCATCGAGCGTCGGGTAAAAATAGCGGCGCGGGAAAATCTCCTGCTCGTTCAGAGCGTTTTTGACGCGGTGCAAATCCTTTTCGGTGGGAAACAGAACCGGATAATAAGCGTAATTGTAATCGGTTTCGGCTCGGACAAGCGGTTTTTCGAGCAGCATGTTTTGAATCAACAATTCGTCGTAAAGATCGCAAACCGATTTTCGCCGGGCAATTATGTCATCCAAGTGCGGTAAAACGGCGAGTCCCATCGCGGCTTGAAGCTCGCAGATTTTGCCGTTGATTCCTAGCCCCCAAAAATCTTCGTGTCCTTTGTGACCGAAGTTGTGCATATAAAAAATGCGGTGCGCAAGTTCGTCGCTGCGGCAAACAATTGCGCCGCCTTCGGCGGTGTGAAAAAGCTTGGTCGCGTGAAAACTCAAGGTCGAAACGTCGCCCCAATTTAAAATTGACTCGCCTTTGTAATTCACTCCGAAACAATGCGCGGCATCGTAAACGACTTTTAAATTGTGCTTTTCGGCAATCGCGGCAATCGCTTCGACATTGCACGGATTTCCGTAAACGTGTGTCGCCAAAATCGCCGAAGTTTTTTCGGTAATAGCCGCTTCGATTTTGGTTTCGTCAATCGTCAAATAATCCGCGTCAATATCAACAAAAACCGGCGTGCAGTTTTCCCAGACAATGCTGCTGACGGTCGCCACGTAAGAAAACGGCGTGGTGATAATTTCGCCGGTCAAATCGAGAGCTTTAATGGCGATTTGCAGCGCGATTGTGCCGTTGTTGACGACAAGCAGATTCTTGACGCCGAGCCGCTCGTTTAGTTTAGCTTCAAGCTCTTTCACCAGCTCGCCGCGATTTGTCAGCCACTTCGTGTCCCAGATGCGCTGCAACTGCGCGACATATTCTTCGAGCGGTGGGAAAAATGTCTGCGTAACGTTTATCATCAATAAATATTAAACCGCGTATAGAATCGTTTCTTCAATATGAATCGTGTAATGTCCCAGGTAAAACTTATATCCCAAGCCTAAAGAATCGAGAAATCGCGGAATTTCGACAAAATCGTCTAAACTGTGATAAATAGCAATTGCCAATTTCGGTTTGAATTTTTCCAGAGTTTTTCTTGCGCCCTGTAATGCACGAGGCTCGGCGCCCTCAATATCCATTTTAATAAAATCAAGTTTGTTGAGGCTGGAGCTGTTTACCAAATCATCTATGGAAAGAGTTGAAGCTTTATCTTCCTGAGTGTTTTGCGGAGTAGAACCGACTCTGCTTGCGGGACCGTTATCGTCATAATAAAGCGTTGTGTCGGATTCGCTCCAAACCGCCTTTTCGATAATCTCAACCCTGTTCTCAAGATGCGGATTTAAAGCTAAATTTCGACGAAGAATATTGACGTTGCTCGGAATAAATTCAAATGAAAAAACTTTTCCGTTCGCACCGACGGCGTTTGCAAAATATAATGCCGTATCGCCCCAACAGGCTCCGGCATCAATAACGTAATCGCCCGTTTCGGCTTTGATGATGAAATCGTTTGAAACGGGATACTCATATTGTTTTAGAACAAAAGTGTAATAAGTTCCCGCTGCCGAGTAATAAAGCTGAATCGGATAATTGATTTTATTCAAATCTGTTTTCTTTAACTTCCAATTTTCAAAACTAACTTGCAAAAAGTCTTTCTCGTCTTCAAGCTCGTGCAACTGGCGGATCGTTTGCCAGTGTTCGGGAGTGCTTAACGGTAATTTTACTTTTTTTTTGCCGAGAATTCGGAAGGCAATAAGTTTAATCAAAGTTTGTTTCGACTTTTCATCCTCTAACGTCTCGTATAACCAGTTAAGCCGCTCAAGATAGGGATCGAGGGATGAATAGCCGGTAAGAGTAGAATTGACGTGAATTAAATTCTGACCGCGAGACAACATAAAATTTTCGGCTAGGCGATGTTTTAGTGTTTCTTTCGCTTGCCCGAAACGGTAGAAATCGTGGTTGTCATTATAATTATTTGCAAGGCTGTTAATGACTTCGCTTAATAGCCGGGTATAAAAATTGGACATAATATTATTCGTTAGCTTGGCTCAGAGTAAACGGCAAAAAGGTTGGTCTGACGGCTCCCATCCATTTACCAAACCATGCGGTGTTCGCCCGGTAATCCTCAACCGTAAAACCGATTGCATCTTCTAAAACATAAATCACCGCCCCTTTGTCTTTTACAATGACAACGGACAGGTAATAAGAATCGTCGTTCAAAAAATTTGCAGGAACCCTCAACTGTGCTGTGGCAACGCCCTTTTGCAACTGCATAGCGGTGCTTCCAAGCGCCATAATACAATCGCCTTTTGCGTTGAAGAACTGAATGCTGACGTTTAATAATTGAGGCTTCAAATTCCAAAACTCGACAATTACGTTTACCGGAACCCGAACGTCAATACCGTCGGAATCGGGCAAATATTCAGGTAATATCTCAACACGTTTTAATCTAACGGCTTCATTGCCCGGAGCGTTTTCAGCGTTCCATTCTCGCTTTAAAGGACTGTCCATATTTTTAGCGAGATAATTGTTGATGACTTCCGCAACGGCGCCGATTTGAGCGACTTGTCCCTTGTTTAAAAATATTGCGGAGTTGCAAAGATTCTGCACAGCCGACATATTATGGCTGACAAAGATAACAGTTCTTCCCTCTTGCTCCGATACCGCTTTCATCTTGCCCAAACATTTCTTTTGAAATTCGGCGTCGCCGACCGCTAAAACTTCGTCAACAATCAAGATTTCCGGTTCGAGATTGGCGGCGACCGCAAAAGCAAGTCGGGTGTACATACCAGACGAATAGCGTTTTACGGGCGTGTCGAGAAAATCTTCGATCTCCGCAAAATCAACGATTTCGTCAAACTTTTTGGCGATTTCTTCTTGCCGCATTCCGAGAATCGCGCCGTTTAAGAAGATGTTTTCTCTGCCCGTCAATTCCGGGTGAAATCCGGTTCCGACTTCCAAAAGCGAGCCGACGCGACCGTAAAGCTCGATTCTTCCGGCAGTCGGTTCTGTAATGCGCGAGAGAATTTTTAAAAGCGTTGATTTGCCCGCTCCGTTTCTCCCGATAATGCCGACTACTTCGCCCGGCTTAACTTCAAAACTCACGTCTTTTAAAGCCCAAAAGCGATGACCGGCGTTTTCTTTCGGACGGCGTTTAATCACATTGAGCGGCAATCGAGCGGCGTTGACGAGCGATTCGCGAAACGTCGCGTAAGGCTCCTGCTTGCCGCCGATGGCGTATTGCTTGCTGAGATTTTCGACTCGGATAATCGGTTTCATTCAAAAACTAAAACTACTAATCTAAATGATGTCGGCAAAGCTCTTTTCCATTCTCTTGAACATAAACGCCGCATAAAACAAGATTACCAGAGTCAAGGCGGTCGAAATGCCGAGAGCGAGCCAATCAAACGGTTTGCCGAAAAACGCCGAGCGGTATGCTTCGATTTGTCCGGCGACCGGATTGAGCCAGAGCAGCCAGCGCCATTTTTCCGGCACAAGACTCGCCGGGTAAATAATCGGCGTGGCGAATAATCCGAGTTGAACCAAAAACGGCAGAGCGTAGCGAATGTCGCGATATTTGACGTTGAGCGCGGACATCCACATTCCGACGCCGATTGCCAGCAGACTCGTCAGAACGATTAAAACCGGCAGCATCAAAATGTTGATTGATAAACCCGCGCCGTAATAAAACATCAGCGCGACGAGAAGAACGAAAGCGATCAGAAAATCGAGCAATCCCGAACCGACGGCAGCCGTCGGGATAATCATTCGCGGAAAATAAACTTTCGTAATCAGATTCGAGCTTCCGACCAGACTGTTTCCGCTGTTGGTGATGGAGTTTGAAAAAAATGTCCACGGCAGAAGCCCGGCGTAAGCGAAAAGCGGATACGGAATTCCGTCCGAAGGCATTCCGGCGAGACGCCCGAAAAAGAGCGTAAAAATCAGCATCGTGAATAACGGCTGAATAATCGCCCAAGCCGCGCCGAGAGCGGTTTGCTTATAGCGCACCTTGATGTCGCGCATCATCAGGATATAAAGCAAATCGCGGTAATGCCACAAATCGCGCAAATTGAGCGCAACCCAAGCCTTGCTCGGTTCGATTACCACGATTGGCTTTTCGGGCAAAGAATCAACGGCTTGAGGGTTGGCAAAAGAATTGCCGCCGGTTTTGTGCAACTCTTCGAGATTCGGTTGGCTGATTGCGCTCATTAAAGATAAATCAGATTCGACGCTCCAAATCAAAAATTAATTGGTTTCGACTTCGTTCGTCAAACTCCGATTTTTAAGAACCGCATTGAAAATTATTTAAATGACGCAATTTCGTCGCTTGCCGCCGCAAGCAGCCTTTGCAGCTCAGGAATCGAAATATTGTCGTTTGCCGAAGAATATTCGCCGTTCAATGCGGGTTCAAAGCCCCCGCTTTCGCCGCGAAGCTCCGGCAGTATCGAATGAATCACGTAAAAACCGTTTCTTTCCGACGTTCGGAAACATTCTTCTTCGGACACCATTATTTCGTGGACTTTTTCGCCCGGACGGATTCCGGTGAAAACCATTTCGACTTCTTTATTTTGAAGCTGCATCAACGCCTGCCCCGCATCAACGACTCGCGCCGCCGGAACCTGCGGAATATAAGTTTCTCCTCTTTGTCCTTCTCGCACTGCGGCAAAAACCGTGTCAACCGCTTTGTCCAGGCTCAGTAAAAATCTGGTCATTTCCGGCAGCGTGATCGTCATGGGACCGCCTGCTTTGATTTGTTCGATAAACAGCGGAACAATCGAGCCGCGCGACGCAATCACATTGCCGTAACGAACACAGACGAATTTCGTGTCGCGGCAATCCATATTTGCTTCCAAAAGCACGCGCTCCTGCAACGCTTTGGTCATTCCCATCACGTTAATCGGTTTGCAAGCCTTATCGGTCGAAATGCCCACTACGGTTTCGATTCCGAGCGCGTTTTCGCGAATCGCTCTGACGAGATTATTCGCGCCGCCGATGTTCGTCTGGACGGCTTCAAACGGAAAATATTCACACGTCGGGACTTGTTTTAAAGCGGCGGCGTTAAATACAACGTCAGCCGAACGCAGTGCGGCTAACAGCGCGGCGTAATCGCGCACGTCGCCGATTCGGAAATTTAAAAGCTGGCGCGAGTTTTCGTAAATAATATCGTCGGTCGCTTCTTTTCGGCGGAGAAAAGCGAGCCGCATATAATGCTGTTTCGCTTCGTCGCGCGAGAAAACCGTAATCGAGCGCGGGCGTCCCATCTCGCCCGACAAAAGGCGTCTAACCAAAACTTGACCGAGCGATCCCGTCCCGCCCGTCACTAAAATTCTTTTCCCCTCTAAAACCATTTAAATTCGCTGAGTCTGCAAGGTCTATCAAGCTGGCGAAAGAATCAAATACGCATTTGAAATTGATTCTTCAAGCTCGCGGCTCGACAGGCTTATTAAACTGTATTTCTCCATTCGTCGTAAGTAGTATCATCATTCGCCATCCGGTTAATCATTGCTTCCCAGGACGGCGGAACAAAGCCCGTTTCACGGCGGAAACGACTTGAATCCAAGCTTCTGTCAATCTGAAAATCGTGGTCAGGCTCGATTTCAATATCAAGATTGTACGCTTTGCGCGTCAAAAGCAGCAATTCGTATTTGTTTACCGGCTCGCTCGAAACGTGCCAAACGCCGCTCAGTTGAGGATAATTTTCGATTAAATTCGCCAAAATATCAGCCAGCACAACAGTCGGAAAACCCGAATAAATCGCCCGCGTAAATCCGCGCACGCGACCGCCTCGATTCGACAAAAACCATTCGATTAAACTGTGCGCCGATTCAAGCTCTCTGCCGATAATCGAAGTGCGAATGGTGAGACAATTTTCGTCAGCGACTTCGCCCATATTTTTGCTCCGCCCGTACAAATCTTCGGCGTCGGGCGCGTCCTGCTCGGTGTAATTTCCGGTTCGCCCGCTAAAAACGCAATCGGTGCTTAAAGTTATCAACCGCGCGCCCGAAGCGCGGCACAATTTTGCGAGACGATGCGGAAAGACGGCATTCGTCGTTAAAGTCGGAATTGGGTCTTTGGCTGTTTTGAGCTGCTTGATAACTCCGATGCAGTTTACGACCACATCGGGTTTTGACCGCGCAAAAGCGTCAACGACCGAATCGAAATCGTCAACCCGAACATTCGGCACGGTTTTATCTTCATCAAAAATCCCGAATCGCCGGTAACCGGAAAAACTCCCGCGCAGAGTCGTCCAAACGTCAAAACGGCTGTTCCAGCTTTGGACAAGCTTATGTCCGAGCATTCCGCTGCCGCCCATTACAAGTATTCTTTTGCCGTTTGAGCCGGTCATAAAAGTTTATGAAATCAGGAATTTTCGCGTGACGTTAATATGAGAACGAAGTTGCTTGCGAAAAACGTTATACTACCGAAAACGCCCGTTTTTGTGAAGCACAACGTATATCTTTTCGGCTTCAATTCCGTCGAAATGTATTGAATGTCAAACGCAGGCGTATTAAAAGCAAAGATGGAAAAACGAGCTGTAATTGCGGCGGGAGCAAACGGTGTCGGGAAAACGACATTCGCGCTGCAATTTTTGGCTGAACACGATTTTGAGTTTTTAAACGCCGACGAAATCGCTAAAGAGCTTTCCGCCGCAAATCCTTCGGAAAAGAAAATCAGCGCCGGCAAAATCTTCTTTAAGAAATTAAATGAAACAGTCAGGCAAGGAAAATCGCTGTTGATGGAAAGCACGCTTTCCGGTCGCTATTTACAACAGCATTTCGGGATTTGGAGAGCGAACGGCTATCAAATTCAAATCGTTTTTATTTTTGTCGAATCGCCGGAAGTTTCGATTGCGCGCATCAAAGAGCGCGTGAAAAAGGGCGGGCATTTTGTTCCAGACGAAGATGTACGCCGACGTTTTGACCGCGGAAAAAAGAATTTTTGGCAAATTTACAAAAATTTAGCCGATTCGTGGAGTTTGTTTTACAATTCGGAAGGTAGTTTTAATCAGGATGCAATTGGCGAAACGGACGATATTTTTGTTATTGACCAGGAGTTGTTCGATAAATTTGAGGAAAGCTTAAAGTGAAGCAGAAAACAAAACTAAAACCGGAAACATACGAAATCGCGCGTGAGTTTCAGCGAATCGGAAATAAAGCCGTCCGAAAAGCACAGGAGGAAAATCGCAGGCTTGGTTTACCGAATATCTATTCGCGCGACAAAAAACTGATTTACGAAATGCCCGACGGCAAAATTATCATTAAAGAATCGGAAAAATAATTCTATTGAACTCTGAAAAATTAAAAACAAAAGGAACCGAAACGATGGCAGAAAAAAAGAGACCGAATAAACGCGCCAAAGCAGTTGCCAAATTGCTCAAAGATTCGGAACTGCTGGCGACTGCGAAGGCGGCGAACGAATCAAAAGAAGACCCGAATTTAAAGTCAACTGACGTTCCGAATAAAACCATCGCCCCAAAGAAAACGCGACCGGAAAAGAAACGCGGTTAAATTACGGCTGGAAAAACTGCAATGAAACAGCGCAGCCGCACGGATCTTACTCAAAAAATGTTATTGCAAAATCTTTGAGTTAGCGTTTCACGATGTCTTATTATGATCGAATGAACCAACGCATCTATTCCTCAATAAATCTTCAAAAAATTGCCCGCGAGGCGATGCTTGAAGAAGACTTTATTCCCGACTCGCCGCCCGCCGTTCTTGCCGAAAACAACGCTGCCGATAACGATTTAAAGACAAAGCTCGATTCTGAAATTGTTGATTTGCGGCGTTTGTTGTGGTCTTCGATTGATAACGAAGAATCGCGCGATTTAGACCAGGTTGAAGTTGCCGAGCAATTGGAAAATGAAGAAATCAGGATGCGCGTCGGGATTGCAGATGTTGACGCATTTGTGCCGAAAAATTCGGAGACGGACGTTTACGCCGGGCAAAATACGACTTCCGTTTACACCGGCATTCAAACATTTCCGATGCTCCCGCGCCGTCTTTCCGAAGATTTGACTTCTTTGCTGGAAAATAAAGATTGTCTGGCAATTGTCGCGGATTTTGTAGTCGCAAAAGACGGGAGCGTAAAACTAAACGGCATTTATCGCGCGCTCGTTCATAACTACGCGAAGCTCGATTATGATTCGGTCGGCGATTTTCTTGACGGAAAAACAGAATTTCCCGCAGAAATTGCCGGATTGGAAGAACAAATTCGATTGCAGGACGAAGCCGCAGATCGTTTGCGAGCGGTGCGCGTGAGAGAAGGCGCTCTGGAGTTCGGAACTGTCGAAGCGACTACCGCGCTGCGCGACGGCGCGATTTATTTGACCGTCAAACAAAAAAATCAGGCGCGTTATTTAATCGAAAACCTGATGATTACCGCCAATGTTTTGATGGCGGAGTTTCTTGAAACAAACAAATATCCGGCGCTCAAACGCATTGTTCGCCGTCCCGAACGCTGGCAGCGAATTGCCGAATTAGCAGCCGATTTCGGCGAAAAGCTTCCCGAAGAGCCAAGCTCGATTGCGCTTGCGGATTTTCTCGAACGCCGGCGCGCCGGCGATCCGGTTCATTTCCCGGATTTGTCTTTGTCAGTGGTCAAACTTATCGGCGCGGGCGATTACACGGTTGATAAACCGGGCGAGCCGGAAACCGATGGGCATTTCGGTCTCGCCGTAAACGATTACACGCATTCGACCGCGCCGAATCGCCGTTACGCAGATTTGATTACGCAACGTCTGGTCAAAGCCGCGATCAAAAACGCGCCCGCGCCTTATTCAATCGAAGAACTCGAAAAAATCGCCGCGCGCTGCAACGAACGGCAAAGCGCCGCGCGAAAAGTCGAACGCAAAATGCGAAAAATCGTCGCCGCGCAGGTTTTGAGTCAAAATATCGGCGAAATTTTTCAGGGAATCATTACGGGCGTTTCCCGAAAAGGCGTTTTTGTGCGCCTGCTCGATCCTCCGGCGGAAGGAAAAATTGTTGTCAACGAAGCAGGAATTGATGTTGGCGACCACGTTTCTGTGCGTTTGATAAAAACCGACGCCGAACAAGGTTTTATTGATTTTGAGCGAATTTAAAAAGATGAAAAAAGCCGAGCTTCGCAAAATTTATCTCGAAAAACAAAAATCGCTTCCGCCGGACGAAAGACGCGATAAAAGCGAACAAGCCGTTCGACTTTTGTTTGATAATTTCGATTTTTCAGA
>DASVQU010000074.1:0-15819 GCA_036388995.1 Pyrinomonadaceae bacterium | reverse complement strand
TTGTGTTCGATATGCGGTTTGTAAACGCTGCCTCGCGTGTCTTTTTTGAAAAGGTACGAAACGACGTTTGTATCAGCCAAAACAAAATCTTCCATTAATTCTTACTATTTTCGTCTGAATTTCTTATCTCCCGAATTATTTCCAGAAATTCATCAATATCCACATCATCGGCAAAATCTCCGTACAAATCTTCGACTTTTTGCACCGGTTTAACGCCTTGATTTTTCGCCATATCGCACAATTCGGCACGGCGTTTTTCGATTTCAGTTTCGACCGTTATTTGACTCATTTCGAAAGCCTCCGTTTAATTAAAATTATCCAAATCGCTCAGATCGTCGTAAATCATTCCGCGACGGTCTTTACGCGCTTTGGTGACGGCTTCAAAACCGCCCTCTTCGTTGCGCGAAATTTTGTTTTGCGCATATAAGCCTTCCAAAACAAATTCGCAGGCGGCGACGAGCTTTGCTTCTTCGCCGCGATTAAAATCGAACGGCACGAGCGCGGTTTCCGCCAATTCGGGCACGTCTTCAAGAAAAAAGACGCATTCGTTAGCGGCAGCCGTATCCGCGAGCTTTAATTTATTTCCCGTGTCGAACCAGCGCACGGTCGGCGTAAAATCAATGCCGACGAAAAAGCCTTCAAAAATCTGCCCGCAAGCGCGTTTGATTAAATCTTTCGCCACGCGCTCGGCTCCAACCTGTTCGCCTTCGTATTCAAGCTCCATTTTTCCCGTCATCGCGGGCAAAGCCGAGTAAATGTCAGAGATTCGCGGCACAATTTCCGTTTCGTCATTCAATAGCGCGCGTCGCTCGGCGTTCGAGACGACCGCTTCCAAAACCGAAATCGGCAGACGCTGCGAAATTCCGCTGCGTTTATCAATTCGCTGGTCGTCACGCGCTTCAAAAGCGATTTGCTCGACAATTTCCGAAATAAACTCGGGGATAAAAACCTGTAAACCCGAATCTCTTTCAGTCCAAGCCTCTTGTTTGGTAATTTCGACGCCCAGACCGATGTGTTTCGGGTAATGCGTCATAATTTCCGTGCCGATGCGGTCTTTTAAAGGCGTGATGATTTTGCCGCGAGCTGTGTAATCTTCCGGGTTAGCCGAAAAAACAAGCATCACGTCGAGCGGCAAACGCACTGGATAACCTTTAATCTGCACGTCGCCTTCCTGCATTATGTTGAAAAGTCCGACTTGAATTTTTCCAGCCAAATCCGGCAATTCGTTGATGGCGAAAATTCCGCGATTGGCGCGCGGCAGCAAGCCGAAATGAATCGTTAATTCATCGCTTAAAAGATGCCCGCCCTTGGCGGCTTTAATCGGGTCAACGTCGCCGATGATGTCGGCAATTGTCACATCCGGCGTCGCCAGTTTTTCGACAAAACGCTGTTCGCGCCCGACCCAATCAATTTTGGTTTCATCGCCATATAATTCGATCTGCTGTCGCCCGTAAGCGCTTAAAGGATGAAACGGATTATCGTTGATTTCAGAACCGGCGATAATCGGAATTTGTTCGTCAAGCAAATCTGTAAGCTGCCGTATAATTCGGCTTTTCGCCTGCCCGCGCGTGCCTAAAAGAATGATGTTGTGCTTTGAGAGGATTGCGTTAATTAATTGAGGAATCACGGTTTCTTCATAACCGACTATTCCTTTAAAAAGTTTTTCACCAGCCTGAATTTTGCGAATTAGATTCGCGCGCAGCTCGTCTTTAACCGTGCGTGTTTCGTAACCGCTTGCCCTGAGTTCGCCGAGAGTTTTTTCTTTTCCGTTCACTTCTGGAAATTCCTTTAGCCTTGCAAAGTTTGTAAAATGATGAAAACATTTTTCCAGCGCAGTTTCAACGCCCTGAAATATATTCGATACATTTTGATTCAAATTAGAAGCCGATCTAAAAAACGAATTTTAAAAAAAGCAGTCTAAGTTTGAAGCAGCGTTTAAAAATATGTCCGAAAAAAATTACTTCGCACACGAAACAGCCGTCGTTGACGAAGGGGCGGAAATCGGCGCGGGAACGAAAATCTGGCATTTTTCTCACATTATGCCCGGCAGCCGTATCGGGGAAGATTGCAATCTCGGTCAGAATGTCGTCGTATCGCCGGGCGTTGTTTTGGGAAAAAACTGCAAAGTGCAAAATAACGTTTCGATTTACACCGGCGTTGTGTGCGAAGACGACGTGTTTTTAGGTCCTTCGATGGTTTTTACCAACGTTATCAATCCGCGCAGCGCCGTCAATCGCCGCGATCAATATCTCGAAACGCGCGTCGGGCGCGGCGCTTCAATTGGCGCGAATGCGACGATTGTTTGCGGCAATGACATCGGCGAATTTGCTTTCGTCGGCGCGGGCGCGGTTGTCACGAAATTCGTTCCGCCGTATGCGCTCGTCGTCGGAAATCCGAGCCGTCACATCGGTTGGATGAGCGAATACGGACATCGTTTAAAATTCGATGAAAACGGCGTCGCGGTTTGTCCCGAAAGCGGCGAGAGTTATGAGCTTCGAGACGGAAGAGTTTTTAAGGTACAATAAGCGGTTTATGAAAAACTTCGCGCTGATCGGAGTAGCCGGCTACATCGCGCCAAGACATTTAAAAGCCATCAAAGATACGGGCAATAATTTAATTGCCGCGCTCGATCCGTTTGATTCGGTCGGCGTTTTGGACAGCTATTTTCCGCACGCCGATTTTTTTGTCGAATTTGAACGCTTTGATCGTCATATCGAGAAGCTAAAACGGCAGAAAGTCAATCTCGATTACGTGACGGTTTGCTCGCCCAATTATCTGCACGACGCGCACATTCGTTTCGGATTGCGGCACGATGCCGACGTAATCTGCGAAAAACCGATTGTTTTAAATCCCTGGAATGTCGAAGCTCTGACTGAAATCGAGCGCGAAACCGGAAAACGGGTTTACACAATTTTACAGCTTCGCCTGCATCCGAATGTGATTGCTTTGCGCGAAATGGCGGCGAATGCGCCGAAAGGCGAGCGTTTTGAAGTTGATTTGAAATACATTACTTCGCGCGGAAACTGGTATCAATTTAGCTGGAAAGGCGACGTTCATAAATCGGGCGGAATTGCCACAAACATCGGCGTGCATTTTTTCGATATGCTGATTTGGGTTTTCGGCGATGTCGTTGAAAACAAAGTCGAATATCACAACGCGAACAAAGCCGCAGGTTTTTTGAAATTAGAGCGAGCAGATGTAAGCTGGCAGCTTTCGATTGACGAAAACGATTTGCCCCAGATTGCCAAAAGCGAAGGAAAACGAACCTTTCGTTCGACTTTGATCAACGGGCGCGAATTTGAATTCAGCGACGGTTTTACCGATTTACACACAAAGTGCTACGAGCAGATTCTCGCCGGGAACGGATTTGGACTCGAAGAATCGAAAAAAGCGATTGAGCTTGTTCATAAAATCAGAAATTTTGGAAAAGAGTAAAAAGTGATTGTTAATAAAAATATTTTTATCACCGGCGGCGCGGGTTTTATCGCCAACACGCTGATAAAAAATCTCATTTCGGAAAACCGGATTACGGCTTACGACAATTTTCACCGCGACACATTGACCGACAGCGGTTTTGCCCACCACCCGAATTTAAAAATCGTCAAAGGCGACGTTTTGGAAGCCGAACATCTGACCGAAGCAATGCGCGGCGCTGATGTTGTTATTCACGCCGCAGCGATTGCCGGGATTGATACTGTCATTAAAGACCCTGTCAAAACGATGCGCGTCAATATGATCGGTACGGCGAACGCTCTCGAATCTGCTCGCTCTAACGGCGTCAAAGACCGTTTTGTTGATTTTTCGACTTCGGAAGTCTTCGGTTCGCTGGCTTTTCGCGCTTCTGAAATAACCGATACCGTCGCCGGTTCAGCCGGTGAAGCGCGCTGGGTTTACGCCGTCAGCAAATTGGCAGGCGAGCATCTGACGCATTCCTATTTTCGCCAATACGATTTACCGACCGTCACCGTCCGCCCTTTTAACGTTTACGGTCCCGGTCAAACCGGCGAAGGCGCGATTTCCGTGATGATCAAACGCGCTTTGCGCGACGAAACGATTTATATCAACGGCGACGGCAATCAAATCCGCGCATGGTGTTATATTGACGATTTTGTCGAATGCCTGATGCGCTGTCTCGAAGCGCCTGAAGCCGTCGGCAATAGCTTTAACATCGGCAACGCGCGCGCTGTTATTACAATTTTAGGTTTAGCGCAAACGATTTGCCGCGTTTTAAATTCAAAATCAAAAATCGAATTTCGCCCGCCGCTTTCCGCCGATATTGCGATTCGCATTCCGAGCGTCGAAAAAGCCCACGAAGTGTTAGGTTTTAAAGCGAAAGTTGATCTCGAAGAAGGAGTTTTAAAAACGGCTGAATACTTCAAAAATCTGCCGGAAAACCCCTGATGAATTTTATCCCGCTGATGTCGCCAAATATCACCGACGAAGACATTTCGGCGGTCGCGGAAGTTCTGCGTTCGGGCAATCTCGTGCAGGGCAAAAATGTCGAGGCACTCGAAAATGCCGTCGCCGAATTTCTCGGCGTGCGAAACGCCGTAGCGGTTTCGAGCGGAACGGCAACTCTGCACCTGGCGCTCATCGCTTTGGGAATCGGCGCTGGCGATGAAGTTATAGTTCCGGCATTTTCGTATGTAGCGACCGCAAATGTAGTTGAAATCGTTGGCGCAAAATGCGTTTTTGTTGATGTTGAATCCGACACTTTTAACATTGACGTTTCCAAAATTGAACAGGCGATCACAACGCGCACGCGAGCGATAATTCCGGTTCACGAGTTTGGCTTGGCGTGTGATATTTCTGCAATTGTTGAAATAGCTGGAAAACACGATTTGTTTGTGATTGAAGACGCAGCGTGCGCTCTCGGTTCGACGGAAAACGGCAAACATGTCGGCACGTTCGGGCAAATCGGTTCGTTTTCGCTTCATCCGCGCAAAAACGTTACTTCGGGCGAAGGCGGAATTTTAACGACAAATGATGATGAATTAGCGGCAAAATTTCGGCGGTTAAGAAATCACGGAATAGAAATGCGCAATGGCAAAATGGAGTTTATCGACGCCGGATTTAATTACCGAATGACGGATTTTCAAGCCGCTCTGGTTCTTTCGCAAATCCGCAGGCTTGAAGAAAATATCAGCATTAGAAACGTTTTAGCGCAAATTTATTTGTCCGCGCTGGCTGATGAAAAAGCGCTTCAATTGCCGGTTGTGCCCGAAAACAAAAATCATATCTGGCAGACTTTTCACGTCGTCATTAATGAGAAATACAATCGAGATGAACTAATTACCGAATTAAAAATGCGCGGCGTCGGGACAAATTACGGCGCGCAGTGCATTCCGGCGGTTAAATTTTATCAGGAGAAATTCGATCTTGATTGTAAGCGATTGTTTCCAAACGCTTTGCGCGCTTATCAAAGCGGTCTGGCTCTGCCGATGTACGATAAATTAACGTCTGACAACATCGCTAATGTTTCCCGAACATTGCGCGAAGTGTTGAAATAAAACTGTTTATGCCAAAGCAATATAAATCTCACGGCAGCGGCGAGTTCTCGCCGACGGAGTTCAAAAAGATCGGCGAAAACGTCGTCTTTGAGTCTGGCGTGCTGGTTTTTCACCCCGAAAACATAGAGCTTGGCAACAATATTTACATCGGACACAACACGATTTTAAAAGGTTATTATAAAAATTCTCTGACAATCGGAGACAATGTTTGGATCGGACAGAACTGCTTTTTCCACAGCGCGGGCGGCATTCGCATCGGAAACAATGTCGGCATTGCCCCTAATGTTAAGATTTTAACCAGTTTTCATAAAGAGCAAGGCAGAGATATTCCGATTTTATTCAGCGAAATCGAATTTCAACCCGTGACGATTGAAGACGATTCGGACATCGGCATCGGTTCGATAATTTTGCCCGGCGTACAAATCGGAAAAGGTGTGCAAATAGGTGCGGGCGCTGTCGTAACAAAAAACATTCCCGATTATGCGGTCGCGTTCGGCGTTCCGGCGCAGGTCGTCAAGTTCAGAAATTGATGCGAGTTCTTTTGCTGCCGGTCAATATTGCCTCGGATATTTCCCACAAAGTTCGCTCATTGCGGAAAATAGGCGTTGACTCGCGCGGTTTCTCGATTGCCGAAAACGCGATTCAAACGGCTGAAGAAGTCAGATTTTTTTCTCTTGATTATAGCGCCGGAAAAATTGCCAAACTTCGCCGAATGAAGGTTTTTGCAGAGATGTGGCGCTTGATTGCTTGGGCGGACGTTTTGCATTGGGTTGCCGACGCCAATGTTTTTGCCGAAGATTGGAATTACAAATTTTTGCGTTGGATAAATAAGCCCGGCGTTGTTCAATGGATGGGTTCGGACATTCGCGTCCCGGAAATTGATTTCCCGGAAAATCCTTTTTATCGGCTGGCTTTTAATGACGATTATGAATATGCCAGAACTGAAAGCGCGGCAATTTCACGCGCAAATCAGTTGTTCGCTGCGGGACTTAATTTTTATCCGTTAGAATTCGCCGGTTTGGGACAGTTTATTGACTCGCAGTTGTTTCCCAAAAGATTTAAAACTTGGCAGTCAATCGTTTTGAGCGAGCACGAGCCGCGATTTCCAGATGCTGCTAAACATAAGCCGCTCGTGATTCATTCGCCTTCGGCTCCGGTCGCCAAGGGAACGAAATACGTTTTGCGGGCGGTTGAAAATTTAAAGACAAAATATGATTTTGATTTTAAATTTGTGCAAAATCTTGAGCGCCGTGAAGCTCTGAAAATTATGAGCGAATGCGACGTTTATGTTGACCAATTGATTTTGGGCGCGCACGGTTATGCGGCGGTCGAGGCAATGGCTTTTGGCAAGCCGGTTGTTTGCTATATCAATCCCGTAGTAGGCAAAGATTATCCTGCTGATTTGCCAATCGTTAACGGCAATCCCGACAATATCGAGGAAAAATTGGAAAATTTAATCGCAGACGCTCAGCTAAGACACGAAACAGGAAGGAAAAGCCGTGAATACGTCGAAAAATATCACGATGATCTGAAAATCGCACGAGAACTGGCGGAGATTTACAAAGAAGTCGTTGAACTTCATAAAAAGCGCGAGAAAAAATAGATGGCTGGCAATTCCTTACTCAAAAAACTAGCTGGAGAAAGCCTCGTTTACGGCTTGTCGGGCGTTTTGAGTCGTTTTATTTCGGTTTTTCTGACGCCGATTTACACAGGCATTTTTGCCCCGTCGGATTATGGTGTTGCCAGCCTGGTTACGACGATTTTCGCGCTTCTTAATATTTTATTAATTTTATCGCTCGACAACTCGATGGCGCGCTGGTATTACGATAACGAAAGCGGGGACGACCGAAAAATCACTCTTAATACTTTTCTCTGGTCTTGCTTCGGAGTCGGAGCTTTTTTGAGCTGTCTTGTCGTTATTTTCCGCGATTTTATTGCCGCATCAATCTTTCGCGAACCGGCAACCGCACCGCTGCTGGTTTTGATGGCAATCAATTTACCGCTCACCGTGTTTTCGGTTTTTACCGTAAACGTTTTGCGGATGGAGCGCAGACCGCTTGCAACAACAATTTTTACCCTGTCCAGCAGTCTCGTAAATATTGGTCTAAATGTCTTGTTTGTCATCGTTTGGAGATTAGGTCTGCCGGGAATTTTTTACGCGCAGCTTGGAACCTCGTTCATGGCAATCGTTTGGACTTTTGTTTTATTCAGGAAAATTATTTCGCCGTTTTCTTTTGATTGGGGCAGATGGGTGAAAATGTTTCTTTTCAGCTATCCTTTGATTCCGGGAACGCTGGCTTATTGGGTGATTAATCTTTCGGGCGCTTATTTTATTCAACTTATTAACAACACGCACGAAGTCGGGCTATATCAAATCGGGATCAATCTGGCGAGCGCCGTAGCGTTTTTTACCAGCGCGTTTCAGATGGCTTGGGGACCTTTTGCCTATTCGATTCATAAACAGCCCGAAGCAAAGCAAATTTATGCGCAGGCGCTGCTCGCTTTTCTGGCAATAAGCTGCGCGATGAGTCTCGGTGTTATGCTTTTCGCGCCGGAAATATTGATGGTTTTGACCAGACCGAGTTATTACGACGCTGCTTTTGTTTCAGGTCTGCTGGCGTTTAATCACATCTTCATCGGTCTCGGCTCAATCGCCAGCATCGGACCGGGAATCGCCAAAAACAACAAAGCATACGGAATTGCAATGCTTGTCTCGGCGGGACTTCTGGTGGCATTTAATCTGATTCTCGTGCCGCGTTTTGGCAAGGAAGGCGCGGCGATTTCGATTCTGCTTTCGCAATTGATCGTCCCGCTCGCGCTTTTCGCTCATGGGCATAAGCTCTATCCGATTCCTTACAAATTCGGCAAAGCGATTTTTACTTTAGCCGCGAGCTTTGCGTTCGGCGTTGCGGGTATGTGGTTTTTACATTTTTCGCTGCCTTTGGCGCTAGGCATTTTGGTGAAAACGTTGATTCTGCTTTTCTATTGCGCCTTACTGTTTCTAGTTTTGCGCGGTGAGATAAAGCGAGAGAATATTTTGGCGGTTAACGCGCCAGCCGTCTAAAACAATTTGTGAAAATGGAGCAAACAAATCAATCAAAACCTAAAGTTTTAATCATTTGCTTTACCAATTTGCACTCAGACCCGCGCGTTCTGCGGCAAATCTCGTGGCTCAAGGATAAATACGACATCACGACTCTGGGGCTTGCGCCTTCGCGCATCGAAGGCGTCGCTCACGTTCAATACGATGAAGGTCCGGCTTCACCGCCGATTGGAAAGCTCATCCGGGCGATAAAATATTTTACAGGCGATTACGAATCGTTTTACTGGAATCAAAACCGCACAGGTTTTGCCGAAAGAATGGCTCAGGAAAACTTTGATTGGGTGATTGCCAACGATGTCGAAACTTTGCCGCTTGCTGTTGGAATTAAGGCAAAATCCGCCGCCAGAGTGATGCTTGACGCGCACGAATACTCACCGCTTGAAATGACTGAAAGCCTCAAATGGCGCGTTTTTCGACAGCCTTTATACAATCATATTTGCGTTAATTACATTACACGCGCTGATATTGCAACAACTGTTTGCCAAACAATTGCCGAAACTTATCAGCAGAATTTCCATAAGAAATTTGAAATTATAACTAACGCAACAGATTTTGTAGATTTACAGCCTTCTGAGACAAAGCAGAATAAAATACGTTTGATTTATCACGGCGGAGTCAGCATTGGAAGACAAACCGACAAACAAATCGAAATGATGCGTTATCTGGATGAAAGATTTGAGTTGAATCTGATGCTGGTCGGAGAGGAAAGTTATATTGAAAGTTTAAAGAAACTAGCCGCTCCTTTTAAAAACATTCGTTTTCTGCCTCCGGTAAAGACAAATGAGATAGCAAATTTTATAAATCAATTCGATGTGGGAATTTATTCATTGGCGCCGACAAACTTTAATAACAAATATGCATTGCCGAATAAGTTATTCGAGTTTATTCAGGGAAGATTGGCAATCTGTGTTGCGCCGTCGCCGGAAATGGCAAGAATTGTAAAAGAATTTGATTTAGGTGTTGTTGCTCAGGATTTCAGCGCGGAAAGTATGGCTCAGGCGATAAAAACTTTAACGACGGAAAAAATAGCTCATTTTAAAGCGCAATCCGCTGAACACGCTTATGAATTGTCGGCTGAAAGAAACCGTGAACGATTTTTAGGGCTGATCGAAAGCGCTAATTAAAGCGACTGCAAAATTGCCGAGACAATTTTCTCTCCGGCTTTTCCATCGCCGTAAAAACCCGCGTTGAAATCAAATGTTTTGGCGAGAGTTTTATGGAAAGTCCGTACAATATTCTCTCGCTCGGCGCCGACTAAAAAATTAACTCCGTGTTCAATTAGTTCCGTCCATTCGGTCGTATCGCGCAGGGTCAAGCAAGGTTTTTGCAGAAAAAACGCTTCCTTTTGCAGACCGCCGCTGTCAGTTAAAACCAGTCGGCAGAGTTCCAAAAGACGAAGCATCTCCAAATATCCGACCGGTTCGATTAATAAAACTTTCGGTGTGATATTTTGTTCGGCAAGCTGTTTTTTGGTGCGGGGATGAATCAATAAAACGACCGGAATTTGGCTGTGAATTTCTTCCAGAGCGGCAAAAATGTTTTTCAGACGCGAGGCATTGTCAGTGTTTTCGGCTCGGTGAACTGTACACAAAACAAAATCTGCGAGCGGTCGGGGTAATTGTTTTTCGGTTTCCGCAGACAAATACGACCGCTCGCGGAAATATAAAACCGCGTCGAACATTACGTCGCCGGAATTAAAAATTTGGCAGGGGAAATTTTGAAAACCTTCAGCGTGCAGATTTTTAACCGCCGTTTCAGTTGGACAAAAAAGCAAATCTGAAATTCGGTCGGTTAAAATGCGGTTGATTTCTTCCGGCATTTTCACATCAAACGAGCGAAGCCCCGCTTCAACGTGAATCACTCGTTTATGCAGTTTTTTGGCGGCTAGAGAGCCCGCTAAAGTCGAATTTGTGTCGCCGTAAACTAGAACGAATTCGGGATTTTCAGTTTGAATCACGTTCTCAATCGCTTCGAGCATTCGCCCGGTCATAGCTCCGTGTGACAGGCTGCTGATGCCGAGATGATAATTCGGTTTGGGAATCCCAAGCTCTTCAAAGAAAACATCCGACATATTTGCGGCAAAATGTTGCCCGGTGTGAACAATTATTTCGTCAAGTCCGGGAGTTTTTTGCAGCGTCCGGCTGACGACCGATGCTTTGACGAATTGAGGGCGCGCCCCGATTACGGTTAAAATCTTTGTTGAATCCGCCATCCGCTTAAAAATCCGAGACAATTTTGCAAAACTATTATCAGCAAAGAGAGGCGAATTAACAACGCCGTTTGAATCCGAATGACCGCAAAGAACGATAAAAAGCCCGCGACGCTGATAATTTGCCTGACCGAGCTGCATAAAGACCCGCGCGCTTTGCGCCAAATCAATTGGCTGAAAGGCGATTATCAAATTATGACGGTCGGACTCTCGCCGTCAGGCGTGGAAGGCGTTAATCACCTTCAGTACAATTCGCCGCCGAGCGCGTCCGTTTTCGGAAAAATCAAACGCGCGGCGCGGATTTTCGCGCGTGATTACGAACGGATTTACTGGAATACGGAGAAAACGACAGTTTTTGAAAAGCTCAAAAATAATACTTTTGATTTGATTATCGCCAATGATGTCGAAGCTTTGCCTTTGGCGGTCAAATTAAAGCGGAATAAAACTAAATTGCTATTTGACGCGCACGAATACTCGCCGCTCGAATTTGAAGAAAGTCTGCGCTGGAGACTCCTGCAAAAGCCATTGAATGAGTATATTTGCGTTAATTACATTACACGCGCTGATATTGCAACAACTGTTTGCCAAACAATTGCCGAAACTTATCAGCAGAATTTCCACAAGAAATTTGAAATTATAACTAACGCAACAGATTTTGTGGATTTACAGCCTTCTGAGACAAAGCAGAATAAAATACGTTTGATTTATCACGGCGGAGTCAGCATTGGAAGACAAACCGATAAACAAATCGAAATGATGCGTTATCTTGATGAAAGATTTGAGTTGAATCTAATGCTTGTCGGGCAAGATAGTTATATCGAAAGCTTAAAGAAATTAGCCGCTCCTTTTAAAAACATTCGTTTTCTGCCTCCGGTGAAAACAAATGAGATAGCAAATTTTATAAATCAATTCGATGTGGGAATTTATTCATTGGCGCCGACAAACTTTAATAACAAATATGCATTGCCGAATAAGTTATTTGAGTTTATACAGGGAAGATTGGCAATCTGTGTTGCGCCGTCGCCGGAAATGGAGAGAATTGTAAAAGAATTTGATCTTGGTGTTGTTGCTCAGGATTTCAGCGCGGAAAGTATGGCTCAGGCGATAAAAACATTGACAACGGAAAAAATCCGTCATTTTAAAGCGCAATCTGATAAATCTGCACGCGAGCTTTCGGCTGAAAGAAACCGCGAAAAATTCCTACGACTTGTTTCAAATCATTGAATCAAAGCAGATGTGTTAAATTTTTGTTTTAGAATATGTGTGGAATCGCAGGCATTGTCAGCCGAAAAGGAAAATTAGAACAAGTGCAGGTCAAACGAATGACCGATGCAATCGCGCATCGCGGACCCGACGGCGAAGGCGCTTGGATTAACCCTTCGAGAAATGCGGCTCTCGGACATCGCCGCCTGGCGATTATTGATTTGAGCGAAAGCGGGCGGCAGCCGATGTTTTACGCAGATAAGCGTTTTTCCATCACATTTAACGGCGAGATTTATAATTATCTCGAACTGCGAGAGGATCTGGAAAAACGCGGATTTAAATTTAAATCAAGTTCCGACACTGAAGTCTTGCTCGCGCTTTTTGCAGAAAAGGGCGAAAAATGTCTCACAGAATTGGACGGAATGTTTGCCTTTGCGATTTGGGATGAGCAGGAACAAAGTTTATTCGCGGCGCGCGACCGATTTGGCGAAAAGCCTTTTTATTACGCAATTTATGGCGATGCGTTTTATTTCGCTTCGGAAATGAAAGCGCTCTGGGCGGCAGGCGTTCCGCGCGGGGTCAGCAACCGGATGCTGTACAACTATCTGACTGCGGGTAATATGTATAATCCGCACGATTTATCTCAAACGTTTTACGAGGGAATTTTTAAATTAAAAGCCGCGCACTACTTTTTTATTTCGCCGAAGGAATTAAAAATCGAACAAGCTCGCTATTGGAATCTCGATTACAAAACAGTCAATCAAAACATTTCCGATGATGAGGCAGCCGAAGAGTTTCGATTTTTATTCAATGAATCCGTCAAAAGACGCCTGCGTTCAGATGTCCCGGTCGGGAGCAGTCTGTCGGGCGGTTTGGACAGCTCGTTAGTGGTTTGCACGATTGACCGTTTGAATGCGGAAAAATCGGTCAGGCAGGCAACGTTTTCGGCTCGCTTTCCCGGTTTTGTCAAAGACGAAGGCAAATATATGCAAGCCGTGATTGGGCGCACAAACGCCGAATCGCATTTTGTTTATCCGGACGACGCCGGTCTGGTCGAAAATCTGGAAAAACTTTTTCATCATCAGGAAGAGCCTTTCGGCTCGGCGAGCATTTATGCGCAGTTTTGCGTGATGCAGTTGGCAAAGGAAAACAATGTCACGGTTTTGCTCGACGGACAGGGCGCCGATGAATTGCTTGCCGGCTATCATCCTTATTTTGAAGACTATTTCCGCGAATTAGCCGCGCGCGATAAAGAAACTTGGCGGCGTGAGCAACAGGCTTTTTATGATACTTACGGCTCGAAGATAAACGGCGACGGTTTTAATTTGAAGGAAACCGTCAGAAGATTTCTGCCCGTCGCGCTCAAAGATAAAGCGCGCGCCGTTCGGAGTCATTTGCAGAAAACAAACGGCTCCGGTTTTCTCGATTCCGGCTTTCAGCAAGAGTTTTCGGATTTTTCTTTCTCTTTTCCGTCGCGCCCGCACAATCTGCCGGAGTCTTTGTATCGCAGCACGACCGGCGGCTCTCTTGAAGAATTGCTTCGCTACGCCGACCGCAATTCGATGGCGCATTCGCGCGAAGTGCGACTGCCGTTTTTGTATCACCGCCTTGCCGAATTTTTATTTTCGCTTCCGTCAAATTTTAAAATCCGCAACGGAGCGACTAAATACATTATGCGCGAAGCGTTTAAAGACATTTTGCCCGCGGAAATCGTCAACCGAACCGACAAAATCGGTTACGAGCCGCCGCAAAAATCCTGGTTGGCGAATCCGCGAATTGTGCAAATGGTTGATGAAGCAGCAAGCTTGCTGACCGAGGCGAAGATTTTAAACAAAGACGCGCAACGCTTTATCAGCGAACGTGAAGAGAAAGCTTCGATTTTCAATTCTTACAAATGGAAAATGCTGATGGCGGCAAATTTATTCAAGCGATAAGATTGCCCGCGCGAGACTTTCGGCTTGTTTTTCACGCGTGTAGTTTTTTATTTTTTCCGGTTTACCCGCAAACGCGAGCTTTCCGGTTGTTTTCCATTCTACAAACCAATCGTTTAAGACTTTCGCAAATTCTGCGGGCGTGTCGGCAAATTTGCCAGCGCCGGTATCTTTAATTATCTCTTCAATTACATCTAGGTCGTTGGGCGCGATCAGAATGTTTCGCCCGGCACCGAGATATTCGTAGATTTTGCCCGAAGCTACACCGCGATGACCGCGCCAGCCCGCGTAAAACAATACGTGCGATTCAAGCATTTGTCGTATTGCCTGTTCGCGCGGGATTCGCTCGGTAACTTTTGTGCATTCGGGAGATAGAGTGTTTTCAATTAACTTCTGCACTTCGACAAATTCAGCCGTACCTACGAAATTTAACTCAATTTCTTTTAAATTTTTATCTGCCAAAAATGCTTTCAAACCTTCGAGCATCACTGATAAATCTTGATTCGGTTTTAAAGTTCCAATTATGGAAAAGACAAATTTGCGGCTGGGAGGCTCGTAAAGTTTTCGCGCGTCGGCAAACAATTCGGCTTCATAACCGTTTCTGACAACCAGGGTTTTCGCTTGTGGCGCAAGGCGTTTAATTTCATCGATTAAAGGCTGGCTGACGGAAGTGATCAGCCGCGCCGAGGCAAGCCATTTGCGTAGATACATTTCGTAAAAAACGTTTTGCAAACGGTTGGCAGGCTCAGGATGATAATTTTCGGATAGCAAATTGTTGTCCCATAAATCACGAAAATCAGCGATAAAAGGCTTATTAAATTTTTGCGAAAGCCGATGTCCGAGTTTGATGGTATTCATCGGAAATCCGGTCGCAAAAATGTAATCAACCGGATTGCGGCTTAAATAATCAGCCAAATAATCGTAAAAGCAAGCAAAAGCGTTGGATTTCGGATTAACCGTTCCGGCAGAATAAAGTGCCGTGTATAAAAGCAGTTTTCCGGCGCCGGATTTCAAAAACGGGCGATGATAAAATTTTTCGAGCTGCGCCCGAAAAGGTAATTGAATCAGTGTGTAGTTCTCAAATTCAGTGATAACAGGCGGTTTTAAGTTTTCGCTTTCGTAACCCGGAATTGAATTCTCATTGCCGTTCCAATGTCTGGTAACTACTATCGGATGCAGACCGTACAGGCGAAAATTATCGGCAAAGGATTGCGCGCGATTTGCCGCGACGATGTTGCATGGCGGGAAAAAATATGAAGCAATTAAAATCTTTTTCATCGCCGCTTTCAACGTAAATCCACCTTACAATATTGAAAAATTCAGACAATCAAGGCTTTTATTTTATACTCTAAACCAATTTAAAACAGCGCGAAAAACTGCTTTTATTTGATTTTAATAAGCATTCTTGAAACCATTGAGACAGAATGCGAAAATTGAATCGGAGTTTCAACTTTATGGATTATCAGAATTTTTTAAACTCTTTCTTCGAGAGTTTTAAATTGGATTTGAAGGCGACGGAGAAACAAACTTCAGAGGGCGTTTTATTTGATATAACCGGTGAGGACGCCCGGCTTCTGCTCAGTGAAAACGGGGAGCTGCTCGATGCGCTCGAACATATTTTGTTTCAGGTTTACGGGCGCGATTTGCCCCGCGAGCAGCGTTTCATTTGCGACGCCGATGGCTACCGGCAGACGCGGCGCGCCGAACTGCAGGCGATGGCGAGGTTTGCCGCCGACAGCGTTCGCAAAAACGGCAGACCGTTTACTTTCGGTGTTTTAAATTCGAGCGAGCGCCGGGCGATTCATATGTGTCTGGCTGAAGAAGAAGACTTGCAAACCGAGTCAATCGGCGACGGTAAAAATC
>DASVQU010000073.1:0-15266 GCA_036388995.1 Pyrinomonadaceae bacterium | reverse complement strand
GCCGTCGCCTTTGAGATAAAGTCCGCAGACTTTTCTACAATCTCAGCTTTCTTTATTGGCTCTGTAATAATTGCCATCAAGCGAAAATAATTTTCATCGGCATTATCGTAAGCCATCACGGCATCGGCGACCTCAAACCAGCGAGTCCCTGAATTGAGTTTTAGAGGTAAATCCGCTGGTGTTTCATCCTTTACTTTCGGAAAACTCAAAACTACTGTCGTACCGCCATGCGTCGTCTTTTTGGTATCAAGCTCATAAGTCGTTTGACACGCTGACCCAAGCGTACTCGCACCTCGCGCGCGGTGGATGCCGTTTGAAGCCGCGCCGTACTCTAATCCGCTTTTACCGATGTGATGCGAGAAAATTACGGCGGCATTACTTGAAGCCGCGAGTCGCAAGAGGGGTTTTATTACACCGTTGGACACCTCTGCATTGTCGTTCTCATTTTTGAGAGCAAATCCCGCCGTCATCGTATCTATGATTATCAAATCCGGTTGAAATTCCTCTGCCGCGCTTTTCAACCGCTCAAAGCATTTCCGGTCGGTCAAATTTAAGTAAAAATCCGCGTTCCCTTTCGCAAGATAGGTTCGCAAATTCTCTCCAACTAGCTTTTTTTGGTCGTTGCTAAGCGCACTTGTCATTTTTACCAAATCCCTTTGAAACCTAGTCGGCGAGGTTTCGTAATCGCAAAGTAAAATCCGACGCGGCGTTCCTTCATCGCAGAGCGAAAGATACGGCAAACCAGCGGAGAGCGAGATTGCGAGATTTCGCAAAAGGGAACTTTTTCCGCAATTCGTTACGGCGGAAATCATTCCTATATCCAATCTCTCAAGTCCAAAGATAATGTATTCAAACGGCGCAAAAGTTGTGTTGCTTAAGTCGTTCCAAGATTGGAATAAATCACTGTTTGTCACATCATCGGCGTTTTTTCCCTCGTTTGGCTCGGATTCGTCTCTTTCAATTTTCTGCCAAATCCTATCGCCTTTTTCATACTCCAACGCTGATTTAACAATGGTTTCTAATTCTTCGTTTTCCAACGGTGGATTGCACCGCTCATCATTCGTAATAGCGATTTGAGTACAAATCGTTTCGTCTGCGAATCCATCGCCAACCATTCGGCACGCCAAGCGAAAAAGCGTTCGATTTCTTTTCCCCTCTGGAATCTCATCATCGAATCGCTGACCTTGTGGAGCTTTCGCATAAAAAGAGGCGTCGTTTTTTCCCGCATCGGTAAACCTTATGCCGTATTTATCAAAAGCCGACTGTCCGAAACGCTTAAGAGTCGCATCGCGGCTGCCTTTGCTTCGTTCCAGAATCAATTTCAGCAATTCAATCGGTGCTTCTGCTATTTCCGAGTTCGGGTTTAGAAACTCATAATGTTTTCCGTTATGATGTCGACTTGGCGGAGCGACGACAAATCCGCTATCCCCGCGCACGTCTACATTGTCGGACAAATCACCTTCGGAGTTTTTAATAATTATATCGTTCGGGTAGCGAAAAAAGTAATGCTTACCGCCTCCCGTTTTCGCGGTTAGGGTTTCAGCGAAAACAATGCCTAAATCAGCAATATTTCCACCTTTTGCTATGTCCTCATCAACCACGAAAAAGCCGCTTTGCTCTCCTGTCGCAATGCCGACATTAACAGCACTTTTCCCGTGAAAAACTCGCCACGCTGTGACTTCATCCGTTATAAGTTTTTGCTGCCAACCTTTTTCGATTGGGTGTTTCCCAGTATCGGCGCAATGTGCGCCTCTGTAGCAAGCACTACTTCCATCGTCTCGGACACCGCAAATCGGAAACACTGAAAATCCTCGTTTGATGAGGTCTAAGACATCAGAGGCAAAATCTCGATTTGGAAAGCCAGAACTATCATCCGTTGTGATAAAATTGGCGTTAGTTGAATTTAAAGGAGCTTCGTTTAAGTTCGTCATAATTTAAAAATCTTCGTAGTCAGTTATTTTGAGCGAGTTCGTTTTTCCGGCGACTCGCTTTTTTGTTTGTCTAGCCTTAAGCGGACTTTCTTTTCCTCGCTTCTGATTTGTCGAAGTCGTTCAACTCGAAAGCCAAGTAAAGAACACGATTTCCCTTGCGAACAGGATTAAAAAACCCTTTCGCGTGATACTTTCTTAAGGTTGTCCGAGATATTCCGAGTGCTTTAGCCGCTTGCCGTTCACTCATTAAACTTTCTTTCATTTTCAATCTTTTCCTTTCTTTTTTGGTTGAACCAATCTGTTTTGAGAGGTGTGCCAAAAACTAAAATAATTGTACCGAACGCGACATTGTTCCGAGTTCGGCAAAAAAAACTGAAATGTTTGAATGCGTTTTGCAGGTCGCGGTAAAATCCGCAGCTATGAAAAACCTAAAACTAATGCTGGCATTTCTAATCGTCGGCTTGTTGGTTGGAGTAATAATGACATCGGCTATCGCGCAGGTTAAGCCGCAAATCGTTCGAGCATTTATTTACAACCAAGAATACAAATTCGGGACATACGTTCGATACTATGAGGACAAGCAAGCCGGACTGTGCTTCGTATCGCTTTTCGAGAAAGGCTCACAGCAAGGCTCGCACGTCCTCGTTCCGTGTACTCCGCAGGTCAAGGCGGCGGCATCACAGCTTACCGATTGGCAAGAAAAAGAATAGTCGGCACAAAAGGGGTGAGCCTTTTGACCGACAAAGTTTTTCCATCTGATTCACTTATTAATTTGCGGCTAAACCTTCAAGAATACTTGCGGCTTGCCGTAAGGTTTCATCCGTCGAATGGGTATATCGAAATGCCGTGCTGATTTGAGAATGACCTAAAACTCGCGCGACAAGCTGTATCGGCATCTGTCCGTGAACAAGCCTCGTTGCGGCGGAATGGCGTAAGGAATGCAGCGTGATACCGAACGGCGAACCGTGCGGTATTCCGGCATCCTTGCAAGCCGACTCAAACGACTTGCGGACATTATCGGCAATGCCAAACACAAGATTATCCGGCTGCTTATCTGAGTTCTGCCAAAGCCGTTGAAGTTCGTTGTATAGCCTCCCTGTCATCGCAACTTGGCGTGTTCGGAGTGTTTTCGTCGTTAAGGCTTGAAACGTAATCAGACGATTATCGAAGTCAACAAATTTCCAAGCGAGTTTGAGAGTTTCGCCTTTTCTCGCGCCTGTGTCCAAGAGCATAATGAGCAAAGCCTTCAACGTGCTTCGGTCACAATCAATCTTTGCCGTTACCAGCTTGCCGCTTCGTTTGTAGGTAATTTCGCGCTCGCTTGCCGTGCAAACCTCAAGCAATCCCCTCTCCTCTTCAATGGTTAGGATTCGCTCGCGCTTGCGCTCTGCCGAAATCAATATAAGCGGTTCGCCACAATTAAACGGATTCTTTGCAATCCATCCTTGACGCAAGGCGATGTTGAAAATGCGCCTCAGATAAGCCAATTCGCGGTTCATA
This sequence comes from Pyrinomonadaceae bacterium, assembly GCA_036388995.1. Classification (GTDB taxonomy): domain Bacteria; phylum Acidobacteriota; class Blastocatellia; order Pyrinomonadales; family Pyrinomonadaceae; genus JALZCH01. The sequence continues at coordinate 11,835 of DASVQU010000073.1, read as the reverse complement.
GTTGCAATGCTGCGCGTCCGCTTCGCTGGCGTGAGAACCTTAAGCCGTTCGGAGCGATAAGAGCGAATATCGCCAAAGGTTATTTCACGCAACTTCTTTTTGCCTAAAAATGCGCGGTAATGAATTAGAAAGCCTTTGACGCGCCGTAAATCGCGCAAGCCTTCTACCTTTTGGTTATCAACAAACTTGGCTGGCTTTGCGTAATGCGTTTCGTAATAGTCGCAAAGCTCACCGAAAGTCATTTTTAGCGCGTCAATTGCCTTTTCGCCTTTGTTTTCAATTTCGCTTTGCAGTGCCTTTAAAAGCTGTTTCGCGTCCGCTTTACTTTTGGCAGTTCGCTTAATTTCGCGGCGTTTGCCGTTTGAATCCGTTAGCGTAATTCGCGCATACCACTTCCCTTTTCGCTCGAAAATATAACCACTTCTTTCCTTCATTGTGTCCTTTTTTTTGCACACATTGAAGACCACGTTGATTTTAAAAGCTGGTAAGAGATGCGGCTAAATTGTTGATTCTGGTAGCTCAGTTGGAAGCGAAGCGCGAGCAAAGCGGACTGAAAATCCGCGTGTCGGCAGTTCGATTCTGTCCCAAGCCACTTTATTTTCAATAATTTAAGGCGGCTTTAGTTAGCCGCTTTTTCGTTTTGGGTGCGATTTGCGTGCGGAATCAAAATTTTACTATTGAATAATTTCCTATAAGTGATTACTTTATTGTGGCTTTAGAATTGAAAGAGTTCTGATGTTTAAGGAATGTAAATTGAATTTACAGTTAAATACAACAAAATGAATGTTAAAGTTTTTGGCTTCACCTGGGAAACTGAACAATCTAATATTGAAGACTTTCTGGATTACTTACAGTCATTAAATACAGTTGAATTTAAGAATTTAGGTAATATGCCGCCCGGCGTTAATTACCACAGAGTTGTTTTTACAACTTCTCTAAATGATGGACTTTGGGGAGGTGTGTTTCTTACTGTCAAAAACACTCGTAAATTTATACGCTCGACAAAATCAACAAGCGGAAAAGGATTTACAATCTCAACAGGTGAAATTGCAACAAATGAAAATTTTGCGGACGCTAATTTTTTCATCTTCAATCCGAAAACTGGGGCTGGTTTATATGAGTATTACCATTTATCAGCTTACTTAAATACTTTCAATCACGAACTTGCGAAAAAATTTATAACTTATAGAACCATTCACAAAGTGAAAGACAAGCTGATTTACGCACCATTTTTTACGGAGAATGATTTGGTGCAGCGTATTAATCAGTTGTCAGCAGTGCATCATTTGGAGTATGAACTTTCAACCATTTCAATTCCAGACCAAGGAATGATGCCAGCGTCCGGCTTAGTATCAAGACAAAGAATAAAGGTATTTTATGACCGTAGCTTTCAATCTAGTGATTTGCTCAAAAGAGGAATTGCCGAGTTTATCAGAGAACAAGCTGGCAAAATAAAAAGAATGTTTGTGAAAGGAAAGACAATAAATGGTGACGACATAACTTATAAGATCACTGATGATCCTTCAGTTTTTAACGAAAGAGAATTCAGAAACTATAGTGTAAACCTTTATGTTGATGAAAATGATGTGGATAAATCGTTGAGAATTTCAAGTAATTTAAGAGAACTTGTTAAAATTTCTAAAACCTTAAATGTTTCTGATTTTTTCTATACAGAAAGAGAATAATGAAAAGGTATTATGCTTTACCAATTTTCACTTTTGCCTTAACTGCGGCAACTCTTTATTCGCTAATTAATTGTAGTTATATAACCAAAGATGAATTAAACAATTTATACAGTCAAAAACTTCAAGTCCCCTTATTTACAGGCTTTTTAACACTTAGCGGATTTGTTTTATCCTTAACTACTTTTATTGTTGTAAAAATGCACGAGGCTGTATATCAGGATATACATTATCTTGAAAGAATTGCAGTTTATAAAAGAATGGATAAAAGCTATTCACACACAAAACCATTAGAGAATCTGACATCTTATCTAATAATTGCAGTTATAATTTCATTAACATCATCACTCGCTCAATTTACAATAGGTAATTATTCAAACTCTCATATTGCTATTTTTTGTTTGTCTTTAGCAGCTTGCGCCTTTGGCTTTATTCTTACTTCCTGCTTTCTCATTCGTGAAAATATAAAAAGGTGGATTGATTTTATGACAGAGAAGAAACAGGAAGAAGTTAAGGAAGCAACAAAAAAAGGTGAGGATTAGTAATTTACCTTTTACTTGGCAAATAACATTCTTTCAAGTTTTTCCGTGGCTGCTTCTTGCATAGTCGGCAGAACGTGAGAATAAACATCAATCGTCAATGTAATGGTCGCGTGTCCGAGTCTTTCAGCAACAACTTTTGGGCTAACGCCAACCAACAAAAGCAGCGTTGCGCAAGTGTGACGCAAATCGTAAAGCCTGATTGATTGACGAATCCGCAGTTCGATTCTGTCCCAAGCCATTAATCAAATCAATAACTTAAGGGTAACTGAATGTTCCCCTTTTTGCTTTGCATACACTCTTGCACACATTTTTAGTTTTAACTCTTTGGGATTCTGATCCTCTTTAGATGCAGTTTTATCGTTGGTTAATAAAAAGCATATCCCTATTTGAACCTTTTTTAGAAGATTGACTCGATTTTTATCTAACGAAAGCATTTGGCGTCGGCGTGTCGCTGCTTAATCCAAACTGCAGGGCGGTAAAGCCGGAGGTTGTTTGCTGTATGTACCACGATGCAGCACTCGGTCTGAAAATCGCTATATCCGCTATGCCGTCGCCGTCATAATCAGCCGGCGCGGGTTTATCTTCCGAAATACCAAACTGTTGCCCGACAAACTGATTGTTGCTGCTGTTCAAACGATACCAGCTATCAGCGCTCGGTCTGAAAACGGCAATGTCGGTTTTTCCGTCACCGTCATAATCTGCCGGAGTCGGAATGTCTTTGGAAACGCCGAACTGAACGCCCGTAAATGCCCCGTTGCTGCTGTTGCTGATGTACCAGCTTCCAGCCGAAGGTCGGAAAACTGCTAAATCGGATTTACCGTCACCGTCGAAATCTCCAATGAGCGGCTTGTCTTCGGCAATGCCGAATTGAATGGCGACGATTTGACTGTTCGAGCTGTTGGTGCGATACCAGGTTCCCGCCGACGGGCGATAAACTGTTATATCGGCTTTTCCGTCACCGTCGAAATCACCCGGAACCGGAATGTCGCTGCTCAAACCCCAGTTAACCGCTCGAAAAGCATTGTCCGAGCTTTGCGAGATGTACCAAGCGCCGCCGCGGAAAACCGCGACATCCGTTTTGCCATCGCCGTCATAATCAGCCGGGACGGGCAGATCACTCGAAATTCCAAATTGAACTCCGGTAAAGCCTGAGGTTGATCCCTGAATGTACCAGGTTCCGTTGGAAGGGCGAAAAACCGACATGTCGGCTTTTCCGTCGCCGTCGTAATCGAAACGAACTTTCGTCGCCGTCGTGTCGAGCGGAACGGTCAACGACAAATCTCTGCCGTAATCACGCTGGCGGTCGCGGTAAACCGTGTGATAGTGGTTTGAGCTGGGAAAAATAGGAGCAATTCGAACATTAAATTCGATCCATACACTCGGTCCGTCAATTCGCACGTAATTCGTGTTGGCATTTAAAAAACTGCTCGCATTTCCTGACGTACCGTTCCCGGTATAAGCAATGTATGTATCGTTCAATTCGTTTTGATAAATTTTGAGCAGGTTCGCTGCCACGGCGTCGTCCAAATCACTCGTATAAGGTCGAATCGCCGCCACGACCAATGCCTTTTGCGCGTCGCTCAAACTGCTAACCTGAATGCCGACTCGGGTTGTCGGAAACGTACCGTTGCCGCCGTTCGATTCGCCAGGGCTTAGCGTAACATCACCGAATGTTTGCGTAAGTCTCGCAGTTGTCAGTTGCGCCGATGACAACGACGCGAGCATTGTCGCCAGCGCATCGCGCTCTTGTGTTAACGGCGCATAGGTTGTTCCGTTTAACGTGTACGAAACCGGCTCGATGCCTTTAAACTGTGGCGTGGCGCTCACGACGCGACCGTTATTGTACGCAATGTTCGCCGCGTAATGATGTCCGCCAAATTGCAGCATCCACCCGCCCGTTGTCGAAGGCTCGTTTAGAAATGCAACGAAAAAAATGCCGCTGCTGTAAAGGTTGATGCCGCTGTTTGCTGCTAAGGCATCATCGAAAAGCCTGATCTGGTTGAATTCGTCGTAACCTTCGTTGGCGGCAGTTCCCGCCGCTGCTTGTATCACAGCTAACGCGGCAGCGAGCTGCGCCGAGGTTAAATTGCTGAATTGAATGCCGTTGCGGCAGCTTGAGCCGCACGGAAGGTTTGACCATCGCCGGGCAAGCGTAGCGGTATAATTTTGTTGTAGCGTTGGTATTTGCGCTGCGGTCAAAGTCGCTTTAAAAGCCTGCGCTTTGACAACCACGTCGGCAACAGTTGCCGGGGACGCCGCTGACGCGTCAATTTTAATCGGTTGCGACGCGGCGATTGCGTGGGGTGAACCGGCGTGTGTCGTCGCATTTGCCAATGTGTAATAAAGCGCGAACGCGAGCGATAAACCCGCAAAGGCGATTATCAAAATTCTTTCGCCCAGCAAATGCCGCTTGGCGCCCGCGACGATTTGCGGTTGATTGTTTTCCATATTCTATCCTCTTTTTGGTTGTTGTTCATTGAGGCGGATTCTTTTGTTATATTGCAGACCAAAAGCCAGCAACGCAAGGAAAGCTAGGACGAAAATGCCCAAATGAGCGTATTGAGAAACGTTTTGCACAAAAACGGCGATTTGGTTCGGATTGCCCGTTATGCGCTCGACGATCCAGGCGATTGCTGCGATTGTCGCCGTTACAGCGCCCGCGATTCTGAGCGGGGAGTAAAAAGCGGTTTGACTAAGCAGCATCAGCCACGGCACGACGAGCGCGACAACGAAAAGCTGCATCAGCTCGATGCCGATGTTAAAGCCCAAAATGCTGAGCGCCATCGCGCTCGGAGTTAAATGCAGTTCGGACAAGGCGGCGGCGAAAGCCAAACCGTGGATCAAACCGAAACCGGCGGCGACGTACATTTCTTTGCCGGGAAATATCGGTCGCACGGCGTGAACGGCGGAAATCAAAATCGAAACGGCAATCAAAACCTCAATCGGTTGTTGCGGAACGCGGAACAAATCGAGCGCGCCGACGAGCAAGGTGAGCGAATGCCCGACTGTAAAAGCCGTCACGATTTTGAGCAATCGAAAAAGGCTGTTTCGACTGCCCCCGAAATCGCCCCACCGTTTACCGTTGGTTAAAAGTGTCGCCGGAAGCAGCAGCACGAGCAGAAACAACAAATGGTCGGTTCCTTCTTTGATATGCTGCATTCCAAGTTTGACCATTCCGCCAAACGCTTGTTGCAAATCGCCTTTTTCCAAGTTTATTTCGAGTGCCGAAATCTTTCCCGTTCCGGTATCAACGGCAATGACATTGGCTTCCGCTGCGTTCGTAATTTCTTCGCCGTTTCTGCCGGTCTCCCAATCGTTACGGATCGAAACAAATGCGCGATGCGTGACGACATGGTGCATAAGCAGGTCGTAATTGAGGGTAAACTTTCTTGTGCTTGCGCCTTCAGGCGGAGTTAAATCGAGATTGACTCTGATTTCCTGAAACGATCCGCTTTGCGTTTGCTCGGCTTTTTCGACTTTGATTTTTGTTATTTCGATTGACCAGGGCTGACTGTTTTCAGAAACCGGGCGAATGTGTGAAAGAAGATATTCTTTTAATTGCGGCTCAAAGTTTTTGATTGATTCTTCCGGACTTTCAGTGAGATTGCGACCGACGGCGAGTTCAAGCTCACTTAAAGGAATTTCCAGTTCCATTCCGACTTTTTTCGGCGTGATGTCGAGCAAAACAATTGTCGTCGGTTGCTGATGAGCAAACGAAGGCTGCGGCAAAATAATGGATAAGCCTAAAATGATAAAAAGCAGAAAAATGCATTTATATTGCAAGAATAACGAGGCTTTGCAATCAAATTTCTCTGTAGCACTCTTTCGCATAGAAGGTAAAACAGGCGAGTAAGTGTCCAAAGTTAAAACAACGCTTGCACGCCTTAGTCGGTGCGTTAATTATCCGCAATCTGGTCTTTCCCAGTATATAGCCCAAGCTCTGCAATGCAATTCGGACTAAGCGCAAATGAGTTCGCTCATTTTGCTAACATCATTGCATCAGGGTGTCATGAAGCCCTTTCCAATGCAAATTTGAGCCATTCATTTAACAAGCCGCTATTCTTCTATGTCGAAATGACTAAATCCGTTTAAGACGGTCGTTCTTTTCGGATAATTTTGAGGGCATAATCAAGCCTTGAGAAAGCATCTTCTAATTCGCCCATCAAAAATTCCAGGTTTGCAAGCTGGTTTGTTTCAGCTTGTTCCTCAATCTGTTCACATAAACTTGCCATTTCATTTGCTCCGATATTGCTGCAACTCCCTCTTAGGGCGTGTGCTTGATGTTCCAGTTCTTTTGGCTCAGGATGTTCTGTTAAGTGACGGAGATTCTGGAGACGCTCCTGAGCGTCTTCAAGAAAAATTGAGATGATAGTTTCAATCATTTCATCTCCGACTTCAGCTTCAAGAACGGCAAGGCGGCTCTTTACTTCCATCAAAGTGGTTTGAAACTTATCATTCGTTGGCGATTCCTTTGCGCTGTATTCAATGGGCGTAATTGATTGATGCAGCAATTGTTGTGAAGAATTTGCTGAAATTGTTGAATCTGTTGTCAACCACCGTTTTATAACTACGCTGAGTTCTTCCTTGTTAAATGGTTTGGGGAGGTAATCATCCATTCCTGCCGCCAAACATTTTTCGCGCTCACCTTTCAGAGCATTTGCAGTTATGGCAATCACAGGCGTTCGCTTTTTATTAGCTTCGCGTTTGCGAATCTCTGTTGTTGCTGCGTAGCCGTCCATTTCCGGCATTTGGCAGTCCATTAAAATCAGCGAATAGTTTTGCTGTTCAAAAGCCTTAATCGCATCGAGTCCGTTTGAAACCACATCAACTCGAAATCCTAAGCGTTCCAATTGTTGTTGGGCTACTTTTTGGTTGACTTTATTATCTTCGGCAAGAAGAACTAGTTCGCGTCTGGAAAAGCGGTTTTCTTCAATCGTGTACTGTGTTACTAACCCGGATGATGTAACTTGTTTTTCATCATCCGGCTGAGAACTGTGAATTTCACGCGACATTACCGTGGCAATACAGTCAAATAAATCGGATTGCCGAACCGGTTTGAGCAAATAGCCGTCGACGCCGGCTTGTCTTGCTTGTTTCCCGTGACCGCGTTTGCCGAATGAAGGCATCAAAACAAGTCGAATGTTGGCTATAGAGGAATCCTCTTTTATAGCGCGCGCCAGCTCAAAGCCGTTCATACCCGGCATTACTAGATCGAGAATCACCAAATCGAAACGCAAGCCTTTACTAACAGAGCTGCGCAAAATTTCGAGAGCCTCTTCACCGTTTGTTGCTTCGGTCGTTTTCATTCCCCAGGATTTTGTTTGATGAGCGATAACTTTTCGGTTTGTGGCGTTATCATCAACGACAAGAACTTGTAAGCCTTGTAAATCCTCATAAAAACTGCCGTCTTTGGAACCGATTCCCGTCTGTTTATTAAAACGCACGCTGAACCAAAAAACAGAACCTTTTCCAAGCTCGCTTTCAACGCCTATTTTTCCATTCATTAATTCGACAAGTTGTTTTGAAATCGTGAGTCCCAAACCTGTACCGCCGAATCGCCTTGTCATCGAACCGTCTGCCTGAGTAAATGCCTGAAAAAGATTTTTTAGAGTTTCTTCCGAGATGCCGATCCCAGTATCTTTCACGGCAAAACGAAGTGTCACATCGTTTTCTGTTTCGTTTTCTTTAGAGATGGAAAGAGCGACTTCGCCCTGTTCGGTAAATTTGACGGCGTTGCCGACGAGGTTTGTCAAAACTTGCCGCAGCCTTCCCGGATCGCCACGCAATTCAACTGGAACATCCGAATCAATTAGCGAGAAAATTTCAACGTCTTTGCCGGCGGCTTGCTCGATGAAAAGCTCGACGGTGCTTTCGACCGTGGTGCGGAGGTTGAAATCAACCGTTTCGATTTGCAGTTTACCTGCTTCGATTTTTGAGAAATCGAGAATGTCATTGATGATTGTCAGTAATGCATCGGCGCTGGTTTTTATTGTTCCGGCATAATCACGCTGTGTTTTATCGAGCGGAGTATCAAGCAATAAATCAGTCATTCCGATAACGCCGTTCATCGGCGTTCTGATTTCGTGTGACATGTTGGCGAGAAATTCGGATTTCAAACGGGCGCTTTCGAGCGCGGCGTCGCGAGCTACTTTCAATTCGTCTTCCAAACGTTTAAGTTCCGTAATATCACGGGCGCTTGTTGAAAGAAATTCAATGTCGCCGGTTTCATTTTTGTGCGCGTGAATTAACTGCGACATCGGGACCTCACGCCCGTTCGGAGCAATAAATAATGTTTCACCAAGCCAGGAGCCTTCCTTGATGGCGGTCGGTATGCCTTCGTGATTTATCAACTCACCGATTTGCTTTGGATATAGTTCTGGAATAGAAGTCTCGTGAATTTTTGAATCGTCATCTAAAGCGAGCATTTTCCGACCTGCTTGATTTACGTAAATAATTTTGCCGTTTATATCAGTAATGCCGATAAGGTCATTGCTGGATTCGAGAACCGAAAGCAGACGCGTTTGCCCCGCTTCGGCTTCTCTGCGCTTTTTAACATCGCGGCGGATAACCGTATATCCGGTAATAAAACTGACAAGAACAAGCAAGCCAAAGCTGAGGGTTGCAATAAGAGCATTTCGTTCGGCTGTTTCTAAGCTTTTAACTCGTTCACGCAATAATGCTCTTTCTTCCTCTTCCATTTCGCCGACAATAGAACGAATCGTATCCATCTCGGCTTCACCGACGCCGCTCGCAACCAGACTTTGTGCGGCAGCAAAATCATCGTTCTTTCGAACGTCAACAACTCGTGTCAAAAAGTCGCGTTTTGCTTGAACTGCCGGCATCAATCTTTCAAACCTTTGCTGTTGTTTCGGATTATCGGCAGTTAACCGGCGAACTTCGGCAAAATCATCATTTATTTTATTGATTGCATAATTATAATGCTCCAAAAAATGATCATTTCCCGTGATTACATATCCGCGTTGTCCGGTTTCAGCGTCTTTTACGGTTGATAACGATTCTTCAATTTTTTCGATAACCTGATGTGTATGTTCAACCCGGCGATTTGCTTCCAGAAATCTCCGGGTGCTGTAATAAAACAACGCGCATACAACAAGAAAAACAATCAGAATAAAGCCGAAACCGAGAATGATTTTTCTTTCCAGGGAATCCCTTTTGGGTTGTCGAATTTCTTTCATAATCAAAACGCTTTGGTTAAATTGGGAGACCTAAAACGGTTATAAAAAGCGATGAAACCGGTTCACAACAAACTAGTTTTCTCTTTGCTTTTATCAGCAGCAAGGTCAAAGTTGACTTCGGCAGTTGTGAGTAATTTGTTTTCGTTTGGATTTTCCGGCAATTCAGCTCTCCAAGAAGCCGTACGCGTCATATTTCCCCATTTCGCTTCGGATTTCATCAGCCAGCGAATTAAACCTTCAAGCCGCCAGAAAGCGTTTAGCTGACGATAGCCCAGATTTTCAAGAATCGCGCCGCCAAACAAAACAAGTAAATGCTTTGTTTTCGGATAAGTGCGAAAACTTATTTCCTCAAGCAGAATTGAAGTGAATGAAAGCAGCAAACCCAACCCGATTGCCAGCAGCATAAATGCCGCAAATGCTTTAAGCGAGATAAACCCGAAAATGAAACAGAAAAGCATTGCCACATATCCGCCGACTTCGATGACAGGACTTAAGCCTTCAAAGATCAGCAGAAACGGCAGCGTCAGCCAACCGAGAAAACCGCTTTTCGGATGAAAAAATAACTGCCGGTTCATCGAAAGGCTTTCCATCAAACCGCGCTGCCAGCGAACTCGCTGACGTTTCAAAACTTTGAGCGATTCCGGCGCTTCCGTCCAGCAGGCTGCGTCAGCGACAAACGTAATGCGATATGGTTTTCCCTTAAGTCGAAATTCCCGATGCAAACGCAACACAAGTTCCATATCTTCGCCAAGCGTATCGTGACGGTATCCGCCGACAGAGATAACGGATTCTTTATGAAACAAACCGAAAGCGCCGGAAATTAGCGGCAATGCATTAATTGCCGACCAACCGACTCGCCCGAAGAGAAACGCTCGGAAATATTCGATAATCTGAAATAAAGCGATCAAATTTCCCGGCACTCCGACACGAGTAAGATAACCGCCTGAAACTTCGCAGCCATTAGCAATCCGCACACTGCCGCCGGTCGCAATCGTGTGCGGATTTTCCAGAAACGGCTGCACCATCAGGCGCAAACTATCGCGCTCCAGAATCGTGTCGGCATCGAGCGGCAGAAAAAGCGAGAAACGCGCGGCGTTAATTCCGGCGTTAATGGCATCGGATTTGGCACCGCCGTTTTCTTTATCAATTACGCGTAATTCCTGGTATTGAGCCGATTGGTAAACACCGCGAACGGTCTGATGCTTGACTCTCCGGCGAAAAGTTACCGGCATTTTCACTAACTCGAATTCCTTTTTCAGCACTTCCAGCGTGTTGTCTTTCGAGCCGTCATTGACGACGACAATTTCAAAATTCGGGTAATTGAGTTGTAAAAGCGAACGAATAGAGGCGGCAACAACTGATTCTTCATTGTAAGCGGCAATGACAATACTAATCGGCAAACCGAAGCTTGTATGCGGTTCCGGTAAATGCGCTAAAACCTGTCGCTTGATGTAGCGTGGAAGGCTCAAGTACGAAAGTACGTTCAGCAAAATGTAGCCTAAATTTAACCCGACAAAGAAAAGCAGGCAAATCCATTGTAATGTGACAAAAACGTAAGTCATCAGATTTCAGCTAACCGGCTTTCAGCCATAACCTGGCGGATAATATCGCGCGCCGATTCGTTCGGATGTGTTTCGGCAATTTTACTCAAACGTTCTAAATCTATAGAAGGCAAATTTGCTAAAGCCTGCGCAGCGTGATACTGCACGTCCCATTCTTCATCTGCCGCTGCATCAATCAGCCGTATTTCATCTTCTTCAGTCCCGATTCGTCCCAAACAATTTGCGGCTTCCCGTCGGACTTGCCATCTCTCATCTTGCAGAAATTTTCGGACTGCCGCCAAGTCTTCGGCGTCCTGAAACACTCTTAAACAAGCCGTAATAATTTCCATATCAGATGAATTTGCAATCAATGTTCTGACTGCCGGAACAGAAACGTGTGAATGAGCAAGTTCGAGGAAGCGTATCAGACGCGAAGCCTGTTCGGGCGGAACCTGCAAAACGGCGCGAGCCAGCGGCTCTGAAATCAAATCCGCGCCGGCTTCCCGCAAAAATCCGGCGACAGTCACAATTGACCAATCTTCACGGCGTGCTATCAAAGGTAACAATGTCGGAAGCGCTCGTTCGGCATCTATTCGCATTAAAGCTTTGGCAGCCGAAAGCGAGTAAACCGGGTCTTCATCTTCCGCAATTGCGAGAAGCTGTTTCCAGTTTGTATCGTCGCGCAGCCATCCGAGAGTATTGATAGCCAAGAGCCGCTCGTCCAAACTGCCGCGTTCAAGCCGGCGTGTTGCCACGACATCAATATCGGTTTCGCGTGCCAGACGATTGAGCTTTTCTTTTGATTCGGCGCGTAATGATTCCTGCAAATGGTTCCACAACATCAAAAAGCTGAATTCATCACGCTCGCTAATAT
>DASVQU010000072.1:0-110642 GCA_036388995.1 Pyrinomonadaceae bacterium | reverse complement strand
AGAGTCGAACGATTTCGTTAAAAACAGATTTCAAACAGTTTCCCATAATCAGAATAAACAAATTCAACCGAGCAACTCAGATAAAAGATTAGCCGAGTCTGTCCAAGCTCTCAGCCGTTTGCATGAAAAAATTGAAACTCATGAGACACGGGAAATTCCATGCTCCTCAACTGATTTAAAAGAATTATTCGATTTTATCAACAATTTTTTAGCCGATTTGCCTGAAATTGAGCGCGGTGTCTTGCTCGAAAGATTCGGCGGTTCTCCAATCGAACGAGTTTTAACTTTTGAAGAAATCAGCCGAAATCATCAAATTTCGCCAGAATATGCTCGTCAACTGCTGAGCAAAGCGATTGAAAAACTGAAAAAACAATCGGGTAAAACTGCCGGTGAAGCAATCGAAAGGTTAATCGGCGATTGTCTCGTAGCGGTTTGCCCTCTTACGCCGGCATTTTTAATTCAAATTACCAACAACACGTATGAGCTTTTTCAATATCCACCTTCATTTTACATCCGGCTCTTTGGCAAACTAAATTCCGAACTTCCCGTTTTACCGGAGATTAAAAGTAGAAACTCCGCTTTGAGCGAAGATGCGGCAAAGCTCGTCGAACGAATAAAACAATACCTAAAGAACTGTTTTTTGCCCGTTTCATTGACGGAAATTTTTAATCGTGTGATGCCTCATAACGAAAACAAAGAGATCGTCGAAAGAGTTTTTTTTGAAGCGATTCAATCACCGGATTTTGTTATTATCGAATCAGACCGGAAAGATGAGCTTCTGCTTGAATTAAAAAATAAAAACTGACTGTGGCAACAACACGTGAACAATTTGCTTTAGAAATTGAGCGTCATCGCGCCGCAATTGTCAGAAAAGATTTGTCCCGTCCGGTTCGTTTGGCTCTCGCCGCCGATTTGTTAAAAAAGGGCGAATCTTTTTTCGATTATGGCTGCGGGCGCGGCGAAGATGTCCGATTTCTAACCGCCCAAGAATTTAATGCCGCCGGTTTTGATCCTTATTATTTCCCAAATCATGAGCTAAAATCCGCTGATGTCGTCAATCTCGGATATGTTCTCAACGTCATCGAAAATGAGCGAGAAAGGCACGAGGCTTTATTAAATGCTTGGCGTTTGGCGAGAAAGCTGTTAATCGTTGCCGCACAAGTTTGGATCGGCGAGCCGGGCAAAGGGCATCTCGCCTTTAACGACGGTTTTATTACAGCTCGGAATACCTTTCAAAAATATTACCATCAAATTGAGTTAAAACAATTTATTGACGAAGTCTTAGGTGTTGATGCGATTCCCGCCGGGCTTGGTATTTATTTTGTTTTTCGCGATGAAACCGAAGCCGAACGCTTTCGCGCCTCACGTTTTCGCAGCAACCGCGCGTCCTTGCCTTCGATCCGATTTCAGCTTAAAAACTTTGACGATTATTTGCCGATTCTTCAGCCTCTGATTGATTTTGTCTCTGAACGTGGAAGGCTTCCTGTGAACGGCGAGCTTAAAAACGAAACGGCAATAACAAAAGAATTTCGCACTTTATCGAGAGCTTTTGAGATTATCAAGCGCTCGACAAACTTGGAAGAATGGCAAAGGATCATCGAAAAACGCGGTGAGGATTTACTGGTTTATATCGCGCTCAGTCGTTTCGAGCGCCGACCGAAATTTACGGCTCTGCCGCCGGATTTACAGCAGGATGTGAAAGCGTTTTTCGGTAATTACAAACGAGCCTGCGATGAAGGCGACAAACTGCTTTTTAGCCTCGGTCAAAGCGGCGTGATAGGCGAGTCCTGCCGCAAAAGTCCGATCGGCAAATTTGTCGGAAATGCCTTGTATGTTCACCTCTCCGCGCTCAACGAATTAAACCCGGTTTTGAGAATATATGAAGGTTGCGCGAGCCGCACTTTCGGGCAGCTTGAACAAACAACTTTAATCAAGTTTCGCGCCGACAAACCAAAGGTTTCGTATCTTCATTACCCAGATTTCGATACTGATCCACATCCGGCATTGCATTCGAGTATGGGCGCAAATTTGAGCAGTTTGTGGGTTGATTATCGAGATTATTCGACTTCGGAAAATCCCCCAATTTTGCATCGCAAAGAAACTTTCGTCGCGTCTGATTATCCGCTTTACGAAAAATTCGCTAAATTGACTACTCAAGAAGAAAAATATGGTCTTTTGGAGAATCCGGTTACAATTGGCACCAAAAATGGCTGGCAGGAAAGGCTTGATGACAAACGCCTCAAATTACAAGGGCACCGCATCGTCCATCAAAAACTGTAAAGCGGATTTCAGGAATTTACTTTCCGTGCTTTCCAACGCGCCAATTCCATTTTGTTGCAGTTTCAGCATGATCGAAAAATCTCGATTCTTTCGAGCTCAACGGCGGTTTGATAATCTCAAATAAAATCTCTGTTTCCCGCCATCGCTCGTTTTCCAGTTCTGCAAGCCAGCATTTCCCAAACCAACGAATAATTCGGACCGAAATACGCTGCATACTCTTCAGTCGCTTCGCTATAGTAAAAGGAAAAATTGAATAGTTGTGTTAATGACAGGAAACTTTCTAGGAAAAACAACAAAGGCGAGCACTGAACCTCGCCTTAAGTTGTTGTTTTAATTGATGCACCCGGCACGACTCGAACGTGCGACCTTTTGATTCGTAGTCAAACGCTCTATCCAACTGAGCTACGGGTGCTGATTCTAAAGCATTTACGTCACTTCTTGAAAGGAATTGAGCGTATGACTGCTTTATTTGAACAGTTTCTGAAAGAGCGAACTTACATCAAGAATGTAAGCAAAAACACTCTTATCTTCTACCGTGCAAGTTTTAAAGCCTACCAAAAAATTATTGGCTCTGCAACTGTGCCAACCAAGCAAGATTTGAACAATTTTGTCATCGGTTTAAGAGAAAATGGCTTTAAACCAGTTACCTGTAACACCTATATCCGGGGCATGAACTCGTTTTTAACATGGCTTCATGAAAACGAACATACTGCGGAGCATTTGAAGATCAAACAATTAAAGTGCGAACAGCGGGTAATTCAGACGTTTTCCAATGCGGAACTCCAGCGAATTATCTCGTTTAAGCCAAAAGGGTTTTACCAGCAAAGAATTTATACGCTGGTGCTGCTGGCGATTGATACCGGCTGTCGGATTAATGAACTGCTGACTTTGACCCGTAAAAAGATAGATTTCGAGAATCTGCTAATGACTGTCAGAGGGAAAGGCAATAAGGAACGGACTATCCCGATTTCGGTTGAAGCTCGCAAACACTTATACAAATGGCTCAAAAACCATCCGTTTGACTTAGTATTCTGCGCCAAAAACGGCTTAAGGCTTCTCTACGACAATTGCCGGAGAGATTATCAGAAGTTTTTGAAGAAAGTAGGTGTCGAGAAGTGCGATCAATCGTTTCACGCGCTCAGGAGGTTATTTGCAGAACAATACGTGCGGAACGGCGGTAATTTGTTTTATTTGATGACCGTCATGGGGCATAACGACATCAAGACGACTAAGCATTATGTGCGGGTAGATACTGAGGCATTGCAGGAGACTCACTCAAAAACCTCGATTCTATCGAGGATTCGTTAAGTGTGAGATTAACTACAAATCTGAGACATCTTCGAGGCTGTACGCTACTCGCGCGATACCGCCTCGTTTTTTTATTTCTTCAAGGTAGGCTTCTTGAAGTTCAGTGGGTTTGTTTTTGCCAACCTTGCACTCGATTGCAATAAAACGTCCAGTTGGAGAAATCCCAGTAATATCGCTAGTGCCAGCATAAGCAAGCTTAATAAAATTACTGCGACCAGCGGCATCTTTGAACCGAACTGATCCAGAATTAGTGCGCTGCACAAAATAGCCTCGATAATTAAGATAATCAATAATTTGTTTAACAAGTTGCGTTTCCTTTATATGCGTGAGAATTAATTATTTTTTGATTTCCAATATTTATATGAATCTGTCTGCTGATGACACGGAGGGCAGAGCGTTGTTAAATTCGACATCGCAAATCGCAGTTCAGGATAAGCAGCCCAAGATTTAATATGGTGAACTTCGAGGTATCCGCCACTCTTTCTGCACTTCTGGCAAGTGAAATTATCACGCTTGAGTACCGCTAATCTGACTATCCGCCACTGATTTGAATTTCTTGGAGCCGGGGATTTTGTGAATAAGAGGAAAGCAAATACGGCGATTAATCCAATTGGAATGAGAAATATGTCCATAAATCATTAAATTAGGTGTGCTGGCTAAACGAATGTTTACGCGACCGTCTTGCCACGGTAAGCAAAGCTTAAAAGCGTAAATAACCAGCACATTCAATCTAACGATAGATAATGGCTCCCTACCTGCCAGTAACACCGGACAGTGGTCTTCTTGCCCTTAATGAACTTGTGCTTAATCTTACAAAGACGAACGCCGTGAGTTTCGCATTTGGTCAGTTTTATGAAAATTTGCTTACCCTTTTTCTTTGTGAATAATTCATTGCCTTGCCTATCTGTTTTGGCAATCCGAGAATAGGAAATCTTGCACCTTTTGTTTTGGTGATGGAAATAAGGTGATTCTGCTTCAAAAGCAGGCAGTTGATCTGATTTTGGCACTTTGTTTTAGGTTACTCTGTTTTAAGTATATAGCTTTTATTTTTTTTGTTAATAGCAATTATCCTCCCCCTCCGCCTCCGTCCCGATATTACGTCAGACAGGCTCCGGTCGTTAGGTCTAATTCTTATTACGAATCAGAGACGACGGTAACAACTTCTAATGGCTACAATAGCAGAAGTATGACTGTTCGTGATTACAATGGTAGTGTGACTGTTCGCGTAGAAACGAACACAATTCCTCCTCATTAGATTTTATAATTGCTAGAAAAGAGCAATAACCTATACCCCGCCCTTTACTCTGCTAATACCTATGCAGAATATGTGGAGGCTATGTATCAGTTAATCTCAGGCTGCTCAGTTCAGACTGGTCATTCCGTGGGGCGGGTATCATTCGTTCCACTGTGTCTTTAAGTAACTAGAACAACGGTTAATTTATATACGAATCATCACATCGCCCGATTTCGGGTCATGTTTGTGACGTTTGAGTTTTTTAATCTCTTCTTGTAAGTCTTTGATGGCTTCCCAAGCTGCTGGTAAAGAGGTGTCCCAGTCTTCATTTAATAAATCGGTGAAAGGCTCTCTGGTTTTCAGTACGTCCATTATTTGTTCGTACTTTCCGCCAGAAGCAAAGTCGCCTTTTTCTTCTTTGAGCTTAGATAAAATGTCTAATAGCTCTGTGGTGGTCTTGTTCTCCATAGAGTTTTGACTTTCTGTTGTTCTAGTTGTAAATGTGCTTAAAGACAGAGCAGAGGGAACGATTCACGAAATGTTGTAGTATTTGCTATTTATCGTCGGCAACACGCTAACTGCGACGTTTAACTGAATTATAGGGGAAACAGAAAACCCCGCCGTCCGTCCAAGGAGTAGCGAGGTTAAATGTTTGGACGGACATTTGTTTATTTGGCTGTTGTTTTCCTCATCATAGCAAGCGTACAAACGGCGTCAAGAGGCTAACCTGTGGATAAGCTCTGTGAGGAGTTTAATCTTATTTTGGGTATGGCACTTTGTCTTTGTATTGTTCAAGCAAACTTTCCTGCATTCTTAATGCCCTCTCGTAGGTTCCTCGTTCAAGTCGCCGACTCTTATGTGCTGGATCGTTTTTTGGATAAACATATACATCCCATTGACCATCTTTTCTACCTTCTGGATTAGTTTCGGATGGAACTATTTCTACTTTGAATTCCATTATAGATAACTCCTTAAATTTACTGATTTCACCTGATTAAATTAATCGTCTTCTTCGTATAACTCATCTAAAGTTTTATTTTCTAATTCCTTATTTCGCTTTTCCTCAAATTCTCTGGTACTGAGGAATTCTTCATATTGCTGTATGAACTGCTCTCCTCTTTCTGAATCATAAAATTGTAAACTAAACTCTGGATCATCTTTAATTCGCTCAATAATATTTTGATATGTGTCGTTTTCAATACCAAATTTATCGTCTTGAGTATATGCATTCTTACTTGCTAAATACTGCACCGTTTCTGCATGTTTTTTCTCCACAAATACTGGAGTAATCCTTTCATAAGGGTCGCCTGCATCTCTAATCTCCGGTTTATCTCCTATCTGCGCTGCAAATCCCATTACATTGTTCTGCGTTAAGTTGACGACATACCAAACGTTGCTATTACTTAATCCTTGTTTCACTACTTCTTCTGCATTTAATCCTGTTACTTTCATGTGAATAACTCCTTAAATTGTTTTTTCCATTTTCTTATGAAGTTCACATGGAATGCAAAGCGTAATCAGCAACTTAATTAAACGTCATATCTTTCCACTAACCCGATCCCTTTACAAGAAGGGCAAACTCCTGAACCGAGACAACTATCGCATTCTTCGCCTTCAAGTTTTCCATCTCCCCAACAGTTGGAGCAAACACCGTTCCCCATGCCAGTTGAAAGCCAACCGCCACAATCCGGGCAGGGCTGCATTTCGTTTGGTTCCTGTTTGTAGCTCATTTAGCGAAATTTTATACTTGAAAAACCCAATAAATCAATGATTTGGTTTATCAAGAGCTTGGTTGTCTCGCTGAGGCTTTTTGGGCATTCCCCAACTTCCAGGATTCTTTTTGAATTTTTCCCATCTTTTATGTGGGATTGTAGGAGCAGAATTAGCAGCCTCAGTAAGTTCCTTAAGAAAGATTTCACACTGCTTTTCTAATGCATCATCGGCAGGTGGTTTGGCAAGTACATATTCAAGTTTCCGCACAATATCACCATATTTTATTGCTGATTTCTTACAAATATCAGCGTGTTCATTAAATCTAAAAAATGTCTGGAGTGCAGTTAAAAAAGCGGCGACAAAGCCTCCAATCGCCATACCTATCCTAATCCATTCCTCGCCTAGATACTTATTTAATATAAGAGCTAAACTACCAACTGCAACCGAAAGTAGAATTGCCGGTATACCAAACGCGCGATGTATCATCGTATATCGCTGTTGTTCACGATAAAGAATTTTTTGATTAATTCGCGCCCGATACCACCATTCAACTAATTGATCCGCGACGACAGGATCAAATTTTTTCCAATTAACATGTACATCAGCCATAGATTAATCTCCTTGTGGATTATTTTTGATGTGTGCGAATTTATAATCGAAAAACCTAATAAAATCAAGGGATTGACGGATTCTGTGGGCTTGCTAAACTGAAGATGTAGGCAGGTCGAACTACAATCGAATTAAAATAAATACTCCTCAAAAATGCGGACATTCAAAATATGTCCGAAATGTAACAAAAAAAAGCTCGCCAATCTAAAGAATTTCAAACCGGACCCCAAAATGAAGCTCGGGCTTGCCAGTTGGTGTCGAGAATGCAAAAAAGCAATAGATCGAGTTTATAGCCGCAAATACAGGAAAGAGCATCCTGAATGGAAAAAGATGGATAACCAGCGGAATGCTCATTTAGTAAGGGATTATCTTAAGAAAAATAGACTAGAATTCCCTGAACGATATAAAGCTCGACGACTGCTAAATTACGCAGTCAGAACAGGCGTTATAAAAAAACAATCCTGTAAGGTTTGTAGGGCAAAGATAACTCACGCTCATCACCCAGATTATTCAAAACCGTTAGAGGTCATCTGGCTCTGCCCTTCACATCACAAGGCAATACATTTCGGACTCCTGACAGAAAAAGAAAATAAGAAAATTAACAATCAAATAAATGCAGATAAATGAAAGATTTATTCAATTTGCCTTCATAAACTCCAAAGGCAACATAAACAAAACCGCGCTTAAACTTCCTTTTGAAACTGATTTGCAAGTAGATCAGGATGTGGACGTAAACATCGAAGGTTATTATT
Source organism: Pyrinomonadaceae bacterium (assembly GCA_036388995.1). Taxonomy (GTDB): domain Bacteria; phylum Acidobacteriota; class Blastocatellia; order Pyrinomonadales; family Pyrinomonadaceae; genus JALZCH01. The sequence goes on along the minus strand of DASVQU010000072.1, from coordinate 102,746 downwards.
ACCGATTTACGTGCGTTGCCGAAGAAACCAAAACAAACAATGACGGTACGGTAGATAAAATCTACGTCATCTCGACAATCGCAGCATAAACAATAATCCTCAACACTTAACTCACAAATAATTAAAGGCTCGGTTAGAGCCAGAAACTTACAAATATATGCCAGTCTCACCAAACACTAAATTTGAAATCCCAGAACGCAAAATTTATGATGCAATTCCGGGTGATGTTTACCAAGTTCAAGTTACCGATATTTCAGAAAAATTAATGCCTCCTTACGGAAAACCTTTTGATATTCCAGACGAAGAGAAAGAAACGTTTATTAATTTTGAATTCACCATTTTAGATGATGGCGAGTATCGTGGGCGCAAGCTCTGGAAAGCCGTTCGTCCAGTTCCGCCTACTCCGCCTGAAGACTCCAAATTTAAGCCATCATGGATGTACCGGATCGTTTCTGCTATTCAGGGTATGCCAATGACCTATGCAAACGGGATTGATTGGGGAGCCGATCAGACCAATGATTTAATCGGTAAACAGATGCGCGTTACTGTTACTAAAACAGAAAAGGGTGAGAAGTCATATAACAATATTACCGAAGTTCTACCAGCGAAAGTTCAACTAGAGCCGATTGAAGCCAATAACGAGCCAACTTCTGAAACTGCGCCAGCCGCTCAAAATGCCCCCTCAGCCACGCCGGGATACGATAAGCTGAAATCAGTAGCGGATAGGTTAAATATCTCTCCTGCGAGCCAAAATGAGCCTGTAGCAGAAGATATACAAGAGATGGCTGATGAAATGGCGAATGATGATATGCCTCCGTTTTAATTAAATAAACGCCAATGGAAAACTATGAAAAATTACGCGGAGTAATCCAACAAGCTAACCCTGAAATAATGGAGCTGAAGTTTGGGTGTGAGTTTATTCGACTATTGAGAAATTGCAGGATTATCTCATACACCCCGTATAACCCCGATGGGTGGCGATTAAAATACATTGATATAGGTTCTGGGGTTTTAGAGGATAAGTTGGTTTTTCCTGATAATTTTCGTTCAGAGTGCCAAATCCTTGGTCGCCCTATTCGGCTTGCTGATGTGTTATTAGTTGCAACTGAAGACAAATCACCTATGTTCTATTACGAGAATTTAATCAGCAAGTGGAACCTCAAAAACGATAACCTTGACCATCAATCAGATGAAACAAAAAGATTTTTAATTGAATTATTAGTAAAGTAAAAATCCAGTTGATTGCAAGAAATCTTTATTATTGTAAAGCCTTTAAATTTAAGGTATAAATTCGCTGGAGGTGGATAAAATGAGTAACAGCCAAAATACTAGTAATCCGCAACGCGAAGCAGCTCAGGAGAATAATTCGCAAGAGGATGTAACTAAACGCGATCAATTTGTCGCAGAGGAACACGATGGTAGTAAATTTACTATCAATGAAACCAGTGACCCACAATATCCAGAAGGTTCAAATTATATTTCTAGAGAAAGTGCAGAGGGTGTAAAAGACGATACTATGATCGTTTCACCAGAGGGCGAGATTCTTAATGAAGCGCGAGATAATGAAGAAGAAAACTAAATTCTGTTTGTAAAAACAATTAAAATTTTAAGAAACCGCTCAATTACTGGGCGGTTTTCTTATGCTCGCTGTAATTCCATTATCCATCTCAACGCTGATTTTACGCTTTGAGCGCGTCGGTTAATTGTCTTAAAACTATCAACATCCTTTACTCCTTCGCGTTTCATAATTTCGGCAATTTGGTCTTTGCTAACAGGCTCACCTTGCTCGAAATACAATCGTAGGCTCTTGGCGAAAATCGGTTGCTGCAAAACGCGCTTAGCAATTTCAAGATTTCGTTGTCTTCTGGTTAATCCTAAAATTTTTATACCGTCGTTTGTTAGATCGTAAAAAACGCCTTCACCCCTTATATACTCTCGTTTAACGAGTCCGTAACATTCAGCCGCAGAGGTATAATATTGGGTTTGACGGGTGGCAAATTTATATCGAGCTGTTAAATTTGGTTGTTTTTGTTTGCCTTCGCCCTTAATCAATTCAATTAAATCTAAAATGCGCGGGAAATAATCAGCTTGCGGGAACGGAACATCTCCAGACATCGGGCTGGCTTCCGCTTCTTCAAGCACCCGTACAATATCGTCAATCCCGATTTCTTCCGGTGCGATACGGTATCTTTTGCGCCCGATTAATTTAAGCGAATTGTATAGCTCGTCATCCTCAAATTTAAATATATAAAATGAAAATATGTCGTTTGAATACGACATAAAAATCGGAACGATGGGTTTTTTGGTCCTCGGAACCCAGCAGCGATACGGATAATACAACTGCCTGATTAGAAAGTTCGTCACACCGTATTTTTTGGCTTCAAACAACAACACTCTCGAATCACCTTCAAATCCACCGTCTATTTCTATTTGAGCATTTTTTACCGAAATTTCAGGCAATGCGCTACCACTCTGAATCTTGAAGTTAAAAATCCCTGATTTCATTCTGCCGCCAATCGTTGGGGCTACTGGTTCATCAAATAAATCTTCTATGATTCGGGCATTGAAAGCGCACAGCAGCGCTGCCGATTCTGAGTAAATATTATTGGGCTGGATTGTTTCTATACCGAGCGGTAAATCTTTATCAACAATGTCAGGTTCGTCGTCATCGGTTTTAATTTTATAGTAATTATTAAACTTGCCGATAACGTAAGAGCCTCTCGAAATGGAAAGAATCGTTAAATTATTATCTCGGAAAATCTTCGGAAGTTCACTGAGCTTATCAAACTTAGCCATTAACCGCGCTTCCCGCGCTGTGTTAACGGTCGTAGAGCTGATGTTATAAATCCCGTTTTGTTCTATTTCGGAAAGGATATTATGTTGGCTAAAAAGAGTTTCCCACGCGACATCGTTTTTAGTTGGCATATTTATTTTTTTGTGACGGCTAATTCATATTTATTGCGTATTAAAACCTCTGAAATCTTCCCCCGTCCGCTCGCTACGGAATTAATATTTCTGTTGGCATAGACGACATCAATAACGTAATATCTCTCGTCTTTGTATAACTCCCTAATAAATGGAGTATCTGAATTGCTTAACAGAACTTTTACTCCGCGGTTGGTCAAATCATCAACCAATTCTTTCAAACGGGTTTGCTCTTCACGGTCGAACTTATCAAGGCTGTATCCGGTAAAAGAAGCGGTATCGGATACGGGGTCATACGGCGGATCAAAATATATAAAGTCGTTTTTAGTAGCAGTCTCGCACGCTGCATGGAAATCTTCTTTTTTGATTTCAATTTGATTGTTTTTAAGGTAATTACTGATTGCTTTAATAACAAATTTATCAGCAATGCCCGGATTTTTATAATTACCGTAAGGGACATTAAATTGTCCCCGACTGTTTACCCGAAACAATCCATTAAAACACGTTTTGTTGAGGAAAATAATTCGAGATGCTCGCTCAACTTTAGAGAGATTTTTAAAATCCGGTTCCCTATCTTTCCCGCGCAATTCGTAAAAATATTCTTCGGTGTTTTGATGAGTATCAATATGTTCTAAAAGCTCGTCTGGAGTGTCGCGGATTACTTCGTAGCAATTAATCAGTTCTTCATTAATATCGCTAATCCGAGCTAGGTCAGGCTGTAAGTCAAACAATACCGCGCCTCCGCCGATAAACGGTTCAAAATATTTATTATATTTTTTAGGAACCTGCTCGCGAATATAAGATAATAATTGTCTTTTGCCTCCTGCCCATTTCAAAAACGGCTGAAGCAAATCATTACGATTGCGCTTGGCTCGTTTTTTTTGAGGCGTAGGAATAACAACCGGCTCCTCCATTTCGGGATCATTGGGAGCAAACGGGAGGAATAAGTTGTTTCGGCTGTTTAAGTTACTCATCTGGCAGTGATTAGTTGGGGATATGTCGTTATTGCTAGTCCCCCTTATGAACCATTAAAATACCATTAAAAGGAGGAAAAATGGAAAAGGAAATAATTGATGTTGCCGGGTATCAAATAACGAAACTCTCTGACAACACCTTTGAATTCGATAATCCGCAGGTATCGCTCGATTTTTACTGTGAAGTCGGAGATGACGAGGTAGAGGTCAATGTCTTTGATAGCACCCTTCCAACCAAAGGCGAACAAGACCCGCATCTGGCAGTTTGGTACGCTGATACGCTGGAAGAAGCCGTTGAAGAATGTATGACTTTTACCAAGGAAACACTGAAAGGCTATGAATGGTTTAAAAGATAATATCGCCGCTCTCCGTGAGGTTTCCAATAACCTTGAAGCTGATCCACTCGCCGAATACAAAAACACGCTCTTTCCGGGCTGGCATCCAGAATACGAAGGACATCAAGAAAAACTCGTCAGGGAAGCCGCTAGAGGTATTTTAGCAGATGGCGTTTCTCCTGATAATGGCACGCATGTTTCCCAAAAAGCATTATCGGCATTGATCCATTACATCGCTGATATGATGGAATAAAAAAGAAACCACTGAAATAAATTCGGTGGTTTTTGCTCACTATGAGCAGGGGAAGATTGGCAGGTTAATTAAGCGTGGTGTCAATGAATTTGGCGAGTTTGGCGGTCGCCTCGAATTGACTTGTAGGCTGGAGTTTTTTGAAAGCGGTGGTAAAGCTGTTTTCGAGCGACCAGAGATTTAATGGTTTAAATTCTTCGTAGCTCGGAGAAATGAACAGCTCCTTGTGAACCGTATTTAACAGGCTGACAGGCAATTTATATTGCATAAATGCCTTGTAAACCAGTTCTTGGGCGCGTCCTTCGGTAAGCGAAATTTCGCGTTTGCGGTCAATCGCTCCTGAAAGTCCAAGAAATGAACGTTTGATCCGGTCAATGCCGAGGCAAAGCGAATCGTCCAAATTGAACTTGGCGGTGTGCTTCGCTGTTAAGGGCTGGTATTCGCCGTGAACCATTCCGTTGGTGCAGACTTTAACGACATAACCGACTGCCAAAGAGAGGCGGGTAGATTTGTCGTTAGAATTGCGAAGTCCAACAGCGTAATTAACTCCGGCGTATTCGTCGTACAGCGTGATTAAGCCGTACAGCTTAAAGCCATCGGCTGAAACTGCGTACTTTTCATCGAGAACGCTCAAGCGTCGCTCCCAAAGTCCGTCGAGCAATTTCCGAACGAAATCGGAATGTGCAACAGGTTGCCACGTTGATGTAGCCGGGGGAGTTTCGAGGTTAAACAATTCGCTTCGGTTGATAAATCGAGAGCCTTTTGTACCGAGCATCAGATTTCCGACATTCGGAACTGTTGCAATCTGACCGTTGCCTGCTGGCGGGTGAATCATTACTTCCGGCGTAACGACAACTGTTGACTGATTATTCGGAATTTCCGCAATGCCATTGGCGTATTCCGGCTCTTGGATTTCAAAAGCTGGAGATAATTCATCATCGGCAAAATCTTCGTCGCCTTCCGGGTAAAAAGTATCGTGATCGAAATCGTCCATCAACTCAGCAGCTTGATTCATTTCCTCGGCTGGCGGCTGGTTGGCTTCCTGAATCGCTTTGACTAAGCAATCCTCATGGAATGGATAACCTTTCCACATCACTTGCGTTGTCGCAAGAATATGATTCTCACAGTATTTGCAGTTCATCTGATTCTTCCTTTCTGTGTCTGTGATTGCTACCTGAATGGCGCAAATCGGGTGATAGCGATGCTGTTGCCAGTAAATGACATAACCTTGCGGAATCCAATGTCCGCATAATCCGCACAGATTTATGTATTTCATCGCTGCCTCCTTTGCGGTAGCAGTCTTGTGTTGCGGGTTAAACGATTGAACTCAGCTTGTCCTTCTTCAGATAAAGTCCATTCCCGTCTAATCGTTTCGATTGCTTCTTCAGGCGTTTGCGAGCCGAATAGCGTGTGCCAAGCTCGATGCTTTGTCGTCTTGATTTTCACCACGTTCCCTGCAAAATGCGGGTTGATTCCTAAATCTCTGCACCGGACTCTGGGGATGATGTGGTGTCTGTCGGTTGGTCTTCGAGACATTCCGCCTCTCCTTTCGTCTGCGTCGTTTCAAATCTGAAAATCTTGAGTGATTGGAATGGCTCATAATCACCTCGAACATTCGGGACAAAGAACGCCCGGAACGACTTTCGGGAAAGCCATATCGCACGCCTGACAATCCTTGTATTTCTTTTGGAAACAGGTATTGCAGACGGCTCCGCCTCCAGAAAGCGCGTGAGCTTCTTCGTTATTGGTAACTACCTTGCAATCGTCGCAGGGAAAATTACGGTCATCTTCGTCCACAGATTCAGTCTCGGCGGCTTCCCCTAAACTTTTCGGTTCACGAATATTGAAGGTAAGACCAGGGTGAATATCCAATTTGACGTTTAAAGAACCGTCACGATTCGGATATGCGACACCAGCGGATTTCCAAAGCGGTTTTCTATCTCCGCCTTGCTCCACGATTAAATAAACAATCTTTCTGCCGTTTCCATTCATTGTTTTCTCCTTTTAAGTTGGGAATGTGCTAAAGAAAAAAGGGCATGAAAGCCCTCGGTTTCTAGTCTCCGATTGAGCTAGAGCGGACACGCATCGGGACAGAGACGTATCCACTCCAGCTAGTAATCACGCCAAGTCAATTGAAGGCTTTCGCCTCAAGGCACGATTACTAGGGAGGTGCAATCTATAAAGGATTGTTAAATTGAATGAGCTTCACCTGAGCGGTGAGCTTTGTTACAACGTGAGCAGTATTTCGGTTTAGGCTGTTTACAGCACTCAATCAGAAGCTGGTAACTACGCCATTCTCTTCCGCATTTTCTACAGCGCATTATTTCTTTTTTGTTACTGATTCCTCAACGGTGGGAATATTGGTGTAACGGGTAACTGCATCGGCTACGCCTTCGGCTGCGGTAAAGGTAATAATGAAGGTTACGATGGCATCTTGTTGGTCGGGAGTGATATTAAATGTATCGCTGAAAAATACGGTCACTACGCCAAAGATGGCGAGTAAAAACTTACGGCTCGTCAAACGAGCTATTAAATCGTTCATTGTTTATTTGGTTAATTCTTAAAATTGATATTTCAATCCGGTAAGGATACTGGATTATTGCCATGTCTAACGGTTCACCGTTCGGATGAACGACTGCTGCCCAGACACGGTTGATTACTTTATTGGGGTCACTGGCGGACATTTTGTGTGAACAGTCCACGGTTTTGCGTTTTTCCTGCTACTCATATACTTGATCGCAGCTTTAATATTGGCATCGGCATTAAATACGCTTAGCCCTGCTTTGCCTTCATCGGTCGCTTTCCATGTTCCTGCGATGTACTGAAAGACTCCGCTAGCGGTAGATTTTGGATTTCTGCTCGATGAATTGAAACCGCTTTCTTTTTTGGCGATACATAATGGAGTTTCAGGTGAGATGCTGTACTGCTGACTGTATTTTCGGATGAGGTCTTGTACTTCTCCTTGACCGTAATTCCGTCCACGATCTGCGGATTTATTAGGCGTTCCAATCGGTTTATTTTTTGCCTGTTTGATAACTGGTTTTTGCGTCGGGGTAGGAGTCGGAGTAGGCGATGGAACAGGTGCTTTATGGAACTGAGCATAATTGATGATTAATTGAGGCTCATCTTTGTAATTTGCAGCAGCAATTACGGGATATAAACCAATCAAGATCAGGACTAGCCAAAGAATTACCTTGATGGTTTGAATAGCGAATTGAGGTTTTATATGAAACCTTATAATCAGCCGACAGTGTTGTAGTCATCCCTTAAACTACCCTCCGCAACGATTTAAGGCTGCTAATTCATTTCACCTTCATTATACACCCGTTTAGGAGTGTCTCTGGGGATAACTAAGGCATATTGAAGGTTGGAGCGTCGGCTGGCACTTCAAAAGCTTCTTTTAATTGAGCAAGTGCCGCTTCTGATTTAGCAGCTCCTCCGCCAACTGCGAATCCTTGCAATACAACAACGTAAATCTTGCCGTGGTCATCAATGATGACTTTCTTTGGCTCTTCCATATTTTTTGGGGTTAATACATATTTATAAGCTGATTGAATGTTTGAGTAAGGCGTTTTCTTCTCAAACGGCGAGTAGGTATCGAAGTAATTAACAATGTCCTGCTCACATAAGAAATTAACGATGGCGTGTCCGGGAATGACGATCTGAAGCGGTGCATGTTTGATGTGCTTCATCATTTCCGGCTTGTTTGCGGCAAGAAATTCGGTCTTTACATCCCATTTTTCGAGCCATTTCTTACCCTTAGCAATAAGCTGAGATTTCAAATGTTCGGGAATCGGGGCGTGGTATTGTTTGAAGGTGTAATTTGGCGGTGCTGGGTAATCTGCTTCATCTACCATTCCGTAGTTTCTGACCACATCTGCGACTTTATAAAGCCAGTTACCATCTGGTTGGGTATCGCTCATTTTGGCAATCCATCGATCTGAGTAATTAGGTTCTTTTCCGGTGATAAATTTCTCTTGGATTTCAATCGAACTGCAAGCCGAGAATGACACGCAAGACATCGAATCTTCTCTGGCTTTCTGGTACTCCTTTTTCACCAAATATGGTCGCCAATCTCCTGACGGATTCCGCACTTCATAAGAAACAAAGGTAAAAGCTCCTGCTTTATAATCTGTTGGTCTTTGTTCTAAATGCTTCGGCAGAACGCCGTGATTGATGATTTCATTCACTATTCTCCTTTCATTTAATTATTTAATTAAGTATGACCCGCCGAGGATACCAGCGATAATTAATCCTCCAATTGTCCTGATAAGCCAAGTATTCCAAGCTTTGAGGTCTGCTATATCTTCTTTAGCATCGTTTAAATCTTTTTGAGTAGCTAAAGTACCAACGAATTTCTTGAATTCTTGAAGTTCTTCTCTAGTTACATATCCTCGTTGCATTGCTTCGAGGCGGGCATCCATCTTTTCGACAGCTACCAAAACGCTCTCCATCTGAAACTGAAGCCTATCTATTTTTTTGTCTTGTGAAATATTATTGTTTTCTTCTGCCATGTATATGCAGTTAATGGTGAATGTTCGTTCAATTGACGAATTTATTAATGGGTATAAGCTTCAGGTATGTTATTAGGACTTATTATCGGTGGGATTATCGGCTTATTGTTCGGTACTCTCATTGGAATCACTCTCTCTGAGAGCCAATACTAACGGGATAAAGCCCCGAAACCTTTAAATGGCTTATCTACTGGAACAATCTGTGAAGGCTGATTAATCGGAATGTTGATTGATTGTTTTGGAGAGCCAGTTTTCGGAGCCGGTAAAGCTAATGGTTCTTTCTTTCTGATCGGCTGAACGGTTTTCCCTAATCCAGTGCTTCTCATAAACGGTACATCTTTGAGTATCGGTTTTTTTAATAACTTCTTGAACGCATCTTTGATTAACTTGTCAGAGGTGTTTTTGTTCTTCAGATAACGACCGCCAAGTATCTGCGCTGTGCCTTTAAGAGCCGTTCCAAACTGCATATTTGCTGCGCTTTCAATGATATTTCCGGCTCCTGCCGCAAAACTAAGCTGTTCTGCAAGACTATCTGGATTTTGGCGAGCTGCGACATTTACCCTGCCAGTTACTTCTTTCTCAAGATTTATCAAATAGCCGTAGAGTTTCTTGTAGTAAGCGAACGGAGTGCCATCAGTAGTTGAAATAATATCGTCCAATGATTTTCTAATCGCTTCGGCTTCATTAACAACATGACCAATTTGAGGGTTTTGGGCAGTAGCTCTTTGTTTGAAACCAGATTGTGCGTAAAAGCCTTGTAACTCCGCGTTTGCCTGTTCCAAGAATTCTTCTGCTTCCCGAACATTAATTTTTCGGCGGTATGTATTAGCTTGGAACCTGATTTTTTCAGCCAACGTAGGGTTTTGCAGTTCGGTTCTTTTGGTGATTGATTTCAGCATTTCATCGGCAATGTAATTACCGTCAAATTCGAGTTTTCCGTTTCTTCCCAAAGCGTCATCAATCGTTTCCCAGATGCGTACTTTTGTCGCTTTTACGACAGTATTAAGATCATCGAGGTTTTCAACTTTAATACCGAGTTTCTTGGTCGTATCTGCAAGATATGGCAAAGCGGTATTAAGAGCTTTATTCCAAACCGTGTTGGTTTTCCCCGGCTTGATGGCTTTAGTAAGAGCCGCTTCAACGGATGGGCTAATGAAGTTCTTTGTTCCTCGAACAGTTCCTGCAATTGCCGCTGGCAAAGGTCCTGCCGCAAATCCGAGTGCAAGCCCTCCTCCTGCTCCGATAGCAGTATCTTTAATCACTGAACCTATTGTTTTATCTTCCTGTTGTATTCCGGTTCCGAAACCAGCGAGTGCACCTGCCCTCAAACCTTCTTTAGCGCCGACTTTTGCAGCTTCCTTAAATGCTCCGAGACCAAAATTTTTAGCTACTCCGACTGCACTGGCTCCGCCGACGATATTAGAAGCAAGTTCAACGCCGACGCCTGCGGCATCAAGTCCGGGTGCTGTTACTGGTTTTACTTTCCCGAAATACCCGAAATCACGAGCTTCAGGCGATAACGCCTGCATTCCTTCCTGAATGTTTCTCTGGTAGTTTTCTTCATCTCCGGTAATTTTGTTACCGAGAGCTTGAAGCGCGTCAATTGAGCCTTTTGCAACGCCGTATCCGGTTACTCCTACTCGCAAAAATGGATTAGCAATTCCTCTTACGATTGATTGCCCTAATCCAATTTTCTCGCTTTTATCAGGCGCTGGCTCGTAAGCTGGCAAAACCAAATCATCATAAATGCCCGGATATTGCATTGCTACCGTCTTACCGAGTTGTCCGCTGTCCATATCATCATATGCACCGGGGAATTTCAGTTTCACCGCATCCCCTAACGGAATGAATCGAGGGGAGTTATCAACATTAATTTGCGGTAACTGTGCAGGCTGGCTTTGCACTTGCGGGTTAAAAGCCGGTTGCGGTGGCTGAGTAACGACTTTTGGCGCAAGAGCAGGTTGAATAGGCTTGCTAACTACTTTTGGTGCAAGTTGGGGCTGAACCGGATTAGTGACCACTTTCGGATTAAAAGTAAAGTTTTCCTGCGGGCGATTTGTGACTGTGAGTGCCATATATTAGACGTAAATTTTATCTAGGTAAGACTTGACTTGCGGGGCTGTATAAAGCCTGCCATTTGAATCTTTAATCGTAATATCAAGATGTGAGCCGTCTCCGCCACCTGAAGCTATTACAGTGCCGGTTTTACCCCCGTAGCCGATGATTTGACCTGGGTTAACGACCTGACCGACTTTGACGGTTCCGCTATCGAGGTGAGAGAGCCAGATTTCTTTTCCATCTGAAGTTTTAATCTTGACTTGATTGCCGAATCCGCCGTTTGGCTTAGCTGCTATGACTGTTCCTGATACTGGGCTTTTAACCGGATCACCGACTTTCAAATCAACATCGAGACCGTATGACCATACAGGACTTCCGTTCGGTCCGGTAACTGCTCCGAGTGTTTTTAGATACGGAGTGGAACCTGAGGCATTTCCAGCCGAGTTAAAACCTCTGATACCGAGCGGGTCAGCGGGGTTTCCGCCACCTGAACTTCCTGAGCTTCCATATGCTTGACCGGATGAATTAATCAAACCTTGTAATACAATGTCTCGATTTACTTTCTTCTGCGCTAAAGTTTCAGGTTTATCGCCCGGATAAGGAAGATACTGTTGGAATGCATTATCAAATTCAGAAGAGGCAATAGCGGCTCCCGATTCACGTCTCAAAACTGCGTTAATGAAGTTCCGGGCTGCCTGTTCAAATGATTGAATCTCTCCTGATTTTAAGTTATTAGGCAATTTACGCTGCGCTTCAAAACCAACGATATTATAATTTGCGATTGATTTTGAAAGATTATCAATTATAGGATTTGCCTGATTGATTCGAGCTGCATATGTAGCTGCTTGCGATTGTCCTTCAGTTGGCGGTTTTCCAGCATTCGGATTAGCGATTTCCTGTTGTAATTTCTGTAACTGTGCTTGTTTATATTGACGATCCAAATCATCCATTCCACCGTTTGCAATTTCTTGTTGCAGTTTTTGGATTTGCGCCAATTTATAAGCGTTATCAAGAGATTTATCGGCTGGTGCTACTATCTGTTCAAACGTTCCGGTCTGCTGGTTCCAGCGATAGTACCCAGTTGATTCAGTGCCGATAACATCAGGCTTTTGCGCTTTAGCTTTGGCTTGAAGATAGGCTGGAAGATACGAATAAGCTTCAGATAACTTTTCACTTTGCTTTGCTCCAATCTGTTCCTCGGCTTTGCCTTGTAGATATTGAAGTTTATAGGAATTAAGCTGTTGGTTGGCAGTAAAATCAGTGGTTTGACGAGTTACGAGATTATTAACCTCATTTACTCCGGCGTTATATAAATCTTTGAGCGAATCAACTTCATAATTCATATTGCCGATTCGAGCTTCCATCATGTCATTTAAAGTTTTCGCTTTTCCGCTGCGGGTAGCTTCCGAAAGCCAAGGATTTTCATTAACACCGCCGACTTTATCAATAAATTCATTCCGAACAGTACCGATTTCCGCTAACTTGTCATCAATCTTTTTCTTTAAATCAGCGAGTCCGGCACTTTTATACGCATTCGCATAGAGTTTTTCAGTAGATAGTGCTGGTTTGAAAATTTGAGTCTCTAAATCAGTGATTCCGAGCTGTTGTTTGATTGCCTCTTTCTCGGCAAAAGACATTCCGGTTTGACCTTGCACAATCTTTAAATAATCGTCGTAACCGATTCCGGCAAGTCCTGCTTGTTCGGCTAAATTCTGGTAAGGATCAAGCGCCGCTTTCTCAATAATGGCATTGCCCTGCATCGCTCCTGTTCCCACTGGAGCTGCTGCATTAAAACCTCCGCCTTCAAGCTGTTTTAAATCAGTAATGGATTGTCCGGTCATCGTCCTGATGTAGTTGAAAACGTCATTCGGATTAGAAAATCCCATTCCATTAGAAGGATTGAAATACTCTAAAACGCCCGGATTCACCTTTGAGGCGCGGGTTTGAACATAAGGCGAGTACATCGAACTGATTTGCACTGGTTGAACGACCGGAGCGACTGGCTGAGGCGCAGGAGCTGTGAAAACGGGAGTAGCTGCCGGTCTTGGCGCAACAGTTCTTTGAGGGGCTGGTTGTGGTGCTGGTCTTTGAACCGGCGCGACTGGTCCATAAACTTGCTGGGGATTATATCCTCCTTGCAGATTGGCATTGCCTCCCTGCAAATTGCCGCTACCGCCTTGCAAGCTATATGGATCGCCGAATAATTTGACTGCCATGAGTGAGTTAATTTAAATAATCAAAATTGCCGATAGATTGAGCGGCACTATTACCGAAGAAATTGGGAACATTCATAAACGGTCGGTTCTTGGATTGGAGAAGTGAGCGGGCTGCTTCCATAGGCTCCCATATTAAGTCTAGCATTTGATATGCTTTGCCCCTCTCAATTTCGGCTTGAGCCTGATTTTTGTACTTCTCGCTTGATAGAGCTTCGCTATAGGCAAGCAGCACAATTGCTTCATTTCCTGAATGCTCGTAATTGTCTGAATCAGGCGAAAACGGCAATAAATCCGAGGCATTTGAAAGAATCGGAGGCATTAATTTGCCGTAAATATCGAGCGTTTCTCCTACGCTATAAGCATTCCGGTTTACAAAGTAAAACCGCTTCTGTTCGCTGTAAAATCGGTTTGTCGCGCTCGGATAATCCTCTTGGAACTTTAAATAATCCTGAAAAGCGATTTTCTTGTATTCCTTGCCGTTTATTTTGAGCAGGTGAATTGAGCCTGACTGAAAATCTACGGGATAATCGTAGTATTCAGTGTCAATAGTGGTCGTGGTTTTAGAGCCTTCGGTAAAATCCCAGGGTTTGTAATCCCATGCTTTGCGAACTCCCGATTTAATCCAATCGCCTAAATTCGTATCGGTAAAAAGATCGTTATTGGCTATATCGGAATATGTGCCGTTAAGCTTCTGGTCGCATAATTGTTGTTTTGCCTCGTCGTAAGTCATAAGTTTCAGGTTAATGATGAGTATTTCCACGTTCCGTTAACATAGAAATAAACCCTCTTGATGCCGCCGTTTTCGACGAATTGGATTTGTTCAAAGAAATTACGGGGAACAAAATCAGGTGTTGCGGTTAGGTGCTGTTTTGGCTGCTGCATCTGCAAGATTAACGGAATCAAGCTCTCTAAAGTAAATTGCTGTTCATCTTGTGTCATGTGTTTACTCCTTGATCTTGCGCTATCAGCGCAGCGCTTAATATTTCAATCGGAACATTTGCATTAGAAATGACTGCTTTAACCAGAAATCGTTTCCCTTTGTATTTATTCCTCGAATCAAAGTACATATCTCGAAGCTCGGTCGCAGCAGTTACGGTCTTTTTGGCGACTTTTCTGAATGGAGTAATACTGATATAGGCATCCTGCTCAATATTGCTCGTTAGAGCTTCATCAAGCGTCCAAACCTCGGTTGCCGTTCCTTGACCGGAAATAGAAGCGATATGACGCATTAAACCAGCATTTACGCCTTCCATTACCGTGATTTCATCACCTGTGCGAACATCTCCTAATAGCGTGCCATTAACCGTAATCTGGCTTGTGCTGCTGCCTGCAACTTTGGCTTTCTGTATTCCCCATAATCTTCGATTTAGAGAGGCGATTTTTACCGTAATGTCTGCCGTTACAGTTTCTCCGCCTTCAAGCATCGCCATGTCGAGTTTTACGCCCGTAGCGTGTTTTTTATCGCCATTAGCAGCCAATGGATTAGTGATGACATAAGCTCTTGCTGGCGCTGATTCCTTAATGACGGTTAAATGCTTTTTAACTGGCAGAACGGTTGTCAGTGAGGCGTTTAATCTTTGTGCTTGGTCAAGGAAAAGGGCGTGGGGCGTTGCGTTGTAAGTATGAGTTCCGAGAGGTGCAAGATACTGGAATGCACCAGTGATTACCGAAAAGATATAGAAACCGCTTCGTTTTCTCGTGTAACCGCCGATCTGATTGGCTATGATTACCCGGTCTCCGACGATTTCTAAGCCGTAAGGGGTAACGCTGAATGAAGTTTCTCCAAGTCTTGTGTCAATGCCTTCTGAAATGGTATGGATTGAATAACCATCGGTATAAAGAAGCTCTCTTTGGGTAACGACAATCCAACCTGAGCCATATGGTTTCATTGCCTGAACTTTGGATTTGGTCGGTATCCACGGAGCTACGGAGCGAGTCGAGAAGTTATCCCATAAAATCAAATAGCCCCTTGAACCGCGAACCATATTTACCCCAAGTAAGATATTCCTGCCGCTTTGCGCTCCGCAACGAATTTCAAGCGAAACAGGAACGTCAAACGCAGGATTTGCCGCATCGTTAAAGCTTCCATCGCTATTAAGGCGACAAAGGTTATAACCGAATGGAATCAAAACATCACCTTCATAGTTAAATGGCGGTGTCCATTCTGCGGTGGTACTACTTCCGAATGACTTGTATTTATCATCCCAATAGCGATACAGCGAATAATTAACGCCTGACTGAGTGGCTCCTGCCCAGAGCGTATCAATCGAGATAGTGGTTGCGCTGATATAGTTTGTAATTTTGTACCAAGTGCCGTTAATAACGATGTATTTACCGGCATCGCCGGATTCAAATGAAGTGCCTGAGCCTGAGATAGTAGCTGAGCCATTAGTGACGGTGATTGTTCCTGCGGTGATGTTGTTTTTATAGGTCTCAGCTTGAGCCAAATACGCAGGGTTTCCGGTAGTTGCGTGGTTGACGTAATAAAGCTTTCCGTTATTTCCTAAAATCATTCCCGAACAACCAGCGCTATATCCGGTAATAGGAACTGGCTTATAGGCGAGCACCCAAGTGTCCAATTCTGTTCGGCGCGAATAAATATACCCATTACTATCCTGACCCATGACGCCTTCATAAGACTCAGCCAAAGTAATTCCATTGGCTATTGGTGCGTCTGAAAAAGCTTTCACGATATTCAGCCCGGAAAGTGAAGAATCGTCCGCAAGAGAGCTGTTTGAGAGAAGCGAGGCTAAACTAAACTGACCACGCTGCATATTTTCGGAAAAATAATGATCGAGCGGGAAATGTTCGAGTTTTTCAGTTTGTGAGAGGATGTCAGACATTAAAGCGACATTAATGAATTATGAGGTAGCTGGTTTTAGTATCCAGAGTTTCCAGTTAAACGTATTTCCCGATTCGCTCAAGAAATCAATTCGGGTGACGTTCGTTGTGGAGTTGTAGTTACCGGCAGTTTTGCAATTACTTGGTAAGTCCGCACCTGTAACGGCATCATTTCCAATCGCTGTCATCTGCCAGAAAGTGTTTTGGCTTGCTCTTTTCATAATATGCCCCTCAATCATGTGTATCTTTTTCGTCTGGTCTATACCTGCGAGTCCCGAAGTTGCAGTAGCACTTGTTCCGGTTGAAGCATCGCGCAAAAAGCGAGTGTTATAGTTACCGCCCGAATCGTTATTGAAGCGAATGCGAATAGCATCAGCCGAAGCTCCCGAAGCTTCCAGAATGATGTAGTAATCAAGATCGGCTTCTAAATCCAAACCTGTAACACTAATGGATGATGCGTTTGCCGTTGAATATGATTTGAGAGTCATTCCGCCAAGTCCGGCAAGGTCGGTATTAATTACTTTTGCGGTCAATCCGGCAATCATCTTGTAGGTTTTACCAGCCGTATTTTTCGTTGAAGCTGAAGTGCCTTCCTGAGCGCGAGTAACGGTCAATGTGTCAGTAGAAATATTCGTTACCCGCACAATCTCTACGTTTGGATCGTCGGATGGGTCGCCGTAATCAGAAGCGTTCCACCAAACCACGTTAAATGGAGCTGTCGGGAGTTTTGCGCCGTGTCCTGATGCGAGTGCGATTGAAGTAGCAGCGGCATTATATCCGGTCGAAACGGTGACTTTAGCGAAATTTTTAGCATTATCGAGTGCCATAGAGATTGATTAATATTTATCTTCGTAAGGGGTATTTTGAGGCGTTAATTTGTCTGAGTAAGAGTTTCCGCGACTGGTGTATTTGTCTGAATAACTGCTGCCACGATTGCTGTATTTATTGGAGTATGAGCTATTGCGAGTCGTGTATTTGTCGTCGTAATCGCTGTTTTGGGTGTTGTATTTATTTGAATAATTGAGATGGGGAGTGATTCGCGCTTTTCCGGTAATGGTTCTAACGGCTTGTGCGCTGATTTTGGCGATACCAGTGATTGTTTGAGCTACTTGAACTGTAACTCTCGCTTTTCCAGTCTGAGTCTGGGTTGTAACAGCCGTAATTCTCGAAACGCCGGTAATCGTCTGCGTCGTTCTAATCGCAATGTTGGCTTTTCCAGTCTGGGATTGAGTGACCGTTTTCTGAATTCTGGTAATACCTGTCTGGGTTTGGGTCGAAACAATTGAAGTATCAGCTACCGCCCCGCCAAATGCTACTTGTCCATAACCGAAACTTCCATAACCGAAAGTATTTGTAGGATCTGCCGGAGGGGAAGGGATAACAATGTTTGCAACACCTGTTTGCGTTCGCTGTACAGTAACTTGAAGCCGCGCGACACCCGTTTGAGTTTTTTGAATAGTGGCGGTAACTCTGGCTTTTCCTGCCTGATTTTGCTGAACTACGACCGTAATTCTGGCTTTACCTGTCTGAGTCTGGGTAGCTGATTTCTGAATACGAGATAATCCGGTTTGTGTCTTGGTCGTAGTAGCAGTTATCCGGGCAACACCCGATTGAGTTTTCAGCGTGGTATTGCGAATATTGGAAACACCGCTCTGATTTCTCTGAACTGTTACTATTACTCTCGATTTACCAGTTTGAGTCTGAGTGCTGGTCGTACTTACTCGTGCCGTTCCGGTCTGCGTCTGAGTCGTTGTTTTCCGAATTGCTGATTTCCCAGTCTGAGTTTTGGTCGCGGTATTCCGAACGCTTGAGATACCAGTCTGGGTTCTCTGGACGACAGCAGTGATTCTAGCAACACCATTTTGTGTCTGCGTGACGGTTTTTCTGATTCTTGAGACACCAGTTTGAGTTCTGGTAGTCGTATTTCTGATAGCAGCTTTTCCGGTCTGGGTTTGCGCTACGGTTTTCTGAATACGACTGACACCAGTTTGTGTTTGAGTTGTAGTTACATTAGAACCGCCTGATGGTCTTAATGCGAGAGTAACAGCACACCAAGAAGAACCAGACAAGGTTGTCCATCCTGACCATAACCCAGGGTCTTCAGCTCCTGCCCCACTCCACGCTTTAGAAGCCATCGCTGCAATGATGGAATTTCCTTCATCAGCACTTCTATTGATTTGGTTGGAATAACCTGTCGGAGCCGTAACCGTGTTATCAATAGCGGTTCCCGTTCCTGTTCCTGCGATTACGACAACCGCTCCAGATGTAACCGGAGTAATGGATGGGGGATCAGGAATAGAGCTTCCTGTTCCAGTCGCTGTTGTCGGAGTAACATCCATCGGAGTTGTTTGGTCTACATTGCGCCATACGTGGACAAGACCAACTGCTGCGCCTGTAATAGAACCACTTCCCAGACAAGTCACTGACGTATCTGGTGTTCCTCCCATGATTTTATAGTTCACCGAGAAGTTAGAATCATAGGTGTGATTTGAATACAAATCTGCTACTTCCGTGTATCCAGAGGTAGCCACTCCTGGATTTCCATTAGAATTCTCGGTGAAAGCCGTGGCAACGATGACTAAATCACCTGCTACTGCGGCTGTCCCTGTTCCTCCGGTAAGAGCAGTTAAGCTAACATTGAAGTTAGGACTAGCTCCTATGGCATAAGCTCCTCCGACATATTCTAAAGCCATAACCCTCCCTCATTTTCAAAGAACAAGTTGTATAAAAAGACTGTCATTGTATTGATAAACAGCCATTGTATTGACTGAGAAAGTTATGCAATTTGAATGATTTGTTGGTAATTTTTATCGTTTACTGTTGTTTGCCAGCCCATAAAATAGTCAATATCGTGTCCTAGAATCTCGGTTCCAGCGTGATGGATATAATTCCTGCGGAAATAAATGAGTCTGAGTGGTTCATCTGCTAAAACTGGTTTTCCAGCTCCGAACGGCACTCCATCTATTTCAAAATGTCCGTCCGTTAAATCAACTAAATAAGTATGTCCATCGCCTTCTAATTTGAAGGTCTTAATATCTCTGTCTTTTATGTCGTAAAAGGCTGATTTCCCCTCGGTGGTGAGTGATTTATCTTCCGTTGTTTGCCTGTATTCTTCACCGTCATTGAATTGAGCCGTGAATAAATATTTCATTATGCTTTTGGATATTTAATGAATCTCTGACATTCGGTGCATTCGATTAAAATGTCACCGTTTTCCTGCTCGGTTTTTTCGTGTTTCCCGCCATCCTCGCAGTTACAGGTTAAAGCGGGTATATTTTTGCGTTTTGGCATTGTTTTAACGATTAATGATTAGTTTTCGTCGTACTGAAGCGTTCCGGTAACAGTTGCGGTATCACCTGCTGCTGCCGATCCAGAGGTTTGAAGCTGGGTAATCAGATACTGCGTGAAACCTGCCGCGCTTAAAGTAGCGGTTGGCGAAGCATTTTCAGGTCCCGATGTAGCGAAATTCACTGTAGCGCCTGAGCCGATTGCGACAATCGAGGTGTAATCGGTCGAGCTGCCCAAAGCTGACGTAGCCGGGGCTGCATACGTCGAAGAAACCTTACCGACTAAAGTAAGACCTGTTCCTAAAGTTCCTGCCGTGTGAGGCGACCATTTACCGTTCAAAATCTGATTGAACGTTCCGGTAAATTTACCGAATTGATATTTGTGGTAACTGTTGTTACCAGCCGTGATTGGGGAAGAACTATACGCCGTGGATACGTCATCGGTGTTCTTCCAATTCATTTGAGTAACAGCGGTGTTTCTGGTCGTTCCTTTTGACGGAGAGCCAGTTGCCGCGCCGTTGTCCTCATTCCATTCAAATGTTGCTGCCATTGATATTTGGATTAATTTTCTAATTACTAAGCCCCAAGGCATTGAGGCTTAGCAGCAGAAAACTATATATAGTCGTCAAGACTATTGTTGGAATTTAACGAAACCATGGACAGCGTACTTTCGGCGTTCATCGGCTACTTTACCGCCATACACGAACAAATCCTTATAAGCTGAACCAAAATTACCGATTAGGTCTTCTTCCATGCCAACTTCCAATGCTTTATCAGCCAAGGTAAGCCATGATTTATGACCTGCAACGATATGGAATCCATTGGTATTGTCACCAGCAAACCGATTGGATGGCTGTTCAAATATTTGGAAATTATCAATAACAGTTACCAATCCCTTCTTAACCAATTCCTGATAAACTTCTGGGACATTTAACTTAATACCCGGATCGTTTCTTAGTGAAGTTGCTCCAACTGGAGGGATAAATACGAAACGGTCTTCACTAGGTACTTCTGCGTCATCAAGCGTTTGCTTGAAGAAATCCAGCATCGTCAGGAATTTCGTAGTGCTGTTGTCAATGGTTTTAGCAGTATTAGCTTGGATTGTATAAGAAGCACCAGCAGAAATTGCACCACCGCTGTAAGAAGATGCATTGTCATCGCTATCATCTTCAATCGTGATGTGAGTTGCATCAGTAAAGGTAGCAACGCGATACCAAGCAGTATGTCCGGTAGCTTTGAATGGTTTACCGACCATAGCTGACGTAAAGGTTGTTCCAGTACCAACAACTGCACCAGTTCCAGTGGTTACAGCCACTGTTCCAGTGGTGTAATCGGTCCCGTACCATTGCCCTGCTGCGGCATCAGCCCAGAATCCGAGCAAATAAGTCATGATGTTCTTCTTACGCTCGTTAGCAGTCTGTTGGAGAACAGTGCCTTTTGGATTCTTAATGTATGACTTCCATTTATCAATGGTCTTTTCACGCCAGTAGAATGACTTGTATTGGTCAATCACTAACTGGGCGTTGATTTCACTCAAATCGTCTGGAGTGAGGTTCGACCCGTTATAGGTCTTTTCAGTAATGCGGGCTAGGCTCAAAATATTCAATTTAGAACCTACCGCATTAATTTCGCCTTCGTAATCGCGGTTAACGATTTCGTCAATTGGGGCATTCGTATAAAGATGCTTGAGCATCTTAGCGGAAAACCCTTCGGCGAGTTTAGTTCCGTATGCGGACATTTTATCGTTCCTTTGGGAACACTCCTAATCTATATCTTCGTCGTCAATCATTCCTGATTTCACGAGTTCTAAATAACGCGGGTAGTCAGTCTTGCGGATTTGCGCGGCATCGGTTAAAGAAATCTTCTTTGGCTTGAGCGGCTCCCTCGGTCCGCCGTTTCCTTGCGGCAAGACTTCGGTTTTTTGGACATTCGGCTGTGGAGCCGGAGTGTCTTCCGATACGTCGAATAGAAATGCTTTAGCCAGAACTTCGGCGCTAATCCCCTTATTTTTCGGATTAGCTGCAAATCGCCTAAATTCTGTTTCCTTGCCGGAAAGCTTCGGATTAGATTCGATAACGGAACCAATTTCCTCATCAAGCTTTATCCTATTCAGAATTTCTTCTTGCTGCGCTTCGATTTTGCGCTGTCGCATTTCTTGGGCTTCCTGTTTAATCAGTGCTTTTTTGGTCACGTCATTCAGATCGTCCCATTCACCGTATAACTGACGCATTGCGTCATCGGTCGGAGTGTCTATTTTAGTTAGTTTTTCAATCTGAGCATTCGCTACTTTCGCCCGTTCATGATTCAGGATTGATTCTTTTGAAGATTCAACGAATTTTTCCTTGTAATCAACTGGAGCGGGTGGGGTAGTTTCGGGTGAAGTCTGCTCGGTAGGGGCTGCTGGTTCAGCAGGTGGCTCTACGACTTCACTTAGGTTTTCTGTAGTGGTCTCTACCTGAGTTTGTTCTACTGGTTCTGCCGGAGTCTCAATATCCGGTTCCGCTTCTAGAGCAGCGGTTATCTTATCCGTCAACTCATCGTTGGTTTGGATTGGTTCTGGCATTTTGTTTGTGCCGTTCCGTTATTAGCGGAGTTTGGCAGATTAATTGGGAAAATATTTATTGAAATAAAACCAACGTCTTTTATGGAGTAACCATCTAATAAACTGTAGGGGAAAACCTACAAACGGAGGAGAAACTGAAATTTCAAAAGATTTTAGTTTCTCCTCTTTTTTTTGGGGGTTTTTATGGAGAACAATAAATCTGAAAACATAGCTATAGAAAACAACAAATCTGATTGGTCAACTGTTTTACATGAGCGACTTTACAAATATGGTTTCCTGCTCTTTTCTGTTTATGAAATGAGCAAGTTCTTTAAATACCTATTTCAACACTGGTAGTTTTGATCTCCCCTATTATTCATTTCCGTTTGGTTGTAATGGGTTTTCGGGGTTTACTGGCTCAATCACAGTTTTAGCCGCATTGCTGGGCAACTTCGGCGCATATTCTTCAACGATTTCGCCGTTTTCTCCGAATGCTTCCAGTGGCATAGACAATTCCTTGTCTTCGGCTGGTTCGCTCGGTTCATATTGCTGGTATAAATGAGGGACTTCGCCCGGCTGTACGAGCGGCAAATCATTGCTGATTGCACCGGAGCGAATGTCATCTTTGCTGACATCCGGCGCTACCTTATCCGAAACGGTAGGCTGAATCGGGTCTAATTCCGGTTCCAGTTCACCGTGTTTGGTGCTTTGGTCGGGATAATCATTATTGACCGAGATTCCATCTTTCAATTCTTCGTTTTCCATAAAATTATTTAGATTTCTTACTGGTCTTTTTTGGCTCTGCATCTTCTTCATCAGCGGTGTAAGCGCCTGTTACTTCTGCTGCGCTATCTACGGTGTTTACCTCAGTTTCACCGTCTTCATTGCGGGTTTCGTTAGTTTCCTCTAATTGCTCAGGCAATTTATCCAAAACTGCTTTTTGTTCTTCGGTGAGATAATCTCGGCGAGCTTTCAAAAACTCGATGTCTGCGCCGGTGAGTGCATTTGGATCCATTTTTAATAGCTCATTAAAACGGTCTTGTGCTTCTTTATTCATAATTTATCCTTTCTTTATTTAATAAACGCCATAACTACTAGGGCTTATTTTTAATATTGTTTAATGATTCTTCGATATATTTACGGGCTTTATCCGGTGCGGAAAGAAAATCATGGAGCATCAGGTAGTTTTTCAGGCGAGCTTTTAGAAATAAATCCTGATTCTTTGGTAGATCGTAAGCGGCAAGTTCAGATTCAACGGATTTAATCAGGCTTTCAAGATAATCCTTGATTCTCGGTACGGTGAGTTCTGTTTTTTCTAGCGATTGATACCACTGACTCAGCGTTTCTTTTTCGAGGGGGTTTAAGTCTTCGTATTTGAGGTTAAATTTATCAAGCAAGTGGGAGAGCATTTGATTGTGGCATTAATTGCATTGGGTCTTGCGGTATTGGTGCGGCTTCTGGTGGCATACCTTCCATACCCGGCATCATTGGCTGTTGCATCTTCTGTTCTTCAAATTCCATTGCTGCTTGGATCGCATCAGGGTTTATATCAGCAAATTCCAGCATTTTTTGTTTAAATTCTTTATCAACTACCGGATTATCAGGGAAATAAGCTTTAACTGCGTTAAGTTTTTGCATTGTTTCAAGACTTTTCTTCTCGCGCTCACTAGAGGAAACGACACGGCAGGTATAACCTTCTTTCGATTTCCAGTCCTGACCAGTGGCGTTCTTTGAGAAGTAATTTCCTTTAGCGGATTTCTTATAAAGCTTGACTGCTTCGAGTTTGTCCCAATTAGCGTTTAAAAGCTTTGAAAACAGTATCCCCTTTTCTCTCATCGCTATATTGTAAAACTTAGCGATAGAAGTAATGCGTTCTTTAGCTGCTGATAATGCCAACTCGACTTCACCTAAGGTAACTTTATTTTTCTCGGTTCCACCCTGAACGGTCGTATTTGCAGCAACGGCAATTTCAACGAGCTTTTTAACAAATTCCATTTCTTGGATTTTGTCTTTAGCATCAGGTATATCAACTTTCTTAAAGATGTCGTCTATCCTCCTGCCTTCGGGAACCGGAATTCCATACCAACCGAACGGCTGAGGCTCATAGGTTTGTGGCACAAATCCCTCAATGCTCGAATCGTAGAAATGCATTCCAAAGTTGCGGAGAATGCCGTTTTCAGCGAGCGAAGAAATATTGGAGTTCAAAAGCTTGTTCGTTGTTCGGGCAATGTCAGCGGTTCCGTCCGGGTACTGGTCTAAGCGTTCTGGATCATCTGCCCAGGAGACGAAGGGTAATTCGTCAATCCCTAAAACATCTAATAACGGTTTAGCCAACAAAATTTCACCATCAGCCATGACAATAACGTGCCAGTGTTCCTCCATATCTGCTAGGTCATAGACCTTTTTGTAATGTGTCTTCAGTTCAACCCAAGTTTGCCCTAAAACTGGCATTTGAAGGTCTGGAACGCCCATTACCTCTAATCGCTCGTTCTTGGCTTGTATTTGTCGTGTAACTTCTTCTGATTTGATTAGTCCGCCCTTTTTAGCGTATGCAATCTTGAGCCGATTAATTGCTGCTCTGTCGAAAACCGGATTAGATTCCAATTGTGAAAGCGTTCGGTAAATGCCGTGTTCTGAAAGATGATTTGAAGTATTTAAGTCGGCAGGGTCTGAATAGCGGTCTTTTAGAATATCGAACGGTTCTTTGATTTCTGTAATTATTCGCCCATTTACAATGTTGAATTTCTGATAAGTAATGCCGTACAGAAGGTCTTGTTTCTTATCAACAATGTCCCTGACCTCCATTTTTTGTTTAGTAACGAAGTCTTTCCAAAGCTCATTGGTAACAATTTCCTTATCCTTGTTGTTTTCCAGTTCCTCAAACTCAATATCAGGAAACTCGTCAATATTCGCCATCACAGTTTTAACGATGCCTTTGATGAATGGAACATTGATACTCTGACGCTGGGTAAGACGATTAATAATTACCTTGTCTCTAAAGAGTTGGTAATTTTCCGTCCACTCAGGATGACGACGCTCTTGAAACTTAAAATCCTGTTCTTCATCAAGACGCAGTTCTTCCTTTAAATCTTCGTAATTTACTTTCTGCATTGAGGATAGGTTAGTTATTTAAATTATATCAGATGCCCAACGAAGGGTAGTATGGCTTTACGCTGCTGATTGGTTTTGGAGTAATAATCTGAGGTTTCTTAGGTTTTAAGCTTGCCGTTGCATAGCGCCCTGCATCCATTCCGTGATTATTCGTGTCAATAGGAATGTTTAATATTTTCCCGTCTTTATCGGTAATCCAAACGTAATTGCGATATTCCTTGATTGTATTAACTGAACGCTTGGTAATCGAGATTTTCTGTTGCTGGACATACTGAATACCCTGATTGACTGAACCGGGTCCTTTGTCTGCCGGAAGAATCGTAATTCCGTAGCGTTTTATTTCATCAATACTCTTTGGCTCGGCGCTATCTGCAATGACTAATGCCTTTGGATTTAACTTGATAACATCAGCAATCATCTTGTTAGACATCGCATACTCGTAGGCTATTTCATCCCAAATATAACCGCCATTGTATTCATAAATAGCTTCTATTGCTGTGGGGTCGTTCGTATAACCAAAATCAAGTCCATACCTGACCAATCTTGCTTCATGAGGTATTTCGTCAATAATCTGCCATCCGGTGTAAATTCTGGTTTCGACTTCTCCGAGTTTTCCTTCTCCGTAAACCTGCCACCATGCCTTATTATTCCTGCGCTGTTCGATTGAACGGACAATAGAAGGCTGTAAAGCTTCATTATCCTTGTAGGTGATAATTAAGTGGTCAACGTCATCCCTTTGCCCCTGCACTTGGTCGTAAAACCAAAATTCCGTGGTCGGGTTCCAGTCGAGAAAGACAAATTCATTGGTACGAACTTCGAGCTGGTCAAACGCTTCGTAAGGAATATTGTTAGCTTCGTTGATAAACAGCCGGTCGCGCCTCGGACCTCGTACTTTGCTTGGCTGGTCGGTTGAAAAGAACTCTAATTTACTGCCGGTTTCAAAGGTATAAATCTTATCCGAACGGTTCCAGCGGTCGTCCTTGTAATAACGATGCTGCTCCATGATTGTGAGAAAATCACGCATCGCGCCTTTTTTAAGGTGAGGCATGGATTCTGATACAACGCTCGTTAAAGTGGGTGTTTCGTCGCTCTGTGCGGCATCAATAAGCAAGAGCAGGATAGAGATTGTTTTACTCGCTGATGTCCCGCCCTGTACTGCCCTGATTCGCTTCTTGAGGTTGGCTATTTTGTTGGTCGCTGTCGTCAGTTGAAACACGGGAAAGATTGTTTAAGATTGGAGCCGGGAACAAGTCTTTGCCATCATCGCCGGTGTGTTCATTGAGGCGAGGTAATAGACTCGGCGCGAGTTTGAGAATTATTTGCTTTTTCATTTCATCCAATCCGTCGCGCTCTAGAATTGCTTTGATTTCACCCAATGCTAAAGACCGCACTGCTGCGGCAAGCTTACGGTCATTCAGGGATTTACCGCCTGAATTACCTAATCCGTTTTTATTTCCTTTAGGTGCTGCCATTTGTTGAGTAAACGCTATTTTTCGGATAGCTGAGCTTAATTTCGATATTCCTCAATCATTTCCAGTTCTTTTGCACCATCAGCCATTAATCGGTGAGATTGATTTATATCTTCTTCAATTTTACTGATTGAATCTTCGACGAACTGGATCTGCTTCTTGCCTTCATTGACTGATTCAAACTCTTTGTTTTCCAGTTTCTGTTCTAGCTCAAACAATAATTCTTTCTTTTCCTTGAGCTGGCGCATTTCCTTCATCAGAGCCATTTCAGTAAGCCAGATGCCTTGCTTTGTTTTGAGGGCTATATCATCTAAATATTGGTTTTTATGTTCTTGGGTGAATTCCATGAGTAAGGAATTAATTGATTAAATTTAATTGGCTGAATTTGGGTTCTTCGGCTGGTTTCGTTTCTCGTGCTGCTTTGCGCTCTTGGAATATTGCCCTAACTTCCGCTTGGGTAGGTGGTCTAAAATGTAAATCTTTAAATCTGGATATAATAATAGCCATTTCCTGCATATCTGACATTTGTAGTTTGCTCATGAACTAAAAAGATTAATGGCTATACCTTTATTATACACTAAATTTCTTTCCTCTTATTTAAGCCTAAACCCTAAGTTATCAACAGCTTACCTATTGACCATATATCCTAAGTAGTCTATAATACCTATGTAATCAATAAGTTAATGCCCTAGGGCGGAAACCTCAATTTTATGAACACGGTTCATTTTCTCAGTCGCACTGACGATTGGGAAACCCCTCAAGACCTGTTTGATAAATTAAATAGCTTCTACCAGTTTCAGCTAGATGTATGCGCCACCGAAAAGAATGCGAAATGCCAGAATTTCATCTCACCTGAGCAAGACGGATTACTGCAAGACTGGGCAAAAGTTAATTGGATGAATCCACCCTACGGCAGAGAAATATCCCACTGGATCAAGAAAGCATTTAGAGAAGCAGAGAAAGGAAATAAAACTGTAGCCCTCTTGCCTTCTCGAACAGATACAAAATGGTTTCATGATTACATCTATCGCAAGCATGAAATTAGATTTATCAAAGGACGCTTAAAGTTCGGCAACGCTACCAACGCAGCCCCTTTCCCAAGTATGATAGTCGCCTTCAATCCATCAACTAACCAATAACTATATGTATCAATATATAACCGCTCACTGCGAGAAACTCCTCAATATAAAATCAGAAGAAGAATTGAATTATGACAAGCTCCGCTGTCCAGAATGTAATGAATTAATTAATCAATAAATATATGACAATCAAACCAATCTTCACCGCTCTTTCTGACGGTACTCACATTCATCACAAATATGACGGCTCCGAAACATACTGCACCCGTAAGCACCGTAAGCCTTGGACAATGACACAAAAAATAGCAATCCTAAGCGGTTGGTTTCTCTCGGTCGTACTAATCGCTCACTTATTATTAAAATCAAACGGATATTAAATATATGAACTGGAAAAAACAATTAGATAAAATCAAACTTCTCAACCGTGGCGTAATCCAAAACTTCATTCTCAGAAAAGTTATTGACAAACTAATAGCTGATATACCCGACTATCTACATGGAGAATCAGGACTTGCCACTACTTTTGAACTCAAACAACAATTAAGAGAAAAATGGTTATGACATGGCAACAAAAATTTGATGAAGATTGGGAATTAGATAGAGCCGACGAATTTACGTCCATCAATCAAAATATGAAGGAATACATTAGAACTGAAATTATTAAGAAAATTATTGCTGACTTGCCGGACGCTGGGAATATCCCAGAAACAGATGAATATGCCAATGGCTGGAACGCACACTCTAAAGAATACAGAAGAATCAAACAGAAATTAAAAGACAAATGGCTATGAAATGCACTCACTCAATGGATAGGGAATCTATCCGCCAATGCACCCTCAAATTCGGTAACTGCTACAAATATCCGCCTCGAACAGAAAAGACAAAGCATTTAAATCACAACAAACCAAGCGGACATTACACAAAAGACATTAATTTCAATCAATAACTATGATTACAAAAGAACAGTTTCAAGCATTTGAAGAAGTTAGAGAATCTGGCGCAACTAATATGTTTGCAATCAGTGAAGTATCTGCATTAGCAGATTTAAATCGAGAAACAGTTATCGAAATCATGCAAAACTACGACGAATTTAATGAGCTTTATAATTAAACTCACGACAATGAACGACAAATTATTCTCTGTGAACTATCGCAATCAACACCTAGACGAAGCAAACAAAATCACTATTGATGACCTTAACTTCCAAGCTTACCGACCAGATGAAGACCATGACCATGACGATAACTGCGACTGTATGAAATTAGAACCAATCCATCAAGTGCCAAATCCTGCTGGCACATTCTCACACCCAGACCGAAGATTCCCTAATAATTAATCAATAACCTATGAATGAAACATCACGTTACTACGTTTACAAAAAAGACCTGCCAAGATTGGCAATGCTGATATATCCACCCGGACAACTGCAAAAACTGGATCAACCTGACATTATCAGCTTCCTGCTCGATTACTACCACGAAAAAGAATTAAATAAACAATCCAATGATTGAAAAATTACATACAGAGCCTGAATATTGGCAAAATATGAGAGAAATAAATCTAGCTCTTAAAATCAACGAAGTAATTGACGAACTCAACGAAATCAAAAAACTAATAGAACCTACTGACTAAACCGACTGTCTTACGTTACTTGCTCGAACATGGGAGCAGATAAACCATGTATGCAACGAATAATTAATTAGTAAAAATATGAAAGGAAATGGAGTTATGTGTGGAGGCGTAGTTAGCCAGAGTACATTTAACAGTAATCCTTGGGCTTATATGATGTGCTTCGTCATGCCTGATAAAGAATTTGAAAAATATAATGCTGAAAAAGATGAAAAGAAACGTAAAGAACTATTCAAAAAATATGCTCGAAGTGTTATCTAGCTAAATAAAATTAAAGAAGCTCTGGAATAAATCCAGAGTTTTCTTAATGGAAAGACTGCCCCTGCTACTCCCGCATTGCTGCGACAGCAATCACAAGGACCATACAGACGTGCCTTTGGCATCCAAGACAAGGGCAGACTCCCTATACTAATCATACAGCATTAAATCGGCAGCCTACGGCGGGTTATTGAAGGCAATCTCTTTACGGCTGTGGATGTCAGCTACAATTAAAAAGCGGAAAAAGAAAGGCTAAAAGCCAATCTTGTCCAATACCAATGCAAACAAAAATCCAAGCAACAATACATGATACAGTCTCAAATATAATCTCTGTCGTACTATCATTCTCTCCATTTCAAAATACTCTGCCCAAGCCCTCTTAGTTTCTCTTTCTAGCATCGGTATATCTCGTGTATATGCCAATATGTTGTAAATTGATTTCTTCATAAAAGCCTTTCTTTTTAATTAAGGCTTTTCTCAAGCTGACAGGCTCCGCAGCAGTCAAGAGTGGGAACGATTTAGTTACTCTCTTATTCTTCTCCTAAGAATCTCCTGGAACTCCTGCATAGTCAACAGCTATCAATCCATGAAACACAATCCATCACGTTTCATAACTGAACTTGATAATCTCTAATCTCACCAAATTAGAATTATTAAAATTTAGCTTCAGACAATCTCGCACCAATCCATAACCAATAAAACAAAAACAAGAAATCTAAAATCTTGTGAACAAAAAAACCAATCATCACAAACTTTGTGACTAACTAAAATTGTCGCCTTTAACTTAGCCTTATGCCGAAACAAAGTGAAGGCATTATTCCAAATCGGAAAACCCCCAAAAATGTATTAAGTCGTCATCCTGTAAATAGCGCAACTATTTGGAAATAAAAGCAATTACGTGAGTTCTTCGGTAGTATCGTTCTGACTGCTATCTGACTGCGTATCTGACCGGAAATAATCGTGGAATTCATCCAGTTTTTGCAAAGAATAATACTGTGGAAAGTCTCTTAAATCTTCGAGTCCCGACTGGTAGAGCTTATCGGTGTCAACTAAAAACCAGACGCTAAAGGGTTGTTTGTTTTGATAAAAATGCTGGCGGTATGCGTCCGCTTTTTGCCGGATTTTATCCTGGCTTCCCATCTCTACCTCGATATAAACCGTTCCTCCATAATCCGCTGTGCGATCTGGAATGATGTCTTTGCCGATTTTGGTATGAGCTTCCCAACCGTGAAGTTTCTCGGTAAGAGCAAGCGTTACGAATACATCAGCACACGCCTTTTCGTGTTCGTATTTATAGCGGTGAATCTGGGCTTTGGGCGGGGCATAGCCAAAATCCCTTACAATCTTATGTCCGGTAAGCGACCACAGCGTATCCATTCCAAAACCGTAGTTTTTAGATTTTAAAAGGCTTTCGCTCTGGAGGGTTCGGAGGTTCTTGTTTACCCTGTTGTAAATCCTTTTTGGGCTTTGCTGATACAGGTCTGGATATAGAAGCCTTGCGAGTTGGCTTATGGTCATCCATTTTTCCAGATGGAGTGCTTTTAATATTCGCTGATATGCTTCGAGCATTGATTTGATTTTGAATTTCTTCTCGGCTTAAAAACCAAGGCTGACTAAATAACTGCTGTTTGTACTGCTCCAGTTCTTCGCTGGAAATATCAACAGGTACTACGTCCGGTACTTTAATTCTAACAGGTGTTTCTTTGTCCTTCTTGATAACCATGTACCGCTTAGGGATATTCTGGTTGGCGTATGCTGCCAGTGTCGGGTGAATATCTCCGCCATAACCGAGGTCTTCAATCATTTCCAGCCTATCCTTATAGCTCGATACATTGAACATCGCCTTAATCCGGCAACCGCTCTTGATTGCATCCAACACGTCCTCCTGCCCCTGATGCCGGAACTGCCCGAATCCGTGATGCGCGACAATCAAGCGAAGTCCGGTCTTGCCCTTATAATCAATGATGTTCTTAATCTGCGGACTGGCAAAGCGTGCCGCTTCATCAAGATACAGATAAAACGGATACTTCATCTCGCCTTCCGGCTCCCATTTGAAAATGATGTCGGCGGCATGGCTGATTTCCGAGATAAGCATGATGCCAAGTAATCTTGATTGAGTGACACTGAGGTTGTGACTCGGATAGAGGTTTACGAGAATTACCCAGCCTTCACGAATCATTTGCACAAAATCTATCCCGCTATTAGCTGCGGTCATTAAAGAAAGCGGTTCGCCCCTGAATGTGTCCATTCTGCCGACTGTCGTAAGGAAATAATTCTCGAACATCCCCGGCGTTCTAAATCCGTCTTTGACGATAAGCGAGTCGTCATCATCTCCGAGAAACGGCAATGTGTCGGCTGGCTTCCATCTGCGAAAATACTTCGTTTCGTGCAAAGTCAATCCTTTGCTTCCAAGTAACGTCAGAAGCGCCGAGAAGTTTCTACGAATCCGGTTAGTGTCGGTCTGACGCTGAACACCGAATAAGGCATTAACCGATTCAAGAATTGAATCCACTGAACTTTTGAGATACGGAAACGGTTTCAATGGCTGCAAGACAGGGTATTTGTCATAGCGGGTCATTAAGTCGGCATCAATGTATAAAACTCGTTCTAAGCCCTTTTTGGCGCAGTAACGAAGGATATTTTTGGCTGTGTCGCCGTTATCCGATGGGTCGAGGAGCATCAATCCATTGCCTAAATCAATATCCTTCCTGATCTGGTCTTCGATGAATTTTGATTTACCTTGCCTCGGTTGACCGATGATATGAAGATTCGCTTCACGTTCTTCTTCGCTGATTAATAATTCTTCCTCGCCATGCCCAACGGTGCGAATAGGATAATTAGACGAAAGCTGTTTAATCAGCCGATTCTTGGTTTCATCAAGGGTCGGTCTGCGGGTAAACTCGTCATAGCTCTCATGCGGATTAACGAGCTTCCAAAAGTTGGTTTCCTTCTTCGTCAATGTAATTCTGGAAATATCCTATCAGCTTATTTCTATCAGTAATCATTCGAGTTTTCGTTGCTGGTTGCAAATATTGATTAGTATCAATCTGCTCGATTTGCTTATACAAAGTATCTAATAATTCCTGAACTAAAAGCATTTTCTGATGGCGCGAAAGTGTCTTGGCAACCAGCGCCCATCTGACTTCCTGCTCCATTAATTGAATCTTGTTATCGAGGTCTATTTGCGTTTTCTGCCTATGTTTATTGACTTCGGAAACATCTTCCACCGTCATCTGGTGTTGTTCCCATGCCTGTTGAGTTCTTTCAATCTGCTGCCTTAAAGAAAGAAGATCATTAAAATTCCTATGCAGGAACACATAATACTGTGCAGCTTCAAGACGTTGTAATTGCAGTTCAATAGCCTGTTGGGCAACAGAATTAAGCAATTTGCTCTGAATCTCGGATAGATGACTGACAATCTCACTTTGTTTTTTAAACTTTTTCTCTTGCAGGAATGAAGAAAACCAGCCTGAATTTGGATTATAAAAATCAAAAACCTGCTGATAAACTTGCTGGGTTTGGGGGTCAACTTTTAATCTGCTGATGCCGTTTTCAGCTAGTATCCTGTCCTCAAACGATTGATAATCAAGTTGGAAATTATTTATGTATTGATAATTAGGTTGTGGAGCTAGAGCTTGAGGTTGTCGCCGAGGCTTATTTTCCTCAGATGACGCAATCACCGCCGCAACAATTAATACGACAACAATCAAAATCAATAATCCAATAAGAGCAGTCATTTTTTATTAGCGGCGTTTTTCAAGTAAATCTGGAACCTTGCTTAATAAAAACAACAATAACAATGCTGCACCTAGTGCAATGCAAAAAACTATAATTTCTCTCCAAAGTATCTCGTCTATACTTTTACTTTCCCTAATAGCCCTAAGTTCTTCATTATCTATATCAAGCATCACCATTTTGACTATGGATTCACGTTTAGTGGCTTTATCAGAAAGTTTTAGGAGAATTTTCCCTCCGGTTTCATCAACTTGACTGAAATATTTAGGATTGAATCGTTTTATCGTCGCCCTTTGAACGATAAAAAAATCTCCACCCTTTTCGTCAATCCTTGATTCGTTGACATTGCCGTTTATATCAAGTTCAAATGGTTGGTCGGCACTAAGAATAAGCTTTTTATTTGGGGGAATAAACTTGCCGGTATCAGTTAATTCTTTGGTGATAGAAATATAATCAAGTTTTCCTTTTATTTCTGCTCCATTCACTACCCCAGAAGCTTCAGTCCATTCTCTACCGTCTAAAACAATTGAAGGAGTCGAGCGATAATTTGAATAGAGCCATAAACCAGCGATTATAAATAATATAGGAATGGTTAATAGCAGGAATAACGTTGAACGTTTCATACTGTCTCCTAAAGTGGCGAGAGTATAGCCTTATTACAAATTTATTGTAAAGATGTAGATAATGATTTTATTCTCGCAAGTGCTTCCTCATTAGCTTTTTCCTCGTTAGCTTTCCTTATAGCTTCCTCAGCATTCTCCCTAGCCTTCCTTATGATTTCATTCACATTTATCGTAGCAGGACCAAATCTGCCATTTGTATTTTGATTCAATACAGTTTTCACTGGTACTGACAATCGCAACTTTGCTTCCCTTTTTTTCTTATCAGCTTCCATCTGCTCTAAAATTTGTTGAGCAACAGATTTTTCTGGAACCGTTACTGAAGGTGCTAAAGCAACATTTTTTGTAGTTACGGTTAATGCTGGTTTTGCAGGTTGATTTGGAGTGTAATTCTTATTACTTGAAAACAAAAACAATCCAAGCAATACCACGAATCCACTTCCTAATACCCCAGCAGCTATTTTCACGCCCCCGTAATCCAGTCCATAAGGGAACATTCTTTGAAAAATAGTTACTCGTTTAGCGACCTGTCGCGTTCGGAAATTTGTCGGGTAATCAGGATACCAACCATTTTTTACATTATCGTAAATGGATTTTGTTTCGGGATAAACACGAAAGGTTGAGTTTAGGTTTATCCCCATGTAATACGCTTTCCAAATAAACCAAGCGTTATGCCCATTATTCTCGCTCGAATATAGCCCTCGCCAGTGAACCCAAGCATGAATCAGTTCGTGAATAACTACATCTCTAAGTTCTTTTAAAATCACTTCATCGTGTGAAACTTTTGGAGAAATAACTATGGATTTGCTGTCATGGCGATATTCTCCAATCCGATCAGGTCGGAGTTCTCCGATAATAATTGGCGGCGGCGGCATACACTCAAAATAATGGGGGCAATACCTTGAAACCATTCCTTCTAGAATTAGCGTGTTATCCATGCTTCTCTCCAATAGTGCAAAAGTGCAATATAGAAGCAAATATTTAAAAAATAGATGTCTAGAGCCTATAACAAATTTTTAGATGTACCTTTTAAGAGAAAAATGGTGTAAAATTGGTAGTTAATTGAAGGTTTGACTGCGGTAAAAAGAGGCGGCTAAACCAGCCGTAAATGCTTGATTCTATTACCCGTAACTCAAGAATCCGCCGGAATGATTCGTAGTCAAACGCTCTATCCAACTGAGCTACGGGTGCGCGCTTGGAACAAAATAAAAGATTACGTTTCCACTTCGTTTGTGTCAAGTGTCTTAGGCTTTTGAGAGTAACTAGAGCAAATCTTGAGTAAATAAAATACAAGAGTAAAATAAAGGCATGAAAGCCTATTCTCTTGATTTGCGAAAAAAGATTATCGAAATTTACGGGGCTGGCGGAATTACGCAACGCAAATTAGCAAAGCGTTTTCGAGTCAGCCTTTATTTTCTCATTACCTCTTAAGACTGCGGCGCGCGGAAGAAACTATTGAACCGAAAAAGCGCGGAATCGTCATGAAACCGCTTTTAATGCCGGAAATTATGCAATTTCTTTCAAAGCAGATTGAGCGAGAATGTGATTTAAGTCTTTCGCAACTAGTTGAACCGGTCAGAGAAAAATATAAAGTTTCAGTCTCCACAAAAACGATGAGCCGAATGCTGAGAAGAGAGAATTTGCGTTATAAAAAAATGCCTTTACGCCAGCGAGCGAGATTCCGCGAGAGTTAAAAATTTAAGAAGCATTTGGCGCGCCGAGCAAAGCGCAAAGCTCAGAGAAAAACACATTATTTTTGTTGATGAAACCGGAGTTAATTTACACCTTGCCCGCCGTTATGGGCGAGCCAAAGCCGGAATGAGAGCCATCGGCAGTGTGCCGAAAAACTATGGAGAAAGTGTTTCCTTGATTGGGTGCCCAGGGATAGATCCCCTGTTTTTTAGTGTGTCCTTAATTTTTTTGGGTACGATGAAGGTCACACTAAACGAAAAAGCACGCCTTATTGAGATGTGCCTGGATGTGTAAGCTACCGGTTCTATTTATTAAGCGGCGGCTAATCGGAGCAGATTATGAATCGCACGATCTAACAATCTAAGCTACCCAGCCGCACTGCAAACCTTATTTATAAGTTCTTGATTAGAAACGTCAAGTTTAAGGTTCCGTTCAAACTATTGTTCCGGGATTTATGACAAATACTGCGAAAGTATCGGTTTCAAATCTTCCATATCAACCGGTTTACGGACGACCATATTCGCTCCGGCTTGAATGGCTTCGTTACGATATTTTTCGCTGTGTGCGGTGACGCAGACCACCGGCACATCTGACGATTCCTCCATTTCCCTAATAACCCTGGTCGCCGTTACGCCGTCCATAATCGGCAATGCTAAATCCATCAAAATTAAATCCGGTCGGTCTTTTTTAACGCATTCAATGGCTTCGCGTCCATCGGTCGCCTCGACCACACGATGACCCAGCATTTGCAGCATAAATTTAATTAAATAGCGCGCGTCATCGTAATCTTCAACCACAAGAATCGTCTTCGGCATATCGTTCGTGTAAGCAAATCAATAAAATTTAAAACATCTCTTTCCGGCAAAATAGCATAACACAAAATTTAAAAAGCGTTCACGCTCTTTTTTCGGCTCGATATTTGATATGGTTTGAATTATACATTTATTCCGAGAGGTTTAGGAAATGCTCGACATAGTTCAACGCCCGCGCCGTCTTCGCCGCACCGCCGCTCTGCGCTCGCTCGTGCAGGAAACCCGTCTTGCGGCGGAAGATTTCATTTTGCCGCTTTTTGTTTGCGCCGGAAAAGGAGTGCGGCGCGCCGTTTCTTCAATGCCAGGCGTTTTTAATTTGTCGGTTGACGAAGCCGTGCGCGAGGCGGAGGCAGCTTTCGACGATGGAATCAAAGCCCTCATTTTATTCGGTTTGCCGGAGACAAAGGATGGTGAAGGGACAGGCGCGTTTGACGAAAACGGAATTGTGCAGCAAGCAGCGCGCACCATTAAAAGAGCCGTGCCGGAAATGGTTGTCGTCGCCGATTGCTGTCTGTGCGAATACACGGCGCACGGTCATTGCGGCGCGATTGACGAAAACGGAGAAGTTCTAAACGATCAAACTTTGCGGCTGCTGGCAAATACGGCTGTCAGTCAGGCGCAAGCCGGAGCCGACATTATTGCGCCTTCGGCAATGATGGACGGGCAGGTCGCGGCGATTCGCCGGGCGCTTGACGAAAGCAGCTTTTCGCACATTCCGATAATGTCTTACGCCGTAAAATTTGCTTCGGCTTTTTATGGACCATTCCGCGAAGCCGCCGACAGTGCGCCCGCTTTCGGCGACCGCCGGGCTTATCAAATGGATGGGTCGAACTTCCGCGAAGCAATGCGCGAGGCAGCGCTTGACGCAGCGGAGGGCGCAGATTTTTTAATGGTCAAACCCGCGACGGCGTATCTCGATCTGGTTTACGCCTTGCGGCAAAAATATGATTTGCCGATTGCGGCTTATCACGTTTCAGGTGAATACGCGATGATTAAAGCGGCAGCCGAAAGAGGTTGGATCGATGAAAAACGAGTGATGCTCGAAACTCTGACCGCGATAAAACGCGCCGGAGCGGATTTAATCATCACTTATTTCGCCCGTGAAGCCGCCCGCGCTTTAAACGAAAAAAGCTGAAACGAGGTTTTTAGAAGAAAAGGTATTTCAATGATATTAACTATGCCGGTTGAATCGTCAGGTAGAGGATGATTTTGACAGCGCTGGTTGACAACTCGATCCGTTGAATTTAAATCAGAAGATTGAGGTCTTAGAAAAATTATGCACGCGAAAATTGTGTTACAAATCGTTTCCGTGGTTTTGTCGCTTTTTGTTTCAACAAATGTTTTTTCGCAAAAACGACCTGCTCCCGCAGCAGCATCCGCTCGCTCAATCGTTGTAGTGAGCGAGCCAAAAGCCGTTGTTTGGATTGACGAAAATCGGCGCGGCGCGACTGATGAAAAAGGTCAGCTAAAAATTGATCGAATCGCAGCCGGAACTCGCAAAATTCGGGTTCGCGCCGTTGGGTTTGCCGAAAAAACTCAAACGCTGCTTCCGGCGCAAAAAGGCGAGATTAAAATCGCGCTCGTCAAAACAACTGACGAAGCCGTGATTGCTTTTCAGCAAGCCGAAGAATTGCGCGAATCGGGCAAAGAGGAAAATAAACAAAAGGCAATAGAGCTTTACAAAAAAGCTCTTCAGTTGCGCCCGAAATTTGCGGAAGCGCGCGTCGGCTGGGCGCGGGCGATTGAAAAAGCAGACCCGGACGCCGCTTTGGAGCAAATCGGCGAAGCCAGAAAGGCGCGTCCCGCCTACGCCGAAGCGTCCACCGTTGAAGGCAGAATTCACCGCGAAAGCTCGGATTTTGAAAACGCCGTCAAATCTTTCAAACGCGCGTTGCGGGAAGCAAATAATTTTCAACCGGAAGCGCACACAGGTTTGGCTTTAACCTATAAAGATCAGGGAAATCACACTGCGGCAATTGCCGAATTCAAAATCGCCGTCGCCCAGCTCGCCGATTCCGAACCGATTTTGTACCAGCTTTTGGGCGAGACTTACGAACAAGCCGGGCGCAAAAAAGAAGCTGTCGCCGCTTACGAAAAATATTTGCAGCTCGCACCGACCAGCAACATGGCGTCGGCGATTCGCTCAATCATCGAACAGCTAAAAAATCAACAAAATCAAGGCGACACTGTGGAATTAATGCCCCAGTAAAAGTGAGCAGTAAGCAGTGAGCGGTGAGCAGATGAATTGAATGTCTGCTTACCGCTAACAGTTTAACCGCCGATGATTACGGTCGGGCAGCCCATTGAAATCTTGTTTGGCGGTCCGATGGCTTCAAGGATAGTATCGCCTTGCCGCGCGGCTGGCATAAAAGCAATTGTTACTGTTGCGGAAGGCGTAATAACGACGCCCGGACCGTGCGGCGGAACCGGCGATGGTGTCGCACACGCATGAGTGTCGGAACCGGCTCCCGCGCTTGCGATTGCACTGCTCATTGCTGTTAGAGCAGCCGTTTTTACCGCTTGTTCCGTTGCGTATGCAGCCGCTTTACTCGCCGGGTCGGGAGCGGCAATCGTCGCTGCGACAGCCGTTTGGATTGCAGTATCAGCGGCTGTTTTCGCGGTTTGCAAAGCGGCTACCGCAGCGAGCGGAATGCCGCGCCACGCCGGTTGCCCACCGATAATAACGGTTATCGCGGTCGGTCCGCCGGTTAAAACCGGCGGTAACAGGTGCGAAACGGGGTCTCCAATTCTGGCTGCTGGTCCTTGTGGCATTTTTCTCCCTCAAATTAGATTCTCGTAAACCAATCTTTTCGTTTCAGCAACTTTAATGGCTCTTCCAAATTGACGTTACACTGAACTTTTTCAGCTTGCCCAACCGTATGCCTACCGCTAACGACGAAAAAATCTGAAGCATATTCAGCAGGCTCAGCTTCAAAACCCTCAACCGTGCTACGGAGGAAATGGGCGTTGAAAACTATCTTATCAACGCGAGTTTCCTCATATTCTTCCGACTTAAGGGGTGCGTAATACCACTTACTTTGCTCTTTTAAGGGTATCGTTATCTCCAATTTGCGTTCGATCTTCTGCTTTGGTTCCATTTTCGTGCCGAGCGGCATCACACGCACCGTAACGGTTCTATTTGTTGGCAGCGGGGGAATGCCCTTGAGCAAGAATGCTGTTGCAGGCTCACGCAAAGCTAAATAAAACGAATCAACATCAGCAAATGCCTCGCGCGATTGGGGATTAACCGCCGGATAAGCGTCAAGCAGATAAATATCATTCTCGCTCTGATTTTGCACTGAGTATTTTAACTGTAACTTATTGTCCGCCATTTGAATTTGACAGCTTACAGTCACGTCACGTGCAAAAGATTGTTCTGGTTTGTTATTGCTCATAATTTTCTTTCCGGGCGTCGGCGACAACTGATTTATTTGAATCGGTTTTTCGGTTGAAGAATCAACTTCAGAGCAAGCCGTCCAAAGACTTATTGCTAAAACTAAGGCTGTAAGTTTTTGCTTTCTAAACACCTTCATAAACCTACAAATTACAAATCATGATGATCTTTACGCTTCGGAACTCCTCTTTCGTCACGATATTGGTTTTCCGGTCCGATAGTATTGAATTCTTCATTCGTATCGAAATTATCGGTGCGCGGAGTTCCATCATATCGCCCATTCATTTGATTGTCGGAATGGGTCAATTCGTGGAACAAAATAACATCGCCCGGCGCTTTTGATTTGCTTGTCGGACTAGGCCACTGATCGGGGTTGTAATCAACTGTACTATCTCCGCCAGTTCCAGTGCCGATAAGTTGTTTGCCGCTGGAATCGTTTAGCGGTTTACCGTTGCCATCGAAAACAGGTTGTCCTTTAGGAGTCGCTTTCTGATAATCCGAGACTTTATTAGTGCCGGGAGCCGCAAAGGCGTTGGGCGGATTCGGCGGAGGATTTTGCGCCTGAATCGTTGCAGTTTTCCCTGAATTGTTCAGATTATTCAGCATATTCATTCCAGTCGGATGATTGCTCATCGTAGTCAAATCACTCAATACCTTATCCTGGTATTTTGGATCGTTCGGGTCTTTCTTGATGACAATACCGTTGCCGACCTTTATGTCGCCGTTAGGCAGAGTCGTGGTTTGAAACGGCGGCGCATGCTGCCCGTTAAGTTTGCGACGGTTTCTACCTTTGCCTCCGCCCTTGCGCGGTTTATCCAGATAGCCCGGTTCGCCCGTGTCAGCCGTATCGGCATCGAGCGGATCGTCAATAATAGCCGGAGAAGTTCCCATCGCCGCGCCCCCCGAATTGATTTTCACCATCGGTCCGCTAATCGTGACGCCGGAAAGATCAATCGTAATAAAGCTACCGCCGACCTTAAGGCTGATTTTTGTCAGCGCTTCGAGCGTGATTTCTCTCGCGTTGAGTTCAGTTTTGCCTTTGACGACCGTCTGGAGATTGCTTTGGTAATCTTCGACCACATCGCCTTTGACGGCTTCGTTTAATTTTCCGTCAACGCCGATATACTGGTCGGCTTTGATATGAAAATCGTGGTTGCCGCCCACCGTCACGGTCAGATTTCCGCCCGGTTCATTGTCGGCTCGAACGCCGATAATTTCGTGACGATTTCCGCCGACGGTTTTGTAGTAAGAACCGCGCACGCGCACGTCCATACGTTTTTGCGAACGAATGAAAACTTGTTCTTTATTAGCTTTGTCTTCAAAACGCAATTCGTTAAAACCTTTGCCGTCGTATGGCGAAGTTTGCGTTTTGATATAGCTCAGAGTTTTGAATTTCGGCAGCTCATAATGCGGCATCTGTTCGGCGTTGTAAACCGAGCCTGTGACGATTGGCTGATCCGGGTCGCCTTCGATAAAATCAACGATGACTTCCTGACCGACGCGCGGAATATACATCGTTCCCCATTTTTTTCCGGCGATGTCGCGCCCGACGCGAACCCAGCAAGAGCTGTCGGGCGATGGAGTCGTCAATCTGTCCCAGTGGAAATGGACTTTGATGCGCCCGTATTTATCGGTAAAAATTTCTTCCCCGGGAGGTCCGACAACAGTCGCCGTTTGCGAACCGCGAACAATCGGCTTTTCGGTGCGGCGCGGCGGGCGGTAAGGCGTTTTGAACGGGATGCAGGTAAAGCTGTTCGCATAAGCGCGCGCCAAATCACCGCCGGTCGCATAAGCTGGGCTTTGATGACCTTCGTGCGTTACCGAGGTTAAAACATATTGCGCGTTTTGATCTCCGTTCGGGTGATTAAAAAGCCGAAAACGATGTCCGGCAGTGATCGAACAGCAATCGGAAACGCCTGTGATAGTTTGAACCTTGGCGTCCGCTTCCTGTTGACGCAAACCGACGGTTCGCTGATTGTCTTCAAAAACTTTCGGCACATCGTCCGGGCGTTCGCCGCCCATTTTATCAACTCCGTCAAAACGCTTGGCATAACCACCGGGAAAATCATAAAACTCCAGCTCGTGGTTTCCGCCGATGTTAAAACGCGATTTTTGCTTGGCTTCGAGATTGCGATGCGGAAGCTCAAAGTGATGATCCCAGAGCGTAAACTCGCCGCTTTGAAGCTGATGCTCGACGCGCCACAACTCGATGCTGCTAACGAAATCTTCTTTGGGCTGAGTTACCAGAAAATACGGAATATCGGGTTTCGACGGGCAATCAACGTGCGACTGCGGCGTGTTGGCGATGACCATTTTATGCGAGCCGTCTTTATGCTCGAAATAATAATAAATGCCTTCTTCTTCCATCAATCGCGAAGCGAACGCAAAATCCGATTCGCGATATTGCACCACATAATTTCGCGGATGAAAAGTGCCTTGAATTTCAAACGAGGTGTTGATTCCGGTCAACACCTTCTTAATAATTTCCGGTACGGTAAGATTTTGAAAAACACGGCTTTGCCAGACTTGCGTCAGCAGCCAGACTTCCGGCACGACGAGCATTCGATAATGCGAAAAACGGTCGTCGCGCTTTCCCTGAGCAAATCGAATGCAGACTCCGTTGAAAAAGCGTTCCGTCTCTTCGCCGCGCGTGCGAATGGCAAGCGTGACGTTTTTACCCAAAATATTATTCGGGTCAATCGCCGTCAGCTCGTCGCCGGATTCGGTTTCTTCATGAACGACATCCATTTCAAGCTGAAAAAGCTGCGAAAGATTTTCTTTCGCCCGAAAGCTTTGAATCAGCAAAAAATCTTCGCCGAGCGGCGTGCCTAATCGAAGTACTCTGTTTTTCTGCGTAATAGCCATAAATTGCCGACGTTTCGTTATTTAAAATTTTGCTCAGGAAGCCGCAGCCAGGCGTTAATTTCGTCCAACCACTTTTGCAGATAAAGCGGATTTGAAAAACCGAGCGGCGCGCCGTAATCAGAAGCCGTAAACGGATTATATTCGGGCGCGTCCATCCGCTGCGGCGGCATCCCGCTTTGAATCGCATTTGCGACCGCGTTGGAACTGTTAAATCCGCGATGATAATATTCGAGCGATTGATTAATCAGCAAATTCCAATATTCGTAAATAAGAGCTTCGTCTAAGCCTTCGGCGAGCGTGATCGTGTTATGCGGATGATAACCGTATTCGGCGGCAACATCCTGTTCGAGCGCCATTGCGACTCTGCCGAGCGAATGCTGCGACCAATCCGAGTTGCTCGTCCAAAACGAGCGATAACCGTTATAAACGAATCTGCCGTTCTGCGACGGCACATCAATAAATTCCATTCCGGCGTGTCCCCAGCTAAATTGATGAATCGGAATCAGCGATTGAACGTCCTGAATTTCCTCAGCGCCGTCGGTCAACCAATCCCACGTATCAAAACCGGGAACGTTGTACGGATACCAGATATGAACTTTAATCACTTTTTTTCACCGCCGAGACGCGGAGACGCCGAGTTGAATAGAAATCACTTCTCTCTTTCT
Organism: Pyrinomonadaceae bacterium; assembly: GCA_036388995.1. GTDB lineage: Bacteria > Acidobacteriota > Blastocatellia > Pyrinomonadales > Pyrinomonadaceae > JALZCH01. The sequence goes on along the minus strand of DASVQU010000072.1, from coordinate 59,475 downwards.
GATTTAACTCGGCGTCTCCGCGTCTCGGCGGTTCAATTAATCTCATAAACGAATTTTCCGTCGTCGCCAACCGCGACTCGTACATTACTAATGCCGTCACCGCTCGCCATTCTTCCCAACACTTCGCCGCTCATTTCGGGCAGCAGGCTGCCGGTCAGAATGTTATAAACGTTGCGCGCGCCGGATTCGACTTCGGTGCAGCGTTTGGCGACCGCTTCGATGACGGAATCGTCGTAGGAAAATTGCGCACGATGATTTTCAAAGATGCGATTTTTGATTTTGCCGAGCTGCAATCGAATGATTTGACGCAGAACATCATCGGAAATCGGATAATACGGAACGACGACCATTCGACCGAGAAGCGCAGGCTTGAAAACTTTAATCAATTCCGGTCTGATCGCTTCAATCAAACCATCGGGTTCGGGCGTAGTGTCGGGGTCAGCGCACAATTTCATAATCGTGTCGGTCGCCACGTTTGAAGTGAGCAAAATGACGCAGTTTTTAAAATCAATCTCACGCCCTTCACCGTCCTCCAAAACGCCTTTGTCAAAGACTTGATAAAACAATTCCATCACATCCGGGTGCGCTTTTTCGACTTCATCGAGCAGCACGACCGAATACGGTTTTCTTCTGACAGCCTCGGTTAAAACGCCGCCTTCGCCGTAACCGACATAGCCCGGAGGCGAGCCTTTGAGCGAAGAAACCGTGTGCGCTTCCTGATATTCGCTCATATTGATTGAAATCAAATTCCGCTCGCCGCCGTAAAGCGTGTCTGCCAGAGCTAAAGCGGTTTCGGTTTTTCCGACGCCCGAAGTTCCGACCAAAATAAACACGCCAATCGGACGTTTCGGATCAGTCAATCCGGCGCGCGCCGTACGGATTCTTTGAGAAATGGCGTAGAGCGCATGGTTTTGTCCGATCACTCTTTCCGCTAATCTTTCCTGCAAATTCAAAATTGCGTTGATTTCATCCGAAACCATTTTGCCGACCGGAATTCCGGTCCAGCCGGAAATAACTTCGGCGACAGTTTGCCCGTTGACAACAGGCTGCATCAGTGGGTTGTCGCCTTGAACTTCTTTTAATTCGACGTTTAGCCCGGCGAGTTCATTTTTTAACGCTTCAACGTCAATCGTCGGGCTTGGCGTTGTAGGCAAAGCCTCAGCGCCGCCCGTTGAAGCAATTGCCGGACTTCCTTCCGCCGCAACGGCAGGAGAAACAGCGCCATTGCCGTTCGCTGAAACCGTTTCGGGAGCATTTACAGCGCCGTTTCCTGCCGCGTTCGATTCAAGCTGCATACGGATTTCACGAATCCGCGCGATTAAATCTTTTTCTTTCTCGTATTGCTCATCAAACGCGGCAAGTCTTTCCTCTTCCTGAGATTTGGCGGCGTTTAATTCGCTTATTCGCTCGTCGTGTTTCGCGCCCGTCGCCAACTCTCGGTTTAACAACGCGATTTCGGCTTCAAGTCTGGAAATCTTGCGGCGCGAGTCTTCAATCGGCGGAGGCGTTGCGCCTTGACCGATGGCGACTTTGGCGCAAGCGGTGTCGAGAACCGATACCGATTTATCGGGCAGTTGGCGACCGGAAATGTAGCGATGAGAGAGCTTTACGGATTCGACAATCGCTTCGTCCAAAATGCGGACGTTGTGATGCGTCTCCATTTTTTCCAACAGCCCGCGCATCATTCCGATAGCTTTTTCTTCGTCCGGTTCCTCGACTTTGACAACCTGGAAACGGCGTGCAAGCGCGGCGTCTTTTTCAAAATATTTTTTATATTCCGCCCAGGTCGTCGCCGCAATTGTTCGCAACTCGCCGCGCGCCAGCGCCGGTTTCAGCAGATTAGCGGCATCGTTTTGCCCGGCTTGCCCGCCCGCGCCAATCATTGTGTGCGCTTCGTCAATAAATAGAATTATCGGCTGCGGCGACGATTTCACTTCGTCAATGACGGATTTCAGACGGTTTTCAAACTCGCCTTTAACGCCCGCGCCTGCCTGCAAAAGCCCTAAATCCAGAGTTCGGACAGCCACATTTTTGAGCGGTTCGGGAACGTCGCCTTCGGCAATTCGCAAAGCAAAACCTTCGACGACGGCTGTTTTTCCGACGCCCGCTTCGCCCGTCAAGATAGGATTGTTCTGGCGGCGGCGCGTCAAAATATCAATCACTTGCCGAATCTCAAAATCGCGCCCCAAAATCGGATCAATTTTTCCGGCTCGCGCTTTCGCAGTCAAATCTTCGGTGTATTGATCGAGAGCTTTCGTTTTTCCGGGAACGCCTGATGCAACTTGATTTCCGTCGTCTGAAACGTTTGCTGTTTCAGATAAGCTCGATGCTTCGCGATCCTCGGCGGAACCGGCAACGATGTCGCCGAAATCTTTTTTGAACGCATCGAGGCGCGTCGTCAATTCGGTAAACTCGCGCGAAATCTCTCTGGCAAGCCGCGCCAAATCGTCGTTGAGCATCATCGCCAGAACGAGATGACCGGAGCGCACTCGCGAAGCGCCGTGTTCGACCGAAGCGAGCAGCCAGGCGTCTTGAATAAGCTGCGGAATACGCGGGCTGAGAGCCGGAGTGCGCGTGTTTCCTGTTTTTAAACGGTCGAGCGCCACAGTCAAATCGCGCGACAAGCGTTCCGGGTTCATCTCGAAATGACGCAAAATTTTCCGCAAATCAGAGTCGTCCGATTCGAGCAATTTCACCAAAAGATGCTCGATCTCGACATCGTAATTCGTCCGCGACAAACATAATCCGGCTGCGCCTTCGAGCGCGCCCCGGCTAGTGTCGTTTAATCTTCCGATCAGAGATTTCAAATTGACGTTCATAATTTTAATTTTCACCACAGAGACACAGAGACACAGAGTTTCTTAAATATTTTTCTTTTTCGTCCGCCATTTCATTCGTTTTTACTCCGTCTCTCTGTGTCTCTGTAGTTAATTTCCTGTCTGCAATATTACTTGTTCATCATCCCGCGTAAATTTTTGTGTTTTTAAAAACGAAGACCATCCGAGCATCGGACGGCGTTTTGCGCGAGTTGTCAGAACGGTTCCGGGAACTTCTTTTGCCAGTAAAACGAGCTGCAAATCGAAATCGTATTCGTCGCCCGCCAGAAATTTAATCATTCCAGTCGCTGCTCTGTAAGCCGAACCGTTGGGCAAAAATGCTTTGAAACGTTCAAACCCGACCGCGCCGACGCGAACCCGGAATTTGGATTGATTGTCAAAAACGCGCGTTCCGGCGACTGTTGAAATGCCAAGACTGCTGTTTGCCGCACCGAGCCTGGTAATGCTTTCGTCATCGAGCGCGAGCCATTGCCCGGAAAATTGTTCGATTTCGATTTTCACCCCGAAATAATCGGCGAGCGTTTGCTGAATCGCCGCAACCGAGCGCGGTTTGTTTGAAGCGAGTCCGGCATAAGGAATCAGAGATTCCGCCGGAAAATCCAACTGCTCGCGCAAACCACGCGTGCCGAGTCCCAGAAAATCCAACAAAAAGTTGGTGAAATCATCCTCTCCGCGCTCGAAAGAAACCGGGAAACGATATTTTTCCCAGGCTCGATAAAACAGCGAAACCGAGCGATGCGTGAAAAGATCAAGGAAGTTCCAGAGCGCGGTGTCGCGGTAACGCGCTCGTTCGATAATTAATTCGGTGTAGTGCGGCGGCAAAACGCCGTTCGCGCCGAGCATTCCGAAGAAATTGACGAACATTTCCATTTTGCGCTCATCGGAAAACTCTTCGCTGACTTCCCGCAAATCGTAAATCTGGCTCGCCGGAAATTCGAGCGAAGGGCGCGTGCGAAACCGGACGACTTCTTTTGTCGGCAAATAATCGCGCCCGACCGCAGCACGTTCGGGGAAAATGCGTTCGAGCAGCCGCACCGCCTGAAAAAATTCAAACCGTTGCGGCTCGTCGAAAAAATCCTGATGTAGAGGTTTTTTGTTCAACTAAAATTAAACCGCCGAGACGCGGAGACGCCGAGAAAGCAAAAATCAAAAGAGAAAACTCTTTATTCTTTTTCAAAAAACTCGGCGTCTCCGCGTCTCGGCGGTGAAAATTCACAACAAAACTTGCTCGCCCGCTCGCGGCACGAAGCGTTTGACGATTCCTTCGCGCTGCTCGGTTTTGATGACGAGCTGATTAAACGAATTCAGCGAAACGTACAAACCTAGAAATCTTTCGAGCACCGAAGCGAAAAGAAACGCGCCCGCGCCGACAAATTGCTCTTCGTCAAACGTCAGCGTCGTTTCCAGACCGCGCACAAAGCCCGCGCCGACGCGCTCGCCGATTCTGCGAACGACTTTTTGCGTTTCGATTCCCGTAATTCCCAAAATCTGTTTCCGAGTCGCCGACGAATCGTTGAAATTATAAAGCTGCAAGATTTCCTGCAACGCTTCCGGCACGCCGCCGCTGTTTTGCGTCAGTGATAAATAATTTAAATTAAGGTGCGAAATCAAACGCCATTGCGCGCCGCGCCGGAGCGGCGGGCGAATGGTTTCGGTCGGTTTGGTCAAACATTTGACGCGCGACAGCAGCGCCGTGCCTTCGACTTCAAAATCGCCTTCGCGCCCGCCAAACGGCAGGCGCGCGGGCAAATCGCGGTTTGTGCAGGTTGTTTTGAGCGTCAAAACTTCCGTCGTCGGAACGCGCGGGTTAAAGCTCATATCAACCAGACTCATATAAATTTCCGTGCCTTCGTCCTCCGCGCGCTGTGATTGCCGTCTGGTCGCGTACCAAAAAACCTTTTCCTGCTGCTCGCCATAGGCGTGGCGCAACGAATAAAACGGCTGAAAATCGCGCACTACTCCGGTTCGCGGATCGGCTGATGTGACTGAATCAATCGAATAAATCTCGGTCGCAGATTGCCGGTGAACGTCGGGCAAAATGTGATATTCGTATTTTTGCTGAGAAAGATAAACCGGATCGGCGGTTTGCGTGAACAGGTTAACAATCGGAGCGCAGCCCATCCGAAAAGTGTCTTTCGTGATTGGCGCGTGCGGCGGCGTGACGTTTTTCAGGTGAATCAAAATCTCGAAATGACTGCCGAATTTGTTGTGGACGGCTTGCTCCAAGCCCGTCACGTCGAAAAACAAAAATTTATATGGAAACGCGAAATATTCGGTCAGCAGGCGATACCCCGCGAATGAACGCGCCGTATAAGGCAGCATCGCTTCGTCCGCGTTAAAGCCGACTTGTTTTAAAGATTCGGGCGGCAGAAAAATCGGTGCGGGCGGTTTTAAATTCAAAATTGATTTCGACATCATCGAAGTCGCCGAAGTGATCGGCGCTTCTTTCGGGCGCAGTTCGACGCGCGTCGCCTGATTAAAAATCAATTCGTAAAGCGGAAAAACAAGCTGCGGATCGCCGTTTAAAAAGAAACGCAAGCTGCGCAACGGCTCCTGCGTGTCGCCGGTTTTCAGTTCGTGCAGATTTGAATCGCCGTAACAGCGAAAACTTAAACGAATATGAGCGTCAGCCCATTTCCCGCGCGCATCGGTCGGCGCATTTGATTCGAGCGCGGCGTCCGTCATCTCAATCGGAACAAGCTGCACCGGATAACAGGTTCGGAAACGACATGGAGTGCCGTCAACAGGACGCGAAGCGAGACGGACGCCGCGCTCGACGTTTTGAATCGCGGTCAGTTTATCGGTCGGCGAGCCATAAGAAAATTCGGCGATTGCCGCCGAAGGAATCGGCGCGAGATAATGCGGATAAAGGACGTTAAGAAACGATTCGGTGATTTCCGGCAGCTCGTCGTCGAGCTTTAAAGTGATGCGCCCGGCGAGAAAAGCGAACGCTTCGATCAGGCGCTCGACGTGCGGGTCTTCCGCCGTTTCGCCTTCGATCAACAGCCGCGCGGCGATTTTCGGATATTTGCGAGCAAACTCCGCGCCCATTCGCCGGAGGAAAATCAACTCTCGTTCATAATAGCCTAAAAGCTCGTCGCGCATTTTCCGTCCTCAAAAACGATTAAACCGTACAATCTCTAATTTAAATTGTTATTCCCGCCTGTTGAAGCACGGTCAAAATCGGCGTTTTATACATTGTTCCATCAGGCGCTTGCATCGGCGGATTTCGAGGCTGCGTGAACGCTGTTTGAATAAATCCGTCCCAACGTTTTTGACCCGGTTGATTTAATCCGTGATCCGTTTCGTTGGCGGCATCGTAACGGTCATTAATCGGCTGAAATTTTGGATCATAAAGCCCGCGAACTCTCGCCACATCCGCCATCACCGCCTGTGCCGTGTCGTATGTGTTTTGTTTGAGCTGCATCAGATCAATAAACATATCTCGCACCAGCAAGGCGACTAAATCGTAATGCCCCTGCTCGTGATGCAAAATTCTGGTTTGATCGGCGCTCGCTTGCTGAAGCGTCCAATCAGCGACAAAACTTGGCGGACGCTTTAAGACAACACTAATCCTCACGTCGTCTTTCAAACGAAACCGGTGCGGTTTTGTGCCCGGGATATGTTCGGCGTTCAAACTGATCGTATAATTGCTTCGAGTCAACGCGGCTGTAGCCCTTTGACCGGGACCGGGAGCCGGGGTTTTGACGGGCGCTCCGAAATCCGACCATTGAAGTTGTTTTTTTAGATTAAGTAATTGCGACGGCATATTTTCCTCACTCTCTGATGTAATTAATTCCTGGCGCAAATTTAACCAAAGCTCGCCCAGCCTGATGCGGCGTGAGCCTAATTTTCTTTGACCTGATACTCACCGCTGCCGAGCTGGAGAATCGTGTCAAAAGTGACAGGTTCCGGCGCCGGTTCGACTTTGAGCCGCGCTTCGATGCGAAATTTTAAAAGACGCTCTGTAGCGGTCGGCGGTTCGAGACTGACTCTCAAATCTATTAAACGCGGCTCGAACTGTTTCAGAGCCGTCTCGATTTCCTTTAATAATCTTTTTTGTTCCGAAGGGCTTTTCGCCGAGACGCCGGTAAAATCCGGCAAACCGTACATCGCCAGCGAGCGAGTTGTTTCTTCGAGACTCGCGTCCACTTCAATTGGCGTCCGGCGCGTATTTAAAAGCCATTCCAGATCGCGCCTGACCGATTGTTTCAGCTCGCGCAAAGATTTGGCGCGCGATTTCGGCGCTTCGCTGGTTAATTCCGGTTCAAAATCGAGCAGCCGATCAAAAATCGACGGCGTAATGCGAACTTCGTTGTCCGTTCTTTTTTGCGCCACAAAACTCTCCGGCAAAAAGGCGATTGAAGCGCTGCCCGGTTATTTTTGAATATTCGAGAAGCGCTTCAATCTTTTTATTCGATTGACCAAGCCGTGTTAGGCGGCAGTGTTTTTCTTCAAATCGTATTGGAACGTTCCCGCGTTGGCGACTTTACCTTTGTTGTCCTGCTCGAAGTATTCGACTTTGACTTTCGTGAAGTTGAACGAGCAGCTTTCAATCGGAATCTCGCCGCTGCCGCCGGTTTGATAAGAAGTAACCAGCAAATCCGTAAATTTAATTTTCAAGTAATCGTAGGGTTTGCCGCCAGCCTTGCGAACCGAAAGATTCGCTTCTGCAATGTGTTCGCCGGTGGCGCAAGCCTGCATTAATTTTGCGGTCGCTTTTCCGGTGTACATCGTAAAGTTAAAATCCTGCATACTGACTTTTCCCGCGCCCATACCGCCGCCGAGCGCTGCGGAGCCGACTTGCGATTCGCCCCAGGACCACGATAAAACTTCGATTTCGTTTTGGTGTGATTCGTCTTTGCTTTCTCCCTGAATTCCATCAATTTTCAAAAAAATATCAACAGCCATTTCTTTCTCCTTTTATTTTGCTTCCTTTTTTGACAAATCCGCTCGTCTTGCGCGTTTTGTCGGTTTTGAATTCTCCTGTTTTTTTGTGAAAGCCGGTGTTTGATTTCCGGCTTTCACTTTTATCGAGCCTCTTCGTCGCTCGTATGTTAAAGACGCCGCTTGAAATGGTTTTTTGCAAAAGATTTTGCAAAAAAATTATTTATTGACCTGCTGCGGTAAATCAGCGACAAGGCGCAAGCTGACCGAAAGCTCGTCGAGCTGGAAATGCGGTCGCAGGAATGCGACGGCGCGATAAGCGCCCGGTTTGCCGGGGATTTCAGCGACATCAACGCGGGCTTCGCGCAGCGGATATTTCGCTTTGACCGAAGCCGGAGCGTCGTCGTCAAGCGTGACGTAATTGGAAATCCAGCGATTTAAGAAATCTTCGCAGTTTTTCCGCGACATAAACGAGCCGATCTTGTCGCGCATCATTGATTTCAGGTAATGCGCGAAACGCGAGACGGCGAAAATGTATTGAAGCTGCGCCGATAAACGCGCGTTGGCGTTTGCGGCGTCGGTGTCGTATTTCTTCGGTTTGTTGCAGCTTTGCGCGCCGAAGAATGCGGCATAATCGGTGTTTTTGCAATGCGAGAGCGGAATAAAACCGTTATCGGCAAATTCTTTTTCGCGGCGGTCGGTGATGGCGATTTCGGTCGGGCATTTCATCGCCACTTCGCCTTCGTCGGTGCTGAAAGTATGCGTCGGCATTCCCTGCACCAATCCGCCGCCTTCGACGCCGCGAATCGCCACCGTCCAGCCGTGCAGCGCAAAGGCTTCGGTCAAACGAGTGCCGAAAGCGTAAGCCGCATTGCTCCACAAATATTTGCTGTGATCTTTACCGTCAACGTCTTCCTCGAAATTAAACGTTTCGGTCGGTCGCGTCGCCTGTCCGTAAGGCTCGCGCGCCAGCGTGCGCGGCAAGGTCAAACCGACGTAACGCGAATCTTCCGACTCGCGGAAGCTGCGCCATTTGACGTATTCAATGCGGTCGAAAATCTTCGACACGTCGCGCACCTCAGCCATCTCGTTGTAGTTGTCCCAACCGAAAAGCTGCGGCGCGGCGGCGGCGACAAACGGCGCGTGCGCGGCGGCGGCGACTTCCGAAATTTTCGACAACAGCGCCATATCCTGCGGATGATTGGAAAACTCGTAATCGCCGATCAAAGCGCCGAACGGCGCGCCGCCGAATGTTCCGTATTCGTCTTCGTACACTTTTTTGAAGAGCGCCGATTGATCGAATTCGAGCGCGCGTTCGAGGTCTTTGAGCAGCTCGCTTTTCTTGGCGGTCATCACGCGAATCTTGAGCATCGTGCTGGTTTCGCTGTTATAAACCATATAATGCAGCCCGCGCCACGAGCCTTCGAGCTTTTGAAACTGCTCGTGGTGCATAATTTCGTTGAGCTGCTCGGAGACGAGCCGGTCAATCTCGCTGATTCTGGCGTTGATGGTCGCGTCCATACTCTTGGACATTTTCATCTCGCCCGACATCACCTGATTGACGAATTCGGCAATCATATCTTTGGCTTGCTCTTTTTGATAGTCATCGCGCGCCATACGCCCCTGCGTCAAAATCTGGTCGAGCAAGCCGCCGCCGTTTGTTTCAGTCGTTGTGGTAGTCGTCGGGGCTTGAGTTTGCAAAGTTTCTTCTTTAGCCATTCTCTTATTCCTCCTTCTTGTCGCCGCCTGGGTTAAGCGCGTCGCTCAATTGTTTTTGCGAGTCGGTATTGCTGAGAATATCGGTCAGCAAATTTTCGAGCTTTTCGTTGCCGTCCATTTTCGAGCGCAAATCCGACAATTTCCTTCTGGCTTCGACCAGTTTTCGGAGCGGTTCGACCTGCTGCACAACGTTGTCGGGATCGAAATCCTCGATGCTGTTAAAACGCAAATCGAGACCGAGCCGCGTGCCGTCGTTTTGCAGCTTGTTTTCAACCGCATACGAAATGCGCGGTCTCATTCCAGCCATCACCTGATTAAAATTGTCGCGGTCAATTTCGACGAATTTGCGGTTTTTCAAACCCGGCAGCGGTTCTTCGGGGTTTCCGGCAAAATCGCCCAAAACGCCGACGACAAACGGCAGCTCTTTGAGTTCAATCGCGCCCCCGATTTCGACATCGTAAGTGATTTGCACGCGCGGCGGTCGCACGCGGTCTAATTTATGTTGCAAACTTTCCTTGGTAGGCATTTTCTAACTCCTTTCAGTCAGCTATTTTTATTTTATTAAGACTCGTCATCCGAATTTTGTTCGGCAAAACCGAGCGTTTCGCGGATTTGACTTAAAACCGATTCGTCCTTGACGACTTCCTGTAGCCACGATTCGAGCGGCATATTGCCCCATTTCACGGCTCTTTGCACAAGATACGAAACAGGGCTGTGCGGCTCGGTCTGACGGAAAAAGTCGGCGACTTCCGCCAATCGTTTGAGCGCGTCCTGACGGCTGCGAATCGCGCCCATTGTCGCCGCTCCCGCCGCACCGCCGCCCGGAAATGATAAAACCGCGCCGTTTGAGCCGTTGGCGCTCGAACTATCTTCCGTCTCCTCGCCGGAAACATAATCCGGCACGGCGTCCGGCTCAAGCTCGCGTTTTTCCTGCACCAGCCGTCGAACCAAATCCCGAACCCCATCGAGCGATTTTTTGAGCTGTCCCAAACCCGGCGTTTGATTGCCGAATCGCTCGTCAGTCGTCCGGTCGAGTTGTTCGAACTCAGTCCAGCATTCCTCGATTGTCAAATAAAGCTCTTCGTAAAAAGCGCGGTTTCCGGCGGCTTTCGCTTTTCGCCAGCGGTCGCCCGTAACGCGCTGTTCTTCTTCGGCTTGCGCTCTCAGCGCCTGATATTTTTCCTGCTCGTTGTAGTCAAGGGCTTCAATGTTTTCGGGAATGTCGAAATCCTTCGATTCGCTCCATTGATTAAAATTGAGCCGTTCGCCGCTGGTCAGCGCGATTTCTTTGACTGCGAGCGCGGTATTGCGGTCTAAAGATTCGAGCGCGTTGGCGCGCGCTTCGAGATCGTTGTCTTCGTCAATTTCGGGAAACAGCGTTTCCCAAAAATCATCCTGCAACCGGCGCGCAATGATTAAACCGTCGCGCAAACCCGCAAACCCGTGCTGCTTGACGAGAGCTTCGGCTAACCACGAAGCGATTTGCAAATCTTTGGTTTGATCCGAAAGCGCTGCGCCGGATAGCTCAATGACTTTCCGCCAATCGGCAACTTTCAACTCGAAAGCCCAATCTCCCAACGAAAAGGCGTCATCGGCGCGGCGCGCTTCGCGTATTTCATCATAAACGCCGCTGTAAACTACGCTTTCGCCGGCAGGATTATCTTCCGAAATCGGCGCGAGCAGGCGTTCAACGTCAATTGTTTGAGGAAGTGAAATTGTTTCAGTCATAACAAACCTGAGCCGTTAATCTTGAAATTCGATTGTTTCGATTTCAAAAATCGGCAAATTCTCTCCGTCAATCCAAAAAAGTCTGGTTCCCGCGCCGACATAAATTTCTTCACCCGCGTCAATCCAATCGGTCGAACGTCCGAGTCGAATCGTCTCGTCCTCGTTCTGAAACGAATTTGCATAAAGCGCGGGCAGAATAACCTCGCCGTTCGCGCCGCCGTCTTTTGTTTCAAGCGAGGCTTGCGCCCAACATAAATCGCGTAAATGTTTCGGTTTTTGTATCTCTAACCGGCTAATATTTGAAATCGGCAGCCAAACATAACCGCCTTTTAAGAAAACCTCAAGCACCGAAGCGGTTAAATCGTTGTAATCGCGGAAATCCTGAAACTCGCGCTCGCCGTTTAATTTTCCCGGATGAACGACTCGTTCGGTTTCGGCTTCATCCAGCTTTTCGCGCGCTTCAGCCAATTTCCCATCATTAACCAGCCGAATCGAATCCAAAAGCCCGTGAACATATTGCGGAGTCTCGCCCAAGATATGCGGCATCGTTTCGCCGCGAAAAACTTTTTGCCGCTGGCGTTCCGCGTCGAGACATTGCCGATAAATTAACGTTCCGAGAAGCGCGTTTGCGTCCTGCTGTCCGAGCGCATCGAGCTGTTTTTCCGCGCGGTCAAATTCACCGGCAAAAATCAGCAGCTCGAATAAAAAAGTTCTTGCGCTCGTGTCGGTCGGTTTTTGTTTGACGTGACTGATCGCGGCTTGAATCGCGCCGTTCAAATCGTTTGCGTGCAGTCTGACTTTTGCTTCTTCCATAAATACTCTTGAGTTAAACCACAGAGACACGGAGACACAGAGAAAAGAAAAATTAATTTCTCATTCTTTTTAATCCATTTTTTAAAACCGAAACATGAAAATTCATTAGCAATCCGAGCGGTTTATTTGCCAATTTCAGATATGACAAAAGTTGCGCTTCATGAACCGGCAAAATTGAATCAACAGCTTTTATTTCTACAATTACTGAATCTTCAACCACCAAATCCATTCGATAACCGCAATCGAGTCTTACTCTTTTATAAACAACGGGCAAATCAACCTGACGCTCAAACTGCAATCCGGCTTGCGAAAGTTCAAAACACAAATATTCTTCGTAAGCGGATTCGAGAAGTCCGGGACCCAGAGTTTTGTGAACTTCAATCGCACAACCGATAATTTTATCTGTTATGAGATTTAATCTCTGTGTCTCTGTGTCTCTGTGGTTCATACCTATCTTAAAATTGATTGCGGCGCGCGAACAGACCGGAAAATCTCTCGGTTAAAAATGTCGCCGCCGGTCGGACGAATTGTGACGACGGCAATTTTATTGCCGACTTTCAAATTCAAAACGTATTCGCCGCTTTCCTTCTTTTGCGCGCCGCCATTTTCAAGCAAACGAAAAACGCCCCATTGTCCGGGGAAGCGAAGCGGAGCGTTTGCCGTCGAATTACTATCGTTCGTCTGCGCAAAATTCCTAATCGTATTAGCATTCGCCGCCGTGTTGACGTTTGAAGTGGAAACGTTTGCCGAAGAATTTGTGTTTAAGTTGGAATTTGCCGCCGGAATCTGCGGCGTGGCGGTCGAAACTAGCTGTAAAACCACGCCGGTTTCCTGTCCGGCGCGCGCCGGAAATGTGAATTTACCGGAGCGCGTACCTTCGGAATCAATTTTGTTTCCGTCAATTGAAAGCTCGACAATCGCGTCTTTTACAGGCTGAAGCGTTATATCGTATTCAAAATTCGGCGTCGCGCCTTTTCCGTAAAGCGCCTCGCGTAAGCGAAAAGCGTTGTTTAAATAATTGACGAAATCCGGGCTGAATTTAACTTCGCTATTTTCTTTCGGTTTTATTTGTCCGCCTGCTTCGTCAAAATATTTTTGCAGTTTGGTTTCGTAAAACTTGGTCAAAGCGCCGTCGGCTTTGTTCAAGTAAGCCGTTAATTTCGGCAAATCGGCTTCGCCCGCGTCGGTGAACGGAAAGCCTTTTTCGATTTCAGCGGCGCGCGGGAAAAGCTGGTCTTTCCAGGTTTTCTCGATTTGCGATTTCACGTCCGCGCCGAAAACCGCTTTTAAATTGTCCAGAGGCTGTTTGAGCAAATCGGCGACTTCTTTAGTTTCCGCAGTATTCAGAGTACTCAGATAACCTTCAATCTCGGTTTCCTTGCCTTTTAAACCGATTCCTTTGCCGTCTTTTTCGACTAAATCTTTTGAAACTTCGTCCTGCGACTTCCGCGCCAAATCTCTGCCGAGATTTCCGAGCGAGCTTTGATAATTGCCGAGCGCGGTTTGCTGGGTTTCGCCCGGTTTGTCGGCTCCGACGAAAGTAAAGAGCGGTGTGTATTGCTTGACAACCATCGAGCTTACATCAGTTTTTTCCGCGCCCTTCGATGCGAACATACCGACAATCCAGTTCCACCAATCGTTCGGTTTTGCAGCCAAATTCGTGTTGCGCGCAGTTTCTTTTAAAATTAAATTAATCGGCGATTCCGCGCTCGCAAAAGCCTGCAAAGCCGCCTCGGCTTGTTCTTTGCTGTTGTTGTACGGCGCGACTTCGACGCTTTGAATCAATTTGCGCCATTGCTCGGTGTATTCGGTGAAATAACGATTTTTGAGCTTTTCAACATCGGCGTCGGTCGCCGCGTCGTTAGCGGCGGTTTCGCCCATCACCCAATCCGGTTGAATCAAAACAGTGCGGGCATTGGCGATTGCATTGGAAATTTCCTGGCGGTAGCCGTTTAAAGTAAAGCTGCCCGGAACTTTGTAACCGTCGCTTTGCAAAAAGCTCGCGTAACGATTTCCGACCAGAACGTTTTCCAAACCGATTGGATCAACCTTTTTGTTCGCATCGGAAATGATGTTGTTATATTGCTTAACCCACGCGGGCAGCGCGCGCAAACGAGCGCGGGCGGCGTTGACGAGCTGTTCGTCGGGCGCAATCGCTTCAAATTCCGGTCGGTCAACCTGCGCGGCGAAAAACGCGAGTTGCTGTTCGGAAGAAACTTCGAGACGCGGAGCGTTTTTGGAAAATTCTTTCCAGTACGGCTTAAGCTGCTCGTTTAAAAACGTCGCTTCCGCTTTGCTCTTATGCTGTTGCGTAAGCATTAAATAGGCTTTGAGCAGCTTATAATTTCGCTCCAATTCGGCTTCCTGCGTTTCGTTCGCGCTGCTGGAAACCACGGGCGATTGCGAAAATTTCTGCAAATCCGCGACTAGCGCGGCAACCATCGGTTTTTTAAATCGCTGCTCGACGGCATCGGCGTAAATACCGAAAAGACCTTTGTTCGTGCGGTCGCCGAGAAACAATCTGTCGCCGGAATACATTCCGAAACGCATATAAAGCGGCGCGCTGCTGCGGTTGTAATCGTCGAGAGTTTTTAGACTTTTCCGCAAATCTTCGAGCGTGTTTAAATCAACTTCCTTTTCGTTGGCGTCTTTGGCGAGCGGATTTTTCCCGGCGTCTTTGCGATTCATTTCACGCACTCGCAACCCGCGCAATGTCGCGTCGTTTACCAGTTGCCGGTTGAAATAAACAGAAACGCCGCTCATCGCCAGCAAAAAGATGGTCAAAAGAGCGCCGAATCCAAGCAGGAGCCAGCCCAAAACGGGCGGTCTTTGTTTTTGCGATTGAAACGCGGCGACCAAATCTTTGTCGCGCAGCAGAACGTCGCGGAAAAATCTTTCGCTGAAATAGCTCGCGCCGATGCCGTTGTTGTTTGGCAGATTCGCGGTGAAATAAAAGCCGCGAAAAAGCGGGCTTTCCGAAAACGGATTCGGTCGAAACAGCGTCGCCACAAAATGACCGAGCTTTTTGCGCGAAGCCGTAAAATGAGCCGGAAAATTAAAAATGCGAAGCTGGCGAACAGGAGGAAACGGCGCGGATAAACGCAGCAAGCGGCGACGCAGCAAACCGCTTTGCAGCGCTTCAAATTCGGCGTCGAAAAGCGTATGCGCGCCGTTCATCGCTTTTTCGAGCGGAAACGTTGCGCCGAGCATCAGATTTTTGCCTTCGCGCTGCGAAACCGAAAACGAATCGCGGAAACCTTCAATCGCGTCGGAGTTGGAAAAAACGAGATAAACCGGAAAACGAATTTTCGCCCGCTGCATCGCGTCGTCAAGACGCGCGCGGAGCAATTTCGCTTGCTGCTCGATTTCCGTTTCGTCAGCGTTAATCAGTTTTTCGGCGTTCGCCACCAAAACCAAACCGTCAAACGGTCGAAGCCCACGCTGCTTTTTCAAAATTTCGAGCAGCGCCGTCCATTCATCGCCGTCGGCTTCGGTTTCGGTTTGATAACGCCCGGCAGTGTCAATCAAAACCGCCTCGCTCGACACGCGCCAATCGGCGTGCCGAGTCGGGCGCAAAAAGTTTTGCTCGGATTGGCGTTGATTCGGCAGCGTTTGAAAATTGAAATTCGAGGACAAAACGAGCGATGATTTGCCGCTTCGCGGAGCTCCGGCAAACAAGAAAAACGGCAAAGTGTAAACCGCATCCTTGCCTTTAGCGTCGCCCGCAAGATTAGAGGTTTGCAAAAATTGAAAAGCCGTGTTCGCCGAATTGTTTAATTCTTCATAGCGCCCGGAAGGTGATGTAATCTTTTGCACCGGCTGTGCGCCGTTTTCCTCGACCGATTTTTTGCTTTCTTCCTCCTTCTGCGCCGCAAGCTCTCTTTTTCTTTTACGCCGCGAGGCGACTAAGCTGATGACGAGCGCAAACGGCAAAGTCAGCAAGACGAGCGCGACGATAACGATTTGATAGCTCAAATCAACGCCAAAGCGGCTTCCGGCGACAAAGATGATCAGTGTCACCAGCCCGTAAAAAGTCACCAGCCCGCCTAAGCCCAAAGCGTATCTAAGTTGATCGGTATGCCAAGACATTCATTAGTAATTAGTAATTAGTAATTAGTAATTAGTGAAAAATCGGCTAATCACTAATTACTAATTACTAATTACTAAAACAGCAGTTTTTCGAGCGCGTCGTTTAAAAAGCTGCGCGACAAGAGCAGCAAAGAAAAATAAATCAACAACGCCAAACCGAGACCGGCTCCGGCTGTGATTTTTGCCCAAAGAGGCAAAAAAGGATATTTTTTCGGCGGTTCGGGCTGATCAGCGGCAACGCCGTGCGGCGAAAGCTCGATGTTTTTCAGCCTGCCGATTCGCTGCAAAGCCGCGCCGGTGCGTTGAATTACGTCCAAAAGCTCGTTTTCGAGATAAACCGCGTATTTGCCTTTGAAACCGAGCAGCAAACAAACGTAATAAACTTCAATCGCGTCCGCAGCGGCTTCCGTTTGTCTGAGCATTGATTCGAGTCTGTCAAAAAATTTGTTGCCCGCTAAATGCTCGCCGAAATATTCGAGCTGCAAAGGATATTTTTCCCATTCTTCTTTTAGCGGAAAATCATTCGTCAAAACTGTTTCGTCAACAAACGCCGCGAGCGCGAATTTCGCCAGACGCACGATTTTTTCCGAAAAGCGATGCCGCAAAGCGCGCTCTTCGTATTTTTGCAGCATCGCGGCGACTTGCGGGCGCAGTTCGGTCGAAGGCGTGACGATTCCGGCTTTGACGCGCAAAATCAAATCAAAAACCGGCGCGGCGAGCGAAACCAAATCAGTCGGCGCATTTTGCGACTGACGGCGGCTGGCTGGCTGGCTTCTTTCGACAACGCTGCTCATTGCGATTTATTTCAACAAAATTAAGAATTAAAATTTCGGTGTGATGCTAAGGCGCATCTTACTCCACTTTTGATCGGGAAAGCAATTAAATTTTGCTTAATAATTTTAGTAATTACCAGCAAATCTCTGTGTTTTAAGGTTTAACCGCATACATTTCGAGCCGCTCGTCGGGTAATTCCTCCGGCACGTAAACGGCGATTGTTTTCGCGCCCTTGATTCCGTCCCAATATGGATTTTTTACCGTGTCCAGCCCGAAATAATGAAAACCGACGCGCGTCGGAATCGCGGCGGGCGGCGGCGATTGATGAGTTAAAGGAACGCCGGGCAAAGCTGAGCCGATAACGGCTTCGACCACGTCGCGCGAAGCGATTTTTATCACGCGCGGAACGCTTTCGATGAGCTTGCTTTCACGCATTTCGGCGCGCACCGCCAGATAAAACGCGGCTTCTTTTAACAAACGGTCATCCGTTATTCGTCCGACATAAAGCGTATCGCGCACTTTTTCAAGCGGAATCGGGACGCAGCGAGTCGGAATCACGGTTTCCAGCAGCCCGCGAAGCTGTGCGGAAAGCTGGCTGAAAGTCGTGTATAAATCCGTGTGATCGTAAATGACAATATCTTTCGGATGCTGTCCGACCGCAAAAGTCATTAAACGCCCGACTAGCTCTGCCATTTCGACGTAAAGCCGTTCGGGATGAACCAGACGTGTGCGGAAAAGATGCGACATCAGCGGAATCGAAGAATTGACGGTGTGAAGCAGCCAAAAAACCGCAATCTGGTCGGTCGTAAAATCCGCCAGATTCGCGCCGCGCTGCCGCCGCTGTTCGGCAAGCGAGCCGGATTTGGCGATTAAAATTTCGACTAGCTGGCGCAGCATATTAGCCAGCCAGACGTTTGACGAAACGCTTAAAACCGGCGGAATATAATTTTCCGAAATCACCAAACCGCCGGTCGCCATCCGTTCAAGCTCAGCGATTTTGATTGCGGTAAATCCCTCGCGCAGCTCGTCGTCAAACAAAATCCGCAAATTCGGGCGCGCAAACGCAAGCGGCTGTTCGTTCGTTCCCGTCGTTTCATCCGGCACGAGCGCGCCTTCCTGCAAAAAGCGCAGATTCAAATTGGCGCTGTTGCCGGAAGCGCCGCTCGGCTGGAAATTTGCCGAGCCGTATTTTTGCGCCGGAATCGCCAGATGAACGCCGAGCCGTTCTTTCTCAGCCGGAAAATGATGCTGCACCGCGCGCAAATCCGGTGCTGCGTCGCGCCCCGGCGCGTCAACCAAAAGTCCGTCGGGGAAAACCGCGCGCGCCGTAACGATTTGAAAATTGCCGTTCGAGACGGCTTCGCGGTTGATTTGCAAATCCAAAACGCCCCATTCGTAAGGCGCGAGCGAAGAAACGCGCGAATTGATTAATTCTTCGTAATAATTATCCCATTGCTGAAAGTGCTGCGGCGTGAGCAGCATTCCTTCATTCCAGACGACTTTGCGATAACGGCTCATTGGTTAATAAAAAGCGGCTAATTTTTGCCGGTGAAGCAGAAAGATTTTGTGCGCTAACAATGTTTTTGTCAACAAACGGAACATCGACCCGCCGTTTCAGACTTTTTTCCGTTCAACCAGCCGCGCAAAAAATTCCTGCATCCATTCCATCCCGTTTTTCTCAATGTCTTCTTCAGGAAACTGCTCGGCAAATTCGAGCGCTGCAATCAGCGGCACGAAACGCCCGAAACGATTAAATTGGCGGATAACCGGCGAAATTTTAATCGGCAATTCGGCTCTTTCGATTGTCTCCGCCGTCGGATTGGCGCAATATTCGGCGGGCGATGTGACGAGATATTCGCGGCAAATCAGCGGGCGCTCCAGGTGAATCGAACATGATTCGTCTTCCAAAAACGGACACGGAACGCCTTCGTAAAAATATTCCATCACGGTTTTCAGACCGTCCGGCGGCGACATTTCGTTAAAATGCGACATCTTCTCGAACCAGCCGTTTTCGACGAAATGAGAAAATGCTTCCGAAAAACGCCGTTTGATTTCCGTGCGGCGCGGTTCCGGCATATTTTCAACCAAATCGCGGATTTGATAAACCTCGATTTCCATTAGCGGAACGGCTTGCCGGCAACACGCGCCGCAGCCTTTTGTACAGGAAATTTCTTCGCCGCGCGCAATGGCGGCGGCTTCGCCGACTCCGGCAAACGAACTGGTCATCGCCTGGAAAATCGGCAGCATTCGGCTCATTTTCACCGGCTTTGCCGGAACGGTCATTTGCATCTCGACAGGCTCGCCGAACATTTTCAACGTCACTTTTCCCGAAATCCATTCTTCGTTTTCCATATTTTTTCACCGCCGAGACGCAGAGACGCAGAGTTTTATGAAAGAGAAAGTGTTAAAAGATTGTTCTTTGTTCTCTCATTTGATTTCTCTGCGTCTTTGCGTCTCGGCGGTTTAATCTTTATTTCAACGCTCAAGCATCTAAGCCAAATTCGCGCGGATTTTCCCAAATTGTTCCGATTGCCAAAAAACGCAAAACGAAATCGAAAGCCGAGTCGCTCAACTTTCCGTTTTCTTTTAGAAACCAGACGGTTCTGACAATTGCAGGGCTGACGTTCGGCGTTTTCGCCGTCAAATTTTGCAGTTTGTCGCGCATCGCCAAAGTCGAACCGCCTTCTTCATATGCAGCGACGACAATTAAACAATCATTTGCCAACTCGGTTCCCAAAACGCGGCTTAATTTTCCTAAATCTTCCGACATCGCCGCGCCGGTTTGCGCCGCATTGCCACGTGTTTCATTCAATTTCGCCAGAGCCGCAACGGTTAAAAAATCGGGATTTAAATTTTCTTTCTCGGCGGCGGATTTAATCGTCGCAGAATTTCTGCGCGCCGTTCGCAGGTTTTCCAGCGCAGTTGAAGATTTGTATCTTTTGATTTTCGCGTTGACGAGTTCGAGTTGTTTGGCGGTCAAAACGGCTTGCGTATCCGAACTGATCCGGCGCAGAAACTGTAAAGCGTATTTTTCCGTTTTGTCCACTTCGCTAGATTGATTTGCGGGCGAAGACTTTTCCTCAGGCTCGGAAGAATTTGAAACAATCGAGTTTTCATTTGAACTTTGGCGCGGAGTCGGAGTTTCTTCAGGCTCTTCTCCAGCGTTTTCGTTAGAGATTTCGCGCAGGTTGTGTACGGGAAAATTCTGCCCGCGTTCGTTCGATTCGGTTTTGCCAGTTCCGCCGACGACAAATAACAGCGCTCCGACAACGAGTAAAACCGCACATCCGGCAATCGGCGCGATTAAAAATATGCTCTTCCAAAGCTGCGCGGGTTCATCGGATTGAACGGAAGAAAAATTCTGATTTTCAGATCTAAAAGCGCCTTGCGTTTGCGCATTTTCGGCTTCGTTTCCGACAACCTCGATCTCGATTTCGACCGCGCCGCCGAGCATTAAAAGATCGCCGTTTTTGAGCGCGACAGGCTGCGAAACAGTTTCGCCGTTGATTATCGTTCCATTGCTCGAATTGGCATCGGTCAAAACGAAAACGTCGGCAAAACGCTGAATCTCAACGTGCCGACGCGAAAGCGAGTGATTTGAAATCTGTAAATCGTTTTCCGCGTTGCGACCAATAGAAAAACGTTCGCCGCCAACAGATACTCGCCGCGTCTCGCCGTTTTCATCCGCAAATATGAGTAAAAGCTCGCTCGCCATCGCTCGCACATTCTATTGCAAAACGAGCGAAAAGCTAAATTTTGCCGAATTTATCTCAAAGAGAAGTTTTTAAAATGGAATAAATACATAGTTTTCAAAATTGCGCTTCCCTGAATTTATCCCATTCCGCCCGGCTCATTTTCTCGACTCGCAAAAGCTTGAGCTTAAAGCTCGTCCAATTCGGGTTGTCGGGCAAAGCGATTTCCATATCTTCGATCCAACCGCGTTTTTTATTCACCCAGATAAAACCGCCGCGATTCTTTAAACCCGCGCCGTCAGTGCGATATTTTCTGGTCGAAACCTTGTTGCGCTTTTCGTCTGATTGATAAGAAACGGTTGCTTCGCCTTTATACTCGACCAAAGCGCCTTTTTCCTGAAAAGTCGGATCGGCGACGCCGATTGTGAAGCTGCCTTTCGGTTTAAAGAGATGCGGAAAAGCAAAATTCAAACTTCCGAAATCAAAATTGTAAAGATGAACCGGCAAATGTTTGAGAGCGAATGTTTCTGCGGAGCTTTTGACCGAGGGAATCGAAACTTCGGCTTGGCGCTTTGCGCCGTCAAATAAAATCGTGCCGAACAGCTTTCGCTCGTCTTTGGCGTAAACCTGCCACGATTTCAGGCTTTTTGCCGAAAAAGTCTGCCAATCCATTTCGGCGATAACGAGACCTGCGCGCGAGCCTTTCGGGTGAAATTTGAAAGCCTCCATTACATCGTCAGCGGCGATATACTGCGAGACATATTCCGGCTTAGTCCCGTCAATATTGGTTTTTACGTAATGCAAAACCGTCCCGACCGGAAAATTCCTCTCGGCACGATAACGAAATTTAGCCGCATCGTCCTGGGCTTTGCAAATTGCGACGAATATAAAAATGCCGAATAAAATGGCTCGGATAAATGTCATCTCACTAATTCAAAAATTGTTTGTAACGATTTAGTTTGTATGTTATGAAGAACAATTCTTCATAACATCTTATGTGCGGAATGATTTATAAAACACTTCGCGCAAGTAAGCAACAAAATGTTAAATCGCAGGTTATCAGTAAATGTCGAACTTAAAGTTTGATTTTTGCTGCGCCGAGAATTTTACGGCTGCCGGTTTCCTGCACGAAAACGACGGCGTTTAAATTTTCCTGATTCCACGTTTTATCCAAAACGACGATTTGCGAAAACGTCTTGCCTTCCTGCGCGATGCCGCCGACGTTTTGCATCCAGCGAACGACCGCGACGTGCGGCAATTCGCTGCCCGAATTTTCGCCGAGCGTGACTTTTGACGAAAGATTGTCTTCCGTCACGGCAAGCAAGACGATTGCCGCGTCGTTTTTCGACATTTTCGGCAGATTTTCGATTTTAATTTTAAGCTGCGCCGTGTTGTTTTCGAGCTTTTCGATTTCAACGGCGACATCGCCTTTCGCATCTTTTGCCGCCTCGCCGATTGCCTGCAAAGCTTTTCCGGCATTGCCGCCTTCAAATTCGCGCGTGCCGTCAACTACCATTTGCGGCGTGTAAACGTTATCGCCTTTTCCGAAAAACTGTGAATATGCGCTTTGCCGGTTGCTGTATTGAGCGGATGAAAACGGGTCTTTCCAGCCGAGCCGATTCCAGTAATCAACGTGTTGGCTCAAAGCGATGACTTCGACGTTTTCGACCGAATGATTACGATTTAAAATCGCCAAAATTTTATCGGCGGGCGGGCAGCTCGAACAGCCTTCGGAAGTAAACAGCTCAACGACAACGGGGGTGCGTTTAGCGTTTGCTTTCGCTTTGTCGTCGTTTGCCGCCGCTTGGATCAACGGTGTTTCGGGCAATTCCGAATTTGAAGTGAGACAGGCACTGCCGATTAAAACGGCAGCGAGAACTAAAATAGATATCATCGGCACGCGCATATTTTCATTTTAAGTAATTTGAATAAATAATTTCTAAAAGATGATTAAGCCGGGAGCGCGGATGCCCACATTCGCTTCGCAGCGCGAGCGGCGAGAACTTAGCGCATAAATGCGCGTTTGCTTGCGCAAACTCGGCGGATGTGGGCATCCGCGCTCCCAGTTATTTATTTCCGTTGCTTAAATTGAATCGTTGATGAAACGACTGACGAAAAATATTAAACGACAGCCGTTTTATTCCAAATCGCCGACGGCGCGTGTCAGATCAACTTTCGTTGTTTGCCTTTTTGTAGAGCTTGACGAACTGTTCAGCAAAAATATTCGGTTTTGCATATCGCATTCCGAAACCGGCGATTGAATCGGAGGCAAAAATTTGCGGTGTTTCTTTAAAACTAAACAAAACGCGGGCGCGGTTTTCGCCGACGATTTTAACAATCGTTCTGGTTATTTCGTCTCGTTCATTGTCTGCCAAAAAACGCAGGTGAAAATCGGATTCTTCCGGGCGCATAACGATTTCCAGATTCGGCAGCCGTTTTCGTATTTCTTTCGCAATCTGCTCGCGCCGTTCAGCGTCAAAACCGCTGTCAACAAAAATTTTCGTCACGCCGCGCAGCTCGCTCGGCTGCCCGTATTCGACGCTCTGCTGCGCCTGAACGTACAAGACAAATGCAAATATCAGGAAAAGTAAACCGCTCATTTTTTTTACAAACATCATTTTCTCCTTTCAAAATTGATTATTTCCGCCGCTTGGAAACGACGGAAAAGAATTTATTCAATCGCGCCGTAGGATTTTAAAAGTTTGATTGTTTCTTCATCTTCCTCTTCGAGCGCGAGCATTAAAACTGAATTTCCTTCCGATTCGTGCGCGTTCACATCCGCGCCGTTTTCGATTAAATATCGGATGTTTTCCGCTTCATCGCCTGGATTTCCCTCAACTGCGTACATCAAAACGGTTTTGCCTTTTGCGTCGCGCGCATTAACATTTGCGCCGGACTCGACCAGCAATCGGATGATTTCCATTTCGCCTTCAAAAGCCGCAAGCATCAGCGCGGTGCGTCCGTCAACATCGCTGTTGTTTACATTTGCGCCCGCTTTAATCAATATTTGAACCGGTTCCGCATCGTCGAACTCCATCGCGTACATCAAAGGCGTCACGCCGAAACTGCTCGCCGCGTTCGGATTCAAACCGGCGCGGAGGAAAAATTTCGTCATTTCCGCATCTCTGACTGCAAACATCAACGCGGTTTCCCCATACATATTCTGAGCGTGAACATCGCCGCCGCGCCGGATGAGAAATTTCGCCATTTTCGCTGAATCCGCATACATTAAAGCTGTTGTACCGTCCGGCATTTTGGCGTCAACGAAAGCGCCGGCGCGGACGGCGTTTTTGACATTGGCAAGATCGTCCGACATCACGTCATTAAAAAATTCAAGTAACTGCTCGGTCGGTTCGACGTTGATATTCGTTCGCTTCTCGCTGTGACGAATCCACTCAACAACCGGTGAAGATGTTCCCACAACGCCCATCATCACCGTACTCTCTCCCAGCTTCATTTCAGCATCTGCGGTCGTTTCCTTTCCGGCTGAAATTTGCACATTTTCAATTTTGTGCGCGGCAAAACCGTTAGTCATCGAAAATTCGACGTTGTAAACGCCGTCGGCAAGAACTTCAAATTTATAAAAGCCCTCGTCGTTTGAAACGGTCGCAGCGATTTTGTTGTTTTGTCCGTCGAACAAAGTAACGGTTACGCCCGGCACGACAGCGCCCTGCGGGTCTTTAACCGTGCCGCCCAAATTAGCCGCTCCGCCGCTCGATTGTTTGAGTTTTGTTTCATTCGTTTGCACCGGCGCGGCTTGATTTTCCGGCGCGATTCGAGCCGAGCCTTGCGCGGCGACAGCCGAAACCGACAACGCAGCGGTGAAAACCGAAGCCGCAAATTGCGAAACGCGCCGTCCCAATCGTGTGATTTGAACCGGCGCGTCTCCGAAAACAATCTTTTTATTTTTGTCCGTGTAATAACGAATGCACAGATTGCCGTTCGATTTTTTAACCAATCTTTCGGCGTCTTTGCGCGTCATCGCCGAAAGATTGTGTACCCGTTTGACGCAATGCTCGCAAAAACGCACTTCATCGTTTCCGAACATTTTGTTCCAATCCATCGTGCAAGGTTTTTCAACCGATACGCGGTCGAGCAAATCCTTTTGTTTTTTCATTTTTGCCTCCTGCGGCGCGAGAAGATTTGGCTGCTAAGTGCGATTGCTCAAACGAAAGGTTGCTTTGCGCTGCGCTTCACAGTTTCGGGCGGAAAAAGTTATGATATTTGTTTCGCTTTAGAGACAGATTTACGACTATGAAAGCCGAAACCGTCATCGCAAACAACGCCGGAGATTTTATCGAAGTGCGCGGCGCGCGCACGCACAATCTGAAAAACGTTTCGTTTAAATTGCCGCTCAATCAAATGACGGTCGTCACGGGCGTTTCCGGTTCGGGCAAATCTTCGCTCGCTTTTGACACTATTTACGCCGAAGGTCAGCGCCGCTACGTCGAATCTTTATCGGCTTACGCGCGGCAATTTCTCGAAAGAATGGACAAACCCGATGTTGACGAAATCATCGGCATTGCTCCGGCGATTGCGATTCGGCAGAAAAATCAAACCCGGAATCCGCGCTCGACCGTGGCGACACAAACCGAGATTTACGATTATCTGCGTCTGCTTTTCGCCCGCGTCGGCACGGTTTTCTGTCACGTTTGCGGGCGCGAAGTCAAAAAAGATTCGCCCGAATCCGCCGCCAACGAAATTGTCGAAGCATTAGCGGAAGGCACACGTTTTTACGTCCTCTTTCCAGTCAAAAATCAGGAAACAACCGACAAACTGCAAATTCAGGCGGTTTTGATCGAGCTTTTAACCGAAGGTTTTTCGCGTCTTTATCGCAGCGGCGAAACGATTGAACTCAGAACGCCGGACGATTATAAATTCGACGATTTAGAAAACACTTTTGTTTTGGTTGACCGCCTTGCAATGCGCGGCGATATTCGACAGCGCTTGGTTGATTCGCTCGAAATCGCTTTTCAAAACGGCGGCGGCAACGCGCTCGTCGAAACGACCGATGGGCAGAAATTAAAGTTTTCGACCAAATTTATCTGCGAATACGACGGCACGCCTTATCTCGAACCAGAACCGCGACTTTTCGTTTTTAACTCGCCGTTCGGCGCCTGTCCGGTTTGTCAGGGATTCGGGAACACGACCGGGCTTGATCTGGATTTGGTCGTTCCGAATCCGATGCTTTCGATCAAGGAAGGCGCGATTGATCCGTTTACCAAACCGCAGGCGGAATGGGCTTTGGATGAATTAAAGAAATATTGCCGCGCCGAAAACGTTTCGATGGACACGCCTTTTATGGATTTGTCCGACGCCGAGCGCAAAGCAATCGTTGACGGCAAAGGAAAATGGCGCGGCGTCAAAGGCTTTTTCAAATTTCTCGAAACCAAAAAATACAAATTGCACATCCGCGTTTTTCTCGCGCGTTATCGCGGCTATACGGCTTGCCCCGAATGCGGCGGCAGCCGTCTCAGACAAGAAGCGCGAGACGTGAAAATCGCCGGAAAGAATCTGCCCGAAACAGTAGCGCTTTCAATCCGCGACGCGGCGGAATTCTTTGATTCTTTGGAATTGACGCCGGAACAAACCGCAATCGCCGACCGGCTTTTGTACGAAATCAAAAGCCGCCTGCGCTTTATGCTCGATGTCGGGCTGGATTATTTGACGCTCGACCGTTTGGCTTCGACTTTGTCGGGCGGCGAAGCGCAGCGCATTCAGCTTGCGACGAATTTAGGCTCGTCGCTCGTCGGCGCGCTTTACGTTTTGGACGAACCCTCAATCGGTCTGCATCCGCGCGACAACACTCGGTTGATTCGGATTCTTCACAATCTGCGCGACATCGGCAACACGATTCTGGTCGTCGAACACGACGAGCAAATTATGACGGCGGCAAATCACCTTTTGGACATCGGCGTTCACGCCGGAGAACTCGGCGGCAACGTCGTTTTTGAAGGCGATTTTGCCGCACTGCTGCAAAACCGCCAATCTCTAACTGCAAAATATCTGCGCGGCGAAGCCGAAATCAAATTGCCCAAGAAACGGCGCGAACCGAACGACAGAAAACTGACGATTCGCGGCGCGCGCGAGCATAATTTAAAAGATGTTGACGTTGAGATTCCGCTGGAAATGATGGTTTGCGTGACGGGCGTTTCCGGTTCGGGAAAATCAACTCTGATTCACGACATCGTTTACGCGGGCTTGAAAAAACAGCGCGGCGAATGGCAGGGTCACGTCGGACTTTTTAAAGAATTATCCGGCGGAAATCATATTGACGACATTATTTTGACCGACCAATCACCCATCGGCAGAACGCCGCGCTCAAATCCGGTCACATATTTAAAAGCCTACGACGCGATTCGTGAAGTCTTCGCCTCGACCAATGCGGCGCGGACAAAAGGCTTTGACGCCTCCCATTTTTCGTTCAACGTTCCCGGCGGTCGCTGCGAAGTTTGTCAGGGCGACGGGACGGTCACAGTCGAGATGCAGTTTCTCGCAGACGTTGAGCTGATGTGCGAAGAATGTCGCGGCACGCGGTTTAAACCGCAAATCATGGACATTCGCTACAAAGGCAAAAACATTCACGACGTTTTAAATATGACCGTGCGCGAAGCTCTCTGGTTTTTTAAAGAAACCGCGCGCGTGGCGAATAAATTAAAGGTTTTGGACGAAGTCGGACTCGGCTATTTGCGGCTCGGACAATCGGCGACGACTTTATCGGGCGGCGAAGCGCAGCGCGTCAAATTAGCCGCGCACTTGACCAAGAAAACCGGCGCGAAAACGCTTTTTATTTTCGACGAACCGACAACCGGATTGCATTTTGACGACATCAGCAAACTGCTCACGGCGTTTCGCGCCTTGATTAATGCGGGTAACTCGCTGCTTGTCATTGAACACAATCTGGACGTGATAAAAACGGCGGATTACGTAATTGATTTGGGACCTGACGGCGGAAAATTCGGCGGCGAAATAGTCGCGGTCGGAACGCCCGAAGAAATTGCCGAAAGTGAACTCTCACATACCGGAAAGTTTTTGCGGCAGGTTCTGGCAAATTCGAGCATTCACCAAACGGCAGCTTGAAGACAGATTAGAGTATTAGCGCACTCCAACGATGCCCAATACGATTAGCAATGAGCGCTGGCTTCCGATGTCGCTATCAGTCGAATCGAACGCTTCCTGCAAAGCGTGCGTTCCGGTCGCGTCTCCGCCGCCGTCAATCGTGATTGCGGGAATGCCGAGCGAAATCGGGATGTTTGAATCGGTGCTGCTCGCCGAAAGCTCTGATTTAACGTTGAGAGCGCGATTCGCCGCCGTTGCGATTTGCACAATCGGCGCGTCGAGACTTTGCGTTCCGGCGGGGCGGTTTCCGACTTCCAGATTTTCGACGGTTAATTTTTCCTTGTGCTGCCAGCGCGCGTTTTCTTCCTGCAAAGCCTGTTCGACGGCTTGTTTGTAAGCGGCGTCGAGTTTTTGCAGCTCCTGCGGTTCTTCGCTGCGCATATCAATTTCGAGCGTCGCGGTTTGCGCGATTGAATTAACGCTCGTGCCGCCAGCGATTTTGCCGACGTTAAATGTGGTTTTCGGCTTGTTTGGAACTTGGAAGCGAGACGTTTTTTCAATCAGGCGACCAAGCGCGTGAATCGGATTCGGAATTCCGAACGCGCCGTAAGAATGCCCGCCCGCGCCTTTGAAAATCGTGCGATAACGTCGGCTGCCGACCGCTGCGTGAGTGATTCCCAAGCCCGCGCCGTCAATTGAAATGAAATGCGTGATTCGATTTTTTAATTCCTGATTGAAAAGATGTTTGACGCCTTTCAAATCGCCCAAGCCTTCTTCGGCTGTGTTGGCGACGAAAATAATCGTGCCTTCGGTTTCGATTTTTGCTTCGTTTAAAGTCTTGGCAATCGCCAGCAGAAGAGTTAAACCGCGTCCATCGTCGGAAATTCCCGGAGCTTTTAGCAGATTTCCCTCTCGCCGGACTTTGACATCGGTTGTTTCGTCAAAAACCGTGTCGAGATGTGCGGCTAAAACCAGAGTCGGTTTGTCGGTTCTGCCCGGACGTTCGCCGATTGTGTTTCCCGCCGCGTCAATTCGCACGTTTTTCAAACCGAGTTCCGTAAATCTTTGGCGAAAATATTCGGCTCGTTTGGCTTCTTTAAAAGTGGGCGCGGGAATTTCCGTGATGCGGATTTGCTCTTCGATTGTCGCGGGTTCGATTTCCCGAATGTAAGAAAGCGCGCGGGCGACTTTCGGATTTGTTTTTAATACCGTAATTGTTTGGTCGAATTGGACATTCGGCGATTGTGAAAATGCGGTTTTTGCCGGTGCGGTAAATAGCAGCAACAGAATTAAAATTTTTATTGTTTTCATTTTCGATTTTTGGAAATGGTTTTCCGATAAAAGGTTACGTAAAACGCGACGAGCCTGAAAGTATAATTTCTTACGTTTAATTTTCAAAATTCTTTTCTTCGACGAGTCGCCGATAAGCTTCCGAACGAGCGACGCCGAATTCACGGGCGGCTTGTTTAAGCGCGGCGCGGTTGTTTAAGCCTTCCCCTTCGAGTTCAGCCACACGCGCGGCTAATGTTTTCTGACTTTGGACTTCGGACTTTAAACTCTGAATTTCGTTTCGGTCAATCACCAAGACGATTTCGCCGCGCGGCTCGGTTTCGGTAAACTTTTGAATTAAATCTTTTAAATCGCCGCGCACCGCTTCTTCGTGAAGTTTGGTTAATTCGCGGAGAACAGCCGCGCGGCGGTTTCCCAAAATTTCGAGACAATCGGCGAGCACGGCTCGCAGGCGATGCGGCGTTTCATAAAAAACGAGAGTCGCCGGAATTGCGGCGGTTTCCTGCAATCTGCGGCGGCGTTCGGTTTTTCTGGCGGGCAGAAAATTGCCGAAGAACAGCGAATCGGTCGGCAAACCGGAGACAATTGCGGCATTAGCGAAAGCGACCGCGCCGGGAATCGGAACGATTTTGATTTCAGCTTCAATCGCCGCCTGCACGACGCGAAAAGCCGGGTCTGCAATTCCGGGCGTTCCGGCGTCGGTTGCAACTGCAATGTTTTTGCCTTCGAGCAGCATTTTTTTTAATTCTTCCGCGCGTTCCTTTTCATTGTGTTCGTGATAGCTGATGAGCTTCGCCGAAATGCCGAAATGCTTGAGCAATTTTCCGGTTTGGCGCGTGTCTTCGCAGGCGATTAAATCAACGGATTTGAGCGTTTCCAAAGCGCGCAGCGAAATGTCGCCGAGATTGCCAATCGGAGTGGCGACGAGATAAAGAGTTCCGGTCATTCAACAATCGTAAATTGTTAATCGAATAAAAGAAAAGAGGAACAGCCCCGAAAGCTCTTCCTCTTTTTCCATTCGACTTTTAATGCACGATTAGTACGGATAGTTGTCTCTGTTCCGTCTGTTATCGTCGTTGCGCCGGTTGCGGCGGTCATTGCGATAATCGCCGTTGTCACCGAAATTATATCCGTAGGCGTAAGCAATTGTTTGCAAATCGCGGCGAATCGTTGACCATTCGTTTTGAACCCGTCGGTCTAAACGCCGACCTTGATTATAAACAAAGCTGTCGAGCTGCGAACCAAGCTGCAAAAGGCGTTGAACATCGCCGTCGTTGCGGTTGCGGCGCGAATTGCGTCCGTCGTCGTAGCGGTCTTCGAGGCGATTGGCGGCGCGTTCAAAATCTCTCGCCACCGAGATAATCCGGTCTTCGCGGTTTCTGCCGTTCATACGGCTGTTATCGAGCGCGTCATCGAGCGCGTTGCGGAAATCGTCAGAGCGAGATTTAACCCGATCAATCGCGCCTTCGACATTGCGCCGGTTGTATGTGTCGTTTCTGTCGTTTCTGCGGTTATTGCGTCCGTTGCCGAAAATGTCTCCGAGTATATCGCCGTATTGTGCCGAAGCCGTCGCAGGCATCGCGCCCAATAACAGGAGAGAAAAGGCGAAAATACCAAGCAAAGATTTGAATTTGTTCATTGTCATTCTCCTAATAATTTTATCTTGCCGCTCGCGTCCGCGTTTGAAACATCAGACGATGCGTGTGTTCCCGTTGCAGAGAATGGCAAGCGCCATACCACACCGGAAGAAAAACCTAAAATATTTTATTTGCACGATTTAACCGAATCGGCGGAAAGATAAAGGAAGATGGGCGCAAACCAAATGGTAGAGCCTGCGGCGCAGATGGTTGAAAAGAGTTCTAAAACTTTCCGACAAATGTCTCGAAATGATGCTTAAGCTGCGGAATATGAAATTGCCGGCGAAAATTATTTTCTTCGACTATGTACCAGACGGGCGGTGTTTGTTCGCTGCGAATCAGCATCAACTCTTCGTTGGCTTTTGCGAGACCGAAATGCGAAATCCGGGCGCAGGCGAGACCGCCGCCGCGTACGAAACCGTCCTGCGGTGTTTGTGGATAACCGGCTTCGACCGCAACGGAGCGAATGCCAATCTTGAGACGAACGAGCGAGCCTTGCATTGTCGCCGCGCCGACCGGAAAGCTATGCGGCTCTTTTTTCTCGACCGCGATGCCCATTCCGCGCCGGTTCGCTTCCGCCGCGACTTGCAGAAAAGCGCCCAGCAACCATTCGATTCCGATTCGCCGCGCCGCATCGTTCGTTTCGCGCAAGCGCAAATAATCCGCAACGCCGCTGTTTGTGCCACGCGCGCGCAAATTGGCTTCGCGCATAAAATCAGCCCAGTTTTCTTCGAGTTCGTTCATCTCGAAAACAAGAATAGACTCTCTTGCCGACGACATCAAACAATCGGAAAACGTCGGTTTTGAAATTTTACGTGCGGACAAAGCGTGTTATCATCAGTTTTCGCAAATTAAATTGGAGAGAAACGAGTTTTGGCGATGAGAAGTTTTAACCACACCCTTTTATCTTTTTTGCTTTCGCTTAGTTTAATCGGCGGCGCGACCGCAGCGGCGCAAACAACGAAAAAAGATGCGCAAAAATCCGGCGGCAAGGCGCAAACCTTAAAGAAAGACGAGAAAACGACGAAGAAGGATTCTGCAACAGCAAAAAAAGACGAGAAAAATTCCAAAGAAAACTCAAAGACATCGAAAAAAGACCAGAAGACAACGGCAAAAAAAGATTCAAAATCATCTTCTCAAGCTACGCAAAAAGTCGAACCGACTGCCAAAAAGAAAAACGTTGAAACAGTAGCCAAAAACACCAAACCGAAAACCGAGACTACAGAAAAAAACAGCAAACCGAAAACCGAAACCGCCGTCGCTGAAAAAGCGCCGTCCGAAGACGAGAAAGCGGCTTTTGAAGCGGTTCAGACTCTGACGAATCCGTTTGAGCGAATCGGAAAGTTGAAAGAATTCTTGACGAAATATCCGCGCTCGGCGCTCAAGCTGCGCGCGCAGGAATCGCTTGTCGCGGCGCGCGCCGAATACGGTGACGAATTGATGCGGACAGGCGATCCGTTGGGCGGCAAAGAACAATTCAAGCTCGCCCTAAAAGAAACGCCCGCCGCGATGTCGGATAAGCTTTTCGCCGATGTCGTCAGCCGCATTCCCGCCAATTTGTTTTTCCGCGGCGAGCAAGCCGCAGCACTCGAAATCGCCAAAAAAGTCGAGGAAAAAGCCGGAGATAATCCCGAAAGATTAATTGCTCTCGCGCAATTTTATCTGATGATTGAGAATTCGGAGGACGCGCGCCGTCTGGCTTCGCGCGCCGCTGAATTGAAATCAGATTCGCCGACACCACAAATCACGCTCGGTTTGGCAAATCGAATTGGTTTTCGGCTCGAAGCCGCTTCGCAAGCGTTTGAAAGCGCGCTCAAGCTCGATCCGAAATCCGTTGCCGCCAAACGCGGATTGGCTGATTCTCTGCGCGGTCTCGGACAATCCGAAGACGCCGCGCGGATTTACCGCGAAATCTTGCAGGAAAACCCAAACGATGAAGCCGCCCGCAGCGGGCTGGTTCTAGCGCTTTTCGGAGCCGGAAATAGAACCGAAGCCGAAACCGAAATGACGGCGGCGCTCGAACAAAATCCGAAAAATTATCAGCTTTTAGCTACAGCCGCTTACTGGTACGCCGCCAATAAAGAAGCCGCAAAAGCCGTCGAATTGGGGCGAAAAGCTGTCGAAATCGAGCCGCGCTACACCTGGGCGCACATCGCCTTGGCACGCGGTTTATTAAATGAAGGCAAACCGCTCGAAGCCGAACGCGCTTTGCTGATTGCCAAACAATACGGCAATTTCCCGACTCTCGATTACGAATTGGCGACAGCGCGCGCCGCCGCCGGATTTTACGAAGAAGCCGTTGCCGATTTACGCAAAAATTTTCAGTTCAAAAACGGATTGCTGGAAACAAAATTAGCGGGCAGAATCAAACAGGAAGCTCCGAATTTTATTGAGCTTTTGGCGCTCGAACGCCGCGCCTCGATATTGCAGCCTGCCTCTGCCGACACTGAAGACGGAGCCGAGCAAATGAAAAAATTGCTCGCTTTTGCCGACGCTTTGAATTCGGCGAAAAAGGACGAAACGGAAATCGCCAAAACCGCCCAGGAATTCGTCGCAGGGAATGACGGAGCGAGCGTTCACCGCAAACTTTATGCGGCAAATCGTTTGTTAAAAGAAAACGTCGCTTTGCCGCAGGTTTTGGAGTTTGCGCAAGCGGCGACTGAAGGAGTTGACGCAGGCGCTCAAATTCCGGCGGCTTCGGCGGCTGTTCTGGCGGAAGAGCTTTACGAGCCGCGTCAGCTCGCCGCGGCTCACGGAAATATCGTTAACGTGCCGGAAATCGGGCGCGGCGTTTTGACCAATATTTTGCGCGGCAGAATCGAAGAAATCGCCGGTTGGTCGCTTTATAATCAAGACCGCACGGAAGAAGCCGTCGTCCGCCTGAAACGCGCGGTCGGAATTTTGCCGGAAAAAAGCGCGTGGTGGCGTTCGAGCCAGTGGCGTTTGGGCGCGGCGCTCGAAAAAGCCGGAAAGGGACGCGAAGCTCTCGATTCTTACGCTAAAAGCTACCGCAGCGCAGCGCCCGACCAAAATCGCCGCGCGATCATCGAGGCTTTGTACGTCCGCACTTACGGCTCCAGCAGAGGCTTGGACATCAAGCTCGGCGAAGTCGCCACAGCACAAGCGCCCGGATCGAATGTGCTGCCGGTGACGCAAACGAGCGCGACGATGAAAAATCCTTTGCCGGAAATAATCGCCGAAATAAATCCGCCTCAAACCAGACCGGCACCGACTTCGCAACCGCCGCAAGTCGAAACACAGCCGGAAACGAAAACGGTTGAGGCGGAGAAAAAAGTCGCTGACGCTCCGCAAACGGAAACAGCAACCGCGCAGCAGCCGGAAGTGAAAGAAACGGTTGAGCCGAGCACAAGCAATTCGCCGGAAGCGGTAAAAACCGAACCGCAGCCCGACGCGCCCAAAACCGAGACAAAATCTGAAACTGCAAAAGTCGAAGAAAAAAAACCGGAAAAATCGGAAGTAAAATCGGAAATAAAACCGGAAGTAAGACCGGAAACCGCGAAAGCTGACGAACCGACGCTCGAAACCGGGAAAAAGGAAACGCCCGTAGAATCGTTGCCGACGGAAGAAAAACCTGAATCCAAAACCGAAAAAGCGGAAAATAACGCGGTGCCGGATGATTCGGCTGCGAAACCGAAAGAAGTTAAAGAAGAAACTAAAAACCAATCGGAAAATGCGGGCAAATTGTCCGAATCGAAACCGGAAACTCCGTCGCCGATGCGAGTTTTGCTGATTGATAATTTGAAAAATACCGTCACGGAAATTCCGGTCGCAAAAACCGAAAAAACCGAAACAGCCAAATCCGAGCCGGTTCGCAGTGAGCCGCCGGAAACAAATCCGAACGTTAAGATTACTTCGACGCTCGAAATGCCGGGCAAGCCCGCGACTCGCCCGCGTCTCGCCTGCGTGATCTGGTTGAATCAAACTGAAGTTTCGGTTTTGAGCGGCGGCGGTGTTGCGTCGCTCCTGGTCGGAATCGAAGGCGACGGCGAATCGGTCGAAAATCTTGTCGCAACGTCTGAAAATCCAAGCGATATTGAAATAAAGCTCAATAAAGACGTGCAGATTTCGGGAAATCGCGCGCTTTATGAAATCCGTTCAATCAGCGAGAACAAAGGCGATTTTACAATCGTCTTTCAATCAACCTGCGGCAAAAAATCTGTTAAAGTTCGAGCGCGCTAATGGCAAAAAAAGTTCAGAGTTCAGAGTCTGAAATCCAAAATCAGCCAAATGACGATTTTGAATCGTTAATGGCGGGCTTTTTGGGCACGGCACAGGAAAACAGACCGGAGAAGCCGGAAAGCTCGCCTGAAGATTATCGCAGCGGTTACGCCGCGTTAATCGGGCGACCGAACGCTGGAAAATCAACGCTGCTCAATCATCTGGTCGGCGAAAAAATAGCCGCCGTTTCCAATAAACCGCAGACGACGCGGCACCGGATTCAAGGCATTGTGACGCGCCCCGACGGGCAAATCGTTTTTGTTGACACGCCCGGAATTCACAAACCGGGACATCTCTTAAATCGCCGAATGATGGCGATGGTTCACGACGCGCTCGCTTCGGTCAACGTCGTTTGCCTGATGCGCGACGCTGCCGCGCCGACCGGCAACGGCGACCGTTTTGTGCTTGATTTAATTAAACAATCCGAGAAACCCGCGATTCTGGTGTTGAATAAAATTGATAAAATTCGGGAAAAAGGCAAACTGCTGCCGCTTATTGACTGGTACTCGAAAGAATACGATTGGCGCGAAGTGATTCCGATCTCGGCTCTCAAAGGCGAGGCGATTGATTTGCTTTTGGGCGAAATCGTCAAACATTTGCCCGCCGGGGAGAAGATTTTCAGCGAAGATGAAATGACCGACCAACCCGTGCGCCAAATCGTAGCCGAAATGGTCAGGGAAAAAATTCTCGAAACAACCGGCGAAGAAATTCCTTACGAAACCGCCGTTGTGACGGAAATGTTTGACGAATCAGACCCGCAGAAAACCAGAATTTTCTGCGCGATTTTCGTCGAGCGCTCGTCGCAAA
This sequence comes from Pyrinomonadaceae bacterium, assembly GCA_036388995.1. GTDB lineage: Bacteria > Acidobacteriota > Blastocatellia > Pyrinomonadales > Pyrinomonadaceae > JALZCH01. Next base: position 23,904 of record DASVQU010000072.1, on the reverse strand, counting down.
AGGCAATCATCATCGGCAAAGGCGGCTTGAAATTAAAGCAAATCGGAACGGAAGCCCGCCGCGACATCGAAAAGCTTTTGGGGAAAAAAGTTTTTCTGGAGCTTTTCGTTAAAGTCGAGGAAGACTGGCGCAACCGCCCGACCGCGCTCAACGAAATGGGAATCAACAAATAAGCTCCGACAATTTTCACATTTACCTTTAATTTCGATTATGAGCAGGGGCTTAAGAACAAAAAAAGGTGCGGCAATTAACCGCACCTTTTTTTAAATACAAGTATCAAACCGTAATTCAATGCCTGACCTTAAAAGCTGTACCTGACTCCGAATTGCAGAACGCGCGGAGTGCCTTGGATGGCGGTAAAATTCCACCACTCTGAAGGCGGCGAGCTTATTTGCGGGTCTGTTCCCACTTGCAGGCTTCCAACCCTGCCGAGTCTTTGCGTATTCGTCACGTTAAACCCTTCGGCGCGAATTTGCAGTTGGTGGTTTTCGCCCCACGGCATTGTAAATGATTTGGCAAGACCCAAATCGAGACTGACATAACCGGGAAGCCGAATCACGTTCCGGTCTCCGGTTTCTCCCGGTTTGGCGTTGCGCCAGCTTTGGAAGGCTTCTGTTCGATTACAACCAAAAGCATTTGGCACAGTGCCATCGCCACCGCGCGTAGGGCAAGATTCGACTGGTCTGAGCCGAACACTGTTGCTTTGAATGTTCCAATTAGTTGCGTATAAAGTGTCATAAGGCGAATAAGTCGGCAAACCGGAATTCCAGCGGTAAATGCCCGAAAGCTGCCAGCCGCCGAGAAAGGCGTTAACTATCTTATTTGTATCTTTCAACAACCATCTGCCCCGCCCGATGGGAATTTGCCAGACGCCGTTAACATTGATGATGTGACGCACGTCAAAATCCGAATTGGCGTAGCTGTCCTGCTGCCGAATCGGATTTAAGATCAATGCTGTTCCGAAATTTCCGCTCGTTTGCAGACCGGAAGCATCATCCAGAGAATGCGAGAGCGTATAGTTGAAGTCCATTGTCAATTTATCACCGAGCCGTTGACGAACGGAGAGCGTCCCGGCGTGATAGTTAGACCTGCCGATTGAGCTGACTGACGATAGCGCCGCATACTGCGGGTGATAAAAGACGGGACGCAGCCCCGCGCTCAGCAAAGCGTTGTCAATATCGCTCTGAGTGGTCGTCCAATCGTTAAAGTTGAAGAGCAGGGCGTCGCCGAATACCGCCTGTGTCGCATTTGACGCAAAACCTGCGCGGCTTGACCCTAACATATTGCGGGCGAAATTAGGCACATTGCCAAATAAATTTTCGAAATACGGGATCGCTGGAATGCTTGCTAATGCGGCGCGGATAACGTCAGCCGAAGATGAAGTCGTAATTTTCTGCGGAGCCAGGTTGCGGCGTATATCTTCGAGCATTCCGGCTGCGGCGTACCAATCCAATCCCGATCTCGGATCAGCCAGATTATTAGCCGTCGCTACGTCCCGCGCCGCCATCAAATTACGCGCTGCGCGTCCGATGTATGACGCTTGAACTACAAATCCGGCGGGCAGCGAACGTTCATAAGTGAGATTCCAGCTATAATGAATCGGGGCGACGATATTTTCGTCAATTGACGATTCAACCCGCCGCTGGTTATCAGCCGGCTGAATCTGCGGAAACGTCAGGTTGGTCGGAACGGTGATTCTCGGCAAACTTCTCACGTCTTGCGAAAAACCGGTGAAAAGCGGGCAGAGAACGGTCGTTGTATTACAAGTTCCGGGAGGAATTGTTATCGCCGACGAAAATCCCAATTTATTATTCAAATCAAACGAAACCGCCAATTGCTGACCGTAATAATCGTTCGTAATGCCAAAACCGCCGCGAATGACCGATTCGCTGTTTTTGCCGAAAATTGTTCCCAGAAATCCGTCTCCAAAATTAGGCGACCAGGCGACGGCAAGGCGAGGCTGGAAATTATTTCTGTCCCATTTGTAAAGCGAAGAGCGACCGTTTGCAGGACCGGAAAGCTCTATCGAAAGCGGGTCGTTATACGCCTCGCCTCTGGCAGCGCCTTCCATTCGGCGGCGGAAAAACTCTGTCAGAGAAATATTCGGCTTTGCTTCATAACCGCTTGTTTCATAAACGGGACGGCTAAGTCCATAACGCAAACCGTAAGTTAAAGTTAAGTTTGGTCTGATCTTCCAAATATCCTGCGCGTAAACGTCATATTCCTCCGTCGCAAACTCGCGTTCACTTGGGCTGCCCTGCGGCAGCAGATTGCCCTCGCGGTCAAATGTAAATCTGGCGGTGTACCCGGTCAATCTGCCGAGCAAAGCGACCGCAGCATCGCGAGCACCGTTGCGGTTTGCCGTTGGTCCAAACGCAGAAAAGGTGTTTATAGGGGTCGTAATCGCGTTTCCGCTGCTCGGGTAGCCGGTCGGATTAGTGAAAGCGCTGTCATACGCATTGGCGTATGTCGTGCGCTGATTGCGAATGAGACGAATATTCGTGCCGAATTGGAGGACGTGATTTCCTTTCACCCAGGAAAGATCGTTAACTATATTCTGAACCGGCGTTTTACGCGAGATTGTCCGCGAATCGTTGATGGGGAAGAAGACGTTGCGAAAATAAATTTCGTTTTTCGACGAATCGCCTTGAATCGTAAAAGCCTCGCGCGTCATCCCGTAACGGAAATTGTTAACCAGACTGTTGTTGATAGTCCAGACATGCCCGACGACAAAACCGAGCGGGTGAGACCAGGTGTCTTGCGGCGGCGTATCGGGAAACAAGCGCGAACCGCCAAATGCGTCTTGCTGGATCTGTACACGAGCGTTGAGTTGCTGTTTCGCTGTCAGATTGTAATCGAAACGCGCGACGTGCGCATTTAGACGCACCGGAAGCGGCGCATTAAACCGGAAGCCGGCGGTGTTCAGACCGTCTCCGATTGTATTATCATTTGCCGGATACTTTTGCGCCGCTTCTGCTAAAGCCGCAACTGCTAACGGATTTACTCCGCCCGTCCCCGGAAAAATTGTCGCCAGGTTAGCCGATGTTAAAGTCGTGATGCCGCCGCTCGAATTAAGGTAGCGAACCTCTCCGCGTCCGAGGCTGGCAGTCGGAACTCTGGAAACAAACGTTTTTTCGCTTTTATCCCGCCGCCCTTCGTAGCTGTAAAAGAAAAACAGGCGATTTTTGATGATTGGTCCGCCGATTGCGCCGCCGAAAGTGTTGCGGTTAAGGATAGGGCGCGGCAGTCCGTTGCGGTTATTAAAAAAGTCGTTAGCCGTAAAAGCCGTGTCGCGGTTGTATTCAAAAAGCGCACCGTGAAAATTATTGCTTCCGCTTTTTGTCACGAGCGAAATTTGCGCGCCCGAAGAACGCCCGAAAGAGGCATTCGGATTAGTCGTCGTCACGCGAAATTCTTCTATTGCTTCGCCGCCCAAACGCAAAACCGTCCCGGTATCGGGAGAATCTGAAAATCCCCGGATGGAGTTCGCTCCTTCTCCGCCTTTGGGGCTTCCAGCCTGATTTGTCTGAGCTTCGTTAATGTCCACGCCGTCCAGCGTGACGTTTGATTGGTCGGCGCGCGCTCCGGCAACATAGCCTTCGCGTGTCGCGCCCGGTTGTAAAGTCAGAAGGGCGTTCACGTCGCGGGCTTCGAGCGGAAGCTGGGTGATTTGACGCGTGGAGATATTGTTGCCGAGACTTGCGTCCTGAGTGTTAATGAGTGATTCATTTCCTCCTGACGTAACGATTACGGTCTCGGCAAGACCGCCGACTTCAAGCTGGACGTTTGTTTCCGTCGGCTTTGAAATAAGCGCCCGCACGTCTTTTAAAACCGATTTTTTAAAACCCGACGCGCTGACTTCGAGCATATAAGTGTCGGGCGGAATCGCGTTAAAAGCGTATATTCCGCTCTCATTGGTGGTTTGCGTTCGGGTAAAGTTTTTCTCCGGGTTAGACAAAACGACGGTCGCTCCGGTCAGAACGTTACCTTGCGCGTCGGTGACTGTTCCGCTGATTGATGAAGTGTCGGTCTGGGCAAAGATTTGGTGACTGACAAGCAGAGAGAATATCAATGCACACCAGATGAAAACGGCATTGATTTTTGAGTTACGTTTATTCATTGAATCTGCCTCCGAATGCAGTTGCTCAAACTGGTTTAAGTTTTGAGCCGTGAAAGAAAGGAAATAGCAAGAAAGGCAGAGAAATCCATATCCACGACAGCTTTTATCAAACCCGATGGTTTCTCGGCATACCTGCGTTCAAATCAAGAATCCGCCGGTGCGGTTCTATCAAATTCAAATTGTAGAAAACAAAAAGAATTACTGAATTATTCGATAAACCAGCCTGTCTTTAAATCAACTGGTTTTATTTATGAGAAAAATTTTACCCGCTTCCGATTCGTTTACGGTTATTTGCTTTGAGAAGCAGCTTTGCGTTTATCGAGCTTACGTTTTCGTAAATCAAATCTTTCGCCGGGTTTCGCCAGATAAATAATCAACGATTGCCTTTGACCGGAATTTGCGCTGACCAACATTACCTGACTTGCGCCGACAACTTCGGCAAAGCGGTTATCGGTTACCAGAATCGCAGTGCTTTCGTCTATTCCAACACCGAGTTTTTCGGGATTTTGCAGAATCAGTCCGAAAAGCCGGTTTTCCCTTTGCCGCTTGATAAAATGCTGGTCAACAATAACATAATCGGGCAAAAGTCCCAATCCTAAATTCGTCTGAACTTTGCTCCCGTCAATGACGGTAAAATCGCCCTCGCCCGTGATCATCTGAGCGGACATAATCGCCGCTCCAGCGCTCGTTCCGCCGAAAACCGTTCCAGCGGTGTAACGTTCCTTTAGCGCTTGCAAAAGCGATTCGTCCTTGAGCGCATTCATAATTCTGACCTGATCGCCGCCGCCGAAAAAAACGCCGGTCGCATTTTTAAGCTGACTTAAAAATTTGCTTTTCTTTTCTTCGGTTAAAGGCGCGATGGGAGCAACCTCGATTTCCTGCGGAGAGAAAGCCGTCAGACTTTCTTTAAAATACTTAAAGCTCGCCTCCGGTTCAGATGTCGCCCAGGGAATGAACAGAATGCGCGCCCCGCCTGCGCCGCCCGCCCATTCGACGAATTTTGACATTGCCGCTTTGGGACGCTCGCCGCCGCCGACAATAACCAGGCGTTCTTGAGCATTCGCTGGAAAAAACAGCAAAATCAACATCATCGCTGCGGTCAATGCGCAATGATTGATTTTCTGTAGTTGAAAATTATGAACAAGACGCATTAGATAATTCTCCGGCAATACGAGTGATAATAATTTTGTAAGTAGTTCGTGTCAATAAAAATTAGGTAACGGCTCAAACGCAGTAGGCGTCCTTCCGAATGTTCTTGAAAGTTTGTAGAAAATTATTCCTAAGCTGTGAAAAAAACTTACACATACGCAGGTGGTTTAGTAAAGTACTGAAATCCGCGGATTTCGTCCTTTGTCTTTCCTGCACGACGTATCCTGGCTTTTTTCTGGATATTAGCGCAAAAGAAAACGAATCGAATCGTCAATTACAAAAGAAAAGGCTGGTGTAATTGAATGAAAACTTCGCTTTTTTTATTGCTCGTTTCTTTACCGTTTCCATTGTCGCTTGCAGCGCAAAACTTGGGCGCGCAAACAACTCAAAATTTGAAAGAATTAAAACCGGCAGAACACAATTCAACTCCGAAAGATTCACCGGAATTGCTCGGTTTGCGTCTGGGAATGTCAATTGAGGAAACCAGAGAAGCGGCTCCGAATTTAGGATTAAGCGGTAAGAAAAGACGAAACGAAATCGGAGTCAGCTTTTCTCTCAGCTCCAGACCAAATGATGAAGCTGCCGGTGTAGTGAATACTTATCTTGATGACAAACTCGTTGAAATTGATATTCTCCTTAACCCGCCAATTAAATGGAGCAGTATTACCGAGTTTGTCAGGGAATTATCAATGAAGTTGAATTTGCCTCTTAATGCCTGGAAAATAGATGGAAGCAATGCTCAATACACTTCAATGTCGAACGATTTTATAATAGAAGTACGAGACTTAAATCACGTTATATTGTCCGATAGAGCAGCTAAAACTGAAATCAAGCGGCGGATGACCGAAAAAGTGAAAATACCTTAAAGATCGCCGTCTAACCAAAGAAAAAAGCTGCAAGCCGTTATTCGCGCTAAACTTTCCTAGCCCTTTTGCCGATTATGCAAAATCTTTACAAATGAACCGGACCGAAGCTCATCCAGCGAAAGGCTGGTTAAATCCAGCGCCTCACGTTCGGTCAGAGCGCCGCAGTTAATCGCGCGGAGAAAATAATTGAGAAGTCCTTGCCCGGTCGCCGCGTCGTCAAAAACATCACCGACGAGCGTAGCCTGCGCCGCCTTTGCGACAAAATTGCTCAATCGTTCGGAAGCCTGGTCTAAGCCTTCGAGAAAGAATGTAAAAACCGCCGCATAGCGTGTCGGAAACTGAGCCGGATGCAAATCCCAGCCTTGATAAAAAGCGTTGGTAAGGGAATGTCGGACGTGTTGGTAATGCAGCTTCCAGGCGCGATGCACTACGCTGCGGTTTTCCGCTTCCTGTTCCGCAGTCAGCTCTCCGCGATGCGGCGCGACGGGCATAATATTTGTTGCGCCGTCCGACAACCAGATTCCCGTTCCGCCGAATGAGACTTGCATTACGTGACGTGCGAAATCACACGCCGGATGCAGCATATCCTGATAGGCGGCTGTGATGCTGCAACTTGCGGTATAGTCGTAGGTTCCGAAATGCGCCGCCACACAGCGTCCACGCGCCCCGTCGAGCAATAGCGGGAGATTCGATTCGCCGCGTTCATTGATGATTGATTGCGTCGTTTCCACCATCATCTCCATTTTGAGCGAACCTGTCGCCAAGCCGAGTTTTGGCTCAAGCAAATCGAAGATGTCGGCGAGAGTCGTCACCTGCGCGGGCGAAATGATTTTGGGCAGCGTGACAACAAAATTTTCAGGCAAGCGTCCGCTTGTTTGTTCGGCTAATGTTGTTAGAAACAAATCGAGCGTGCGAATGCTGCGGGCGTGCAGCTCTTCCGAAAATGTTTTGATACGAATGCCGATAAAAGGCGGCAATGTTCCCGCTTCGAAACCTTTTGCCGTTTCAAGCGCGGCTGATACTGCGTGTCCGTCTTCCTCCGCGTCGGGGCGCGTGCCGTAGCCGTCTTCAAAATCAATGCGGAAATCTTCGACCGCTTCGCGCGCCAGCTTTTCCCGCACGCGCTCGTAAATCGTATCGGCTAATTTGCCGGGCAGTTCGAGCGCGTGCGCGAATGTCTGCGCGTCCGGCGCATACGTTTCAAATGAGCGCATCGCAAGCGTGCCGAGACGCGGCGCAGTGTCAGATTTAAACAAATGCGCTCCGCCGTAAACGGTATGCACAGGCTGACGGCGAGCCGATTCGCCCGGATAACGTGACGCGAAAACAGCGAGAGATGATCGCAGCCCTCGCGTAATTTCCTGCATTGATTCTTGAGAAATTGTTGTGGTCATAGCAAATTTGCAAACGATAATTTCCGGTTTTTAAAATTCGAGTCTCGACATTTTCCTTAACGCGACAAACGGGCTTCTATCAACCCGTGCGGCTCGTCTGTCGGCACAAATATCCGGTTGTCATTTTCCAAACCGAAGCGCGTAAAATCTATTGGCAAACAATGAATATTAGGCAGCGAGAAAGCGATTTCCGCAATGTCGGAAAATTTCTCCAACACTGCTTCGCCCATCGCGTAAAGCGTGTGCTGAACGGAAAGGCTATCGTGTTCGGCGAAAGTTTCGAGAATTGTTTGCCGCACGTTGCGCCAGGCGTCGCCGGTTCCCGCATCCGCGTTAGCGTAACGCCAAACTGCTTTGATTGAAGTAGCAAAGATTCTGTCCGTCGTTTCCGGCAAAGTCGTGTATTGGTCTTTGATATAACCGACAAAACCCGAACGGGTTGTTTTCAGAACAATCAAATCTTCAATTCCTGATTCAACAGTCGCGCCGTCGCGTGTCGCGCTGATTATCGCCGTGCGTTTTTCATCGCCGCCCTTGATGAAAGAATGCTCGTGCGGTTCGCCGCCGACAGCGATGCGCATCCAATTGTGTTCCTCAATCTCGATGATAGTTCGCGTTACCTGCGGGTTACTTGTCAGGAAATAATCAGCCAGACGCATAGCAAAAACTTCGATTTCTTCAATTTCCTGCGTCTGCTGCGACAGCGTATAAACCGTGTTCTTCATCGTGTCGGTCGGCAGCACAAGGCTGTTATCGCCTGTCGTATGAACTTCTGTAAAATCGCCCTCGAACGCAATTTTGACGGTCAGATTTTGCAATTCGTGCCGCTCGCCCTGCCGCGCAACTTTCATCAAGCGCACGCGCGCCTTGCCGTAATTGTTATCAACTATTTGGATTGACATAAATTTTAGCTTCCGCGATAAGTTGAGTAACCGAAAGGACTCAGCAGCAATGGAACGTGATAATGCTGCGCCGCGTCGCGGACGGCAAAAGCTACGGTTATCTGCGGATAAAATCCTTCGATTTTCTGCTGCGCAAAATAATTTCCGGTGTCGAATGTTAGTCGGTAATTTCCAGTCTGCAAAATCGCTTCCGAATCCAGCAAATCGCGCAGACGCCCGTCTTCATCCGTCACGCCGTTGCCGATGGTTTCCCAACCCATTGACGTTTGCCGCTCAAGCGTTACCGATACGCCGCGCGCCGGGCAGCCCTTTGAAACATCTAAAATATGGGTGGTGATTGCGCTCATTCGATTTCCAGCAGTTTCTTTAATCTGATTTCCGTTATTTTTCTCTGCTCGTCAGCCGCGATGCGAATTTCTGAATCTGCATCATTGTGAACACGCCAACGACAAAGGTCGAGCATTTCTTCCGCGCTTTTTCCTGACGCGCAAACGATAAATATAAACCCGAATTTCTCTTCATACAAACGGTTAGCTTCGGCTAATGCGTCCAGCACCGAATCGGCTGCGGCGTGAGTGCCGGATTGCTCGCCGCGCGACCATTCGGCAGACTGCGCTTGCTGTTTAGGCGCGGCTTTTCGCGCGCCGATTTTCGGATGAGCGGCAAACGCTTCGAGCCAATCTTGAGGTTCGAGATTTAGCCAGATTTGTTCGCCTTGTTTTATCAAAGCCGCGACATCGGCGAACGGACGCGCTTCAATCATTTTCCGCACCCAATTTTGCGAGCCGCAGCAATTGAGAAATCGCGCTTTCGCCGTTTCTTTAGCGGCTTGATTCAGCTCATCCAACTTTTCGCTCATTTTTCCGCAATTCTCCCGTAAAGACGCAAACGGCTGACGCCGCCGTCCGGGAAAATATTAAATCGGACGTGCGTGACCGCGCCGCAATCTTTTATTTCATCAACAAAGGCGTGTCGCGTATGTGCTTGGAGTTTGGAGTCCGGTAATAATTCCTGCCAGTCAAGCGTATCAAAATTCGCATCATCGCCGGCGCGGCAAACCTCAATCGAACAGCTTTCCGGGTAATTGCCTTTAAAATGCGACGTATCTACTTCAACGCGCTTGATAGTTCCTTCATTGCCGAGCTTGATGACACACCAATCATAACCTTCGCCGCGCCGCCGTTTTGTTTCCCAGCCGTCGCTCATATCTTGAGCGCGTCCGGGCATAATCAGATTGTGCTTGTGTCCGAAGAACATATCGCTCGCTTCCAACACGGTTCCGCCATTTTCGACCGCCGCTAAATCAATCTCGCTCATCCTTCGGCGCAAAACATTCCAATCCGGCACGACCTCGCCAAAAACTCGCAGACGCGCCACGCCGCCGTCGGGATAAATTTTAAACCGCAAATGCGTAACACGCTGAGGGAAATTGATTGTAAAAGGATTTTGCGAATCGCCCTGCAACTCAGATATGGAAAGAATTTCCTTCCATTCGGTTTTTGCATCGAGCAGTTGTTCGACGTTCGGCTGCCCATCAATCGAACACGCTTCGAGAGAGCAATGCGAAGGAAAGTTGCCGCGAAAAAAACTCGTATCCACTACAACACCATGAATAATGCCGGACAAACCCAAACGAATAATGCACCAATCAAATTTTTCCTCTAAACGAGGTGAACGGCGACGGCGACTTTCCCAGCCGTCCATCCATTTGCCAAGATCCGTGTATTTGCCTTCGATAAAAATCGGGGCGGCAGGTTTGAGTAAATTTTCTTTCGGCGCGAAAAAATCGTCATTGGCATATAAAACCGCGCCGCCCAGTTTTTCGGAAGCTAAATCAATCAGTTCGGTAAAATCCATAATAAATTTTAATTTTCGTTAGTTGGTTATCAATTCGCCTTCAGGCTCGGCGGCAAACCGTCCATTTTCGTAAACCTTTTTGCCGCGCACATAAGTCGCTTCAACAACGCCGCGCAGATTCATTCCCGAATACGGCGTGAGCTTGTTTTTGAATTCGATAATTTCAGGTATGACTCTGAATTCCTTTTCCGGTTGAAAAATTACAATATCGGCATCGTAACCAACCGCAAGTTTACCTTTGCGCTTGTCCAAACCGGCTAGTTTCGCAGGCGCTGCTGACATCCAGCGAGTCAGCTCCTGCAAACCGAATCCGCGCTTTTGCAATTGCGTCCAGATTGCGGGCAAGCTAAACTGCAAAGCCGCGATGCCGCCCCAGGCTTCGAGAAAATCGCCTGTTTCCTGCAATTTCAAATTCGGCGTGCAGGGCGAATGATCGGAGACAATCATATCAATCGTGCCGTCAGCCAACGCCGCCCAGAGTTTTTCCCGATTCTCGCGCTCGCGCACCGGCGGGCAGCATTTGAAATGCGTCGCGCCGTCGGGAATTTCTTCCGCCGCAAAAGTCAGATAATGCGGGCAGGTTTCGATTGTCAACGGCAAGCCTTCTTCCCGCGCCGCTTTCAATAAGGGCAAAACATCTGAGGAAGAGTGATGCACGATATGAACTCGCACGCCGGTTTCGCGGCATAGTCGAATCATCAACGCGACGGCTTCATTTTCCGACGCTCTCGGACGCGATTTTAGAAAGGTTTGATAATCTTGCGGATTGTTGTCTTTTAATTCTCCGGCAGCCGTTTCAATCGGTTCGGGAACTTCGGCGTGAACGAGCAGAACCGAGTTTAATCTTGCCAATTCCGGCATCGCTTCAAGCAAATTCGACTCTGTAACGTGCGGAAACTCATCAACGCCCGAATGTATCAAAAAGCATTTAAAGCCGCGGACTCCCGCATTCAAAAGCGGTTCTAATTCTTTAGTGTTGCCCGGTATTACGCCGCCCCAGAAAGCGACATCTATCCAACATTGACCGTTTGCAGCCGCGAGCTTTTCCGAAAATCCGTTTAGCGTCGTTGTCGGCGGAATGCTGTTAAGCGGCATATCAACCAGCGTTGTCACACCGCCCGCCGCCGCTGCACGCGTCGCAGTCATAAATCCTTCCCATTCGGTGCGTCCCGGTTCGTTGACGTGAACGTGGGCGTCAACCAATCCCGACATTACCACCGCCTCGCCTACATCTACGAGCGTTGTTTGAGCGGGAATTTCATCCCATTTTCCCAAACCAACAATAATACCGCCGCGTATATGAACCGAAGCTGAACCTGCGGTTTCCGACATAACAACACGGCGACTGCGAATAATTAGATCCGGCTTGTTCATTTAGTTAATTGCTCGATATAAATGAAAGCAGATTGATTACTTACCTGAACATTTGAAGCTGCTGACATCTGCTTTTCTCCTTCACTAATTTTATGGAGTCTTCTATTTTATATTAATGATGATGTCGTTTGATTTCAATTCGGCTAAAAATGCTTCAATAGGATGAATAATGACAATTAATTTTAGTCGTTGGTTTGCCGTCATAGCCGGTATTCTTGCTCCGCTCGGTGAAACAATCCGCCGCTGGAGTACGTGGCAGCAATCGCCTGCAAATCTATTTGACGATTACATTATGGGAGCTTTTTTGCTTTATGCCGCCTGGCGCACCGGCAAAGATGTTTATGAGGGACAACGCTATCTTTCAGCAGCATGGGCTTTTGCCTGCGGTTTAGGTTATTACAGCTTTTTCGGACAATTGAACAGTTTGCGTTCGGGAGAGATTGATCCTGCTCCTATTGCTTCGGAATGGGTGTTGTTAATTAAAGGGATTGCAGTGACTTTGGCGATAATTGCTCTGGTGATGAGTTTAAGGCGATTACCTGAAACAGAAAGCTAAATGATTCAAAATATGATTAAAGTAAGTTTCCTTATTAACGAAGTCAAAAATTCTTAGAAATTATTTGATAACACACCCGGTTATTGAGCTTGAAACGAAATTAATTATCAAAATCATTGAAGCTTAAAATCTTATAATCTTCTGTTTCAGGCATAAATGTATGAGTAAATGTGCCGTCATCGTTTTGTTCCGTATAAACTCGTCCCGCAAAATCAATTGCTTCAAATCGGTTTAACTGTTTCTCGGTTAATTCTTCGGTTTCCGTTGTCAGTTGCACATTAACGAGTTCATAACCCATCTGACTAAACTTTTGATTTAAATATTCAATAGTTTTATCAACAAAGTTATCTCTGTTCGCGCCGCTTATAAGATTATCAATCAGCATATATTTGTCTTCCCTTTTTGTTTAAGATGCGCCGGTTCTTTAAACACTTTGTCTGTTATTCGAGACAAATAAAGTGTGAAAGGAATTTAATTCGGTATTATATAAAACCAGACAATTACTTTGATAAGGGAGATTAACCGTGACTAAAAGTATAATTCTGATTTTGTTAATTTCCGTATTAGCCGTAACCGATGTTCTTGCTCAAAGCAATCGAACGAAACAACTACGATTGCAGCTTGAGCCGATGATTGAGGAAACAATGCGGAAGCATCAGATTCCGGGTTTCGCCATTGGCGTCGTCGAGAATGGGGAAGTGGTTTACGCCAGAGGCTTCGGCGTTGCAAAGCTGGGCAGCAATACTCCGATAACCACTAAATCGCTTTTTCATATGGCTTCCGTCACAAAACCGTTTGTTGCGACTGCGATAATGCAGTTAGTTGAACGCGGTAAGATTAGCCTTGATGCTCGCGTAATTGAGTATCTGCCATACTTTAGGATGAAAGATGAGCGGTTTGCGACTATTACGGTGCGCCAGATGTTAAGTCATATTTCGGGTATGCCCGATGTCGAAAATTACAATTGGGATAAACCCCAATATGACGATGCGGCATTGGAGAGATACGTTCGCGGATTGAATAACCTCTCGCTTCTGGGCGCGCCGGGCGAGAAATTTCGGTATAGCAATATTGCTTTTGAAGTGCTCGGCGATGTCATTGCAAAAGTTTCCGGGATGAGTTTTGAAAGCTATGTGCAGCGAAACATTCTCGCGCCGCTCGGAATGAAGCAGAGCACTCTGCTGGTGCGTGAAACCGATCCTAAACGGCTTGTTGCTCCTCACGTCCGTGATAAAGACGGCAAGATCGTAGTCAGCAAAGTATTTCCTTACAACCGACCTCATGCTGCAAGCTCAACTCTTTACTCCAGCATTGATGATATGAACCATTGGGCAAGAGCTAACCTGAATCGCGGCGAATTGAACGGCAAGCGCATTTTGAAAACTTCAAGCTATGATGCTATGTGGAAACCGTATGCAGACGTCGGAGAAATTTCGCCTTTAGTTCCATCTGATATGAAAATAGGATTAAGTTGGTTTTTGAGGGAAGAGAACGGACATCGGCTTGTCAATCACGGCGGCGGCGATCTTGGTTTTCACAGTTTCTTGTTGTTAGCGCCCGATGACTCGATTTCAGTTGTAGCAATGAGTAACTATTCGTCAAATACAGGTATTCATGTATATGACATCGCCGTTGCGGCAATTGATATAATGTTTAGCAAACCGAAATAAAGTAAAGCGCTGAAACACAAAATGTGCGGCAGCCCATTGCTGACTGATTCCTCCCTTGTCGCAAAGCGCAAAAGGATAGTTCATTTGAGTAATAGGAATTTTTGATTTATATGTTTTATCCCTGTCAATCAAGAACTGATCGAATTAAATTTTATTGCTGAACCATAGAAAGACGATTCGAGACGAGTTTGTCTTAATAAAGGGTCGTTTTTGAGCTTTTGTAATTTAATCTCTACTAATAAAATTTCGCCGACAAGTTTCAGCTACGCACTTTAATATCAACTGAGATCTTTCCGCGTCCGACGGTTTCCAGCTCTCTGTCCTTAGTAAAGAATTGAGTAATTCAATTTGAAGCATTACCTGACTTTTAATTCTGGCGTCCGCATTCGGATCATCCAGTTCCGCTTTGCGATTTGCCCATTCTTTCAACCACTTTTCGTGACGTTTCTCGATTAGCTTACGATTTTCGGGATTAGGATATTTAGATAAATAATACGAAGCTGTGCCCGCGACTTCAGGGACTTCGCTTGCGAGCCGCTTTCTGAGAATCGTTTCCAACGCTTCCGGGAAGTTAATTCTGGTCAGGTTATAGAAAACATGCGAACCGCTTTTTTCGCCCGATTTGGCGAGTCTGTCTTCGATCAGGGGAATAGCATCTTTATCGTTGTGTCTGAGTAAATATGAAAGTAAAGGTCCGCTCTGATCCATTGACCAACTGACGCCGTATTTTTTATAAACTTCTAACAATTCATTGTAGATTTTAGCGGTAGCGTATCGCGCCGCCAGTAACATCTTAAATTGCAGGTTCAACTGCATCCGACGGTCATCGGTTGCCGCTAGTTTGTTGATTTGTTCGAGCAGCGCTTCATCAATTTCGGGTAAAAATTTATCATCGAGCGCCTTCAAAATGTCAGGATTGATGGAGGAATCAGGGTCACGAATTTCATTGATAACATATGACCGGGCACGTTTCGAATCAATCTCTATCAATCGCTTGAAGGCATTTGCTCTGTTACCCCAATTAGGCTCGGGTTCTTTATTCGACAGTATTTTCTCCAGCGAAGGAATTAGAGCAGGCGTTTTAATCTTATCCCAGAAGCGGTCAAGCAGTTCCGACTGCCCGGCGTACTGCATCTCGTCGAATTTCGCCAGAAGAATTGTTTTCGTAACGTTATAGGCGGCGCTCGAAATATCATCTTTAGGGAGTGAGGTAAAGATTATATAAGCAGTAACTATTTGGTTTCTTCCCGTGCGTTTAGACAGGCTTTCGAGCAGTTCGGCGTAGTAAGCGTTTTTAAGTTCCAGAGATCGCGCTTCTTGTTCCTTTGATAATTGTTCGGAGGTTGTCGCTTGACTCGGCTGCTTCTCATCTTCGACCAGAAGGCGGAGCGTTACCAGCTTCCATATCAAATCCTGGTTAATTTCACGATTCGGGTCACGTAAGGCTGTTTCCAGAAGCTCGACGGCAAGTTTCTTATTCCGCGCGATGTTCAAACCCACCCCGCTATCAAGCCACGTAACTCCGCCGAATACAGGAGGTTTTAGAAAGCGATTGACTTTTTCAACGGTGGAAACGTCTCCGGTCAGGAAATCCAGCTCGCGCTTGAAAATCTGATGCTGGTTCAAGGTCTTTGCCGAATCCATTAGAGCCGTAATTCTTTTAACTTCCGCCTGTTCTTCGATTTGGCTCATTTCTTTAATCTCAAACTCAATTTCGTTGGACAAAAGCGGATTTGGAGATGAACGAAAAGAAATCTCATTCTTAGCAATCCAGACTCTTCTGGAGTGGACCTTTACCTTGTATTTACCCGGTTTATCAAAGCGAACCAGATTATTGATTGTGATATTGATGTTAATGGGAGATTCGGACAATTTCTGCGGGGCACTTACGTCGTCATAGCTATACAGCCGATTTAGTCTGTATAGCCAAGGATAGACTCCATCACTCGGAGACAAGATAACATCATCAAAGCGCGGCGAATAATAGCTTTCCACCAAATACCCCGGCTCAGTTGCTGTGTACGATAAAACCAGCTTAATCGGTTCGCCGATGCGGTAAACGGTTTTTCCATCGGCGAATGAAATCTGAAATTTAACGGCATCTGTTACATTTTGTGAAACTGCCGAATCTACTGCAAAAAAACAGATAATTAAAAGTAATAGGTAATGAGGTTTATGTTTCATGCGTTTAAAGTATCGTAAAGGCGTTAATTTTTAAAAGCATAAAAAAGTGAATAGGAAAGAAATATCTGATTAAATTTTAAATTAACTGTCTTTATAACAAATACGATGAAAGATAAATTTTTCATATCGTGAGCAAATCTTTTGAGAGATGAATATCCGAGCCTTAGATATTCATCTCTCGATATAAATCAGTCAAATCCGATTAATCTTATGCTATGAGCTTTCCTGTTTTATTCGATTAATTCTGTTACCTGAAAGCTGACGGAATGGGGATGTCACCATTAGTACCGAACTGCTGAGCAAAGAAACCGGATGTCGAGCGTTGAATGTACCAACTGCCGGCAGAAGGTCTGAAAACAGCAATGTCTGCTTTGCCGTCTCCGTCATAATCTGCTGCAACGGGCTTGTCTTCCAATACTCCGAATTGTTGACCGAAAAATTGATTGTTAGAACTGTTCAACCGATACCAGCTTCCGGCTGAGGGACGAAAGACACCAATATCCGTTTTCCCGTCGCCGTCGTAATCCGCGGCTGCGGGAACATCTTCGGAAATACCGAAATTAACTCCGTAAAAAGAACCATCAGTGCTTCTCAAAATGTACCAGGCGCCAACCGACGGGCGAAACACGGCATAATCGGCTCGCCCGTCGCCGTCGAAATCTCCGCTGATCGGTTTATCTCCGGTTGTCCCCCACCGGAAGGCGACAAACTGATCCGTCGAACTGTTAACCCGATACCAGGTTGCGGTTGACGGACGAAACACAGCCGCATCCGCTCGTCCGTCGCCGTCGTAATCAGCCGGGACGGGAATGTCTTCCGCGATTCCGAATTGAAGACCGGCGAATTGATTCGTCGAGCTGTTTATCCGATACCAGAAACCGCTGCGGAAAACCGATATGTCTGTTTTGCCGTCTCCGTCGAAATCCGCCGGTGCAATGACATCGCCCGCTTGTCCGAAGCTTGCGCCGAAGAATGAATTGTTCGAGCTGCGAGAGATGTACCAGGCTCCGGCTGTTGGTCTGAAAACGGAAACGTCGGCGCGCCCGTCTCCGTCGTAATCGAATTGAGCGCGCCGCGCCGTTTGCTGATTGTAGTTGATAATAAATGCCGCCGCCTGTGAAATGTTGATCGAAACATTTACCGGGTAACTGAAATTAATGGCAAAAGTTTCGGTCGCTTCGCTGTGATTATTATCAGCCAGAATCTGAACGGCAATAATTTTAGTCGTTTCGAGCGGGGCAAAGGTCAGCGTGCCGCTTGTCGCTATATAATCGCTGCCGGCGGTTGCCGTTCCGTCGGCGGTTGCATAATTAATCGTTGCCGTCTTTGTCGTCGGATTCGTAAGTTGAACGGTGAAAAGCGCCGTTGCAGTTCCCGCAACCTGCGGTTCGTTGACTGTAATATTCGGCGTCGCGGCAAACGGCTGATTGTCGTTATCAACGATTGTCAAAACCGCCGCGTTTGAATTTTGAATTTCAACCGTTCCGTCGCCGCTCGGATTAGACAGCAGGAAATTAAAGTTTTCGTTTCCTTCAAAAACGTTATCGTTGATGATCGGAACATTAATCGTCTTGCTCGTTTCGCCGGGAGCGAACGTCAGCGTTCCTGCGGTGGCGGTATAATCCATTCCGGCAGCCGCCGTTCCGTCCTGTGTCGCGTAGTTGACGCTCGTCGTTCCGGTGATGCCTCCCGATCTGGCTATCGTGATCGGTATATTGCCGACGTTTTCATTGTTGCTATAAGTTTGCGAGCCGAGCTGAAGTGCGGTCGGAACAACAGCGCTCGCGGTGACCAAATCGGTTTGAACGAAATAGATTTTATCGTTGTTGTCGTTAAAAGCCAGCCCGTTTTCTCCCCAGCGGATTAATCTATGCGGCGATTCAGGGTAAGACGTGAAGATGTTTATACCGGGAAGCGGGATGCTGCCGATTGGCAAGAAATTATCAAGCCGAAAAGCCATAATTGACCAGCTCGGCGATCCGGAACTCGTATTGACGAGGAAAAAGATGCGGTTGTTCTGAACGTCAACCGTCAACCCGGAATAATAACCGACTCCGGTAAAACTGCCTGTAAAACCGAGAGTATTTAAGTCAACGACTCGACCGCCCGAAGTGTAAAGCAAATTACCGACGATCACGGAATCGCCGTGGCTGCTGGTCGTAAAACTTGCCTGTTGAGTCAAACCGTTCGGACCGATGCCGTATTTGGAGACATAGTATTCGCCGACGTACAAAGTATCGGGCGAGGCGATGTTGATTTGTCCCGAAGCATTTGCCTTTTGCGCTCGCTTAACGCCGTTATCATAAATATCCGCCCCGTCGTAGTTATAACTGGTGTTGCCGTAACTGACGGCTGCGGAATTCGGATTTCCCGGCAAAACGTCAATGTCATAGGCTGTTTTCGCTCCGTTGACGCCGCTGCCGAGAGGAAATTGCAGCCCCGGTGTTTGCGTCTGAACGTCGAATTTTCTGACGGCGTTCGCGCCGTTTATTCCGACGTACATAGTTTGCTCGTCATCCGAAAGAGCAAGCCTGCCCGGTTCGTTGCCGACGACGACGGAATTTTCGAGCGCGCCGGTTGCCGGTTCGATTCGGGTTACGCTGTTGCCGCGCGGAGCGCCCGCCGTGCTTCGCACCGAGGCGTAAAATTTCTTCTCCGTCTGGCTGTAAATTAAATCTCTGTTGGGCAGATTAATCTGACGAATAAATTTTGAATAAACAATCGGCGACGGCGTGGGCGTCACGCTCGGAGTTCCGCTCGGTGTCGGCAGCGGATTTTGAGTCGGAAGCAGCGCGGTTTGAATAAAATATAATTGATTATTTGAAGTCCGCAATGCGAGACCGTTCGTTCCATACCGCACGAGCGCTGTCGGAAACGTTTCGTTTCCGACGCCGGGAATCGTGAGCGAGCCGATTTGGGTAAAAGTGTTAATATCGCAAGCTTTAATTGTAATATCTGCGGAATTTTCTTTGACCGCGTATAAAACTCTGCCCGTCGCCGTATCCGGCACGAAAGCGCTGGTATTAACGCCGGAGCAAGTGCCGAGCAAAGCGCGAGTTTCCGGGTTGATGATTCGTCCGGTAGAAGTAAAAATAAGATTGTTATCAATTTTTAAGTTTCTGACCTCGAACGGAGTTACGTTGCCCTGATTGTTAATGACGCCGTTTTCATTAACCGTCATCACCCGTAAACCCTCTTCGTAACCGCCGCCGTAAAGCGTCGAAGCGGACGCAGAAAAGGCAATGAAATTAGCGCCCGCGCTGTGACCGGGACCGGTCAGCGGCAGCCGCACGCCGTTTTTATAAATGGCTACGCCTTCTCCGGGCGGGCTGATTCCGGGGCTGTATCGCGCAACCGCCAAAAGATCGGGATTGCCCGGCGCGACGGCGAGGTCGCTGGCAAGAAAAGGCGCATCGGTGGCGTTGACCGACTGCCCTCGCCCGATGGAAAACTGAATGCCGGGCGTTTGATTTAGCGCATCGTAGCGGCGAATCGCATAAGCGCCGTCGAGCGTGACGTAAAGCGTTTGACCGTTATCGGAAAGCGTTAGTTTGTTCGGTTCGCTGCCGACATAAACCGATCCGGCGATCTCGCCGGTTAAAGGATTAATGCGTGTAATGCTGTTGCCGCCGCTTCCGGCGCTGCTCGGTCGCGTGGCATAAATCAGCTTATCTTTCGGGTTATAAATTATATCGCTGGTAGCAATCGAAAGACGCAGAATGTTATCCGCCGCCGTTTGCAGCACGATCCCGGTCGGAGAATCATCGCCCGCAGAGCGGACTGCCGGGCTAAGCAATGAAGCCGCAGGTATCGCCGCCAGCCAAAATAAGCTCAAAAAAAACGTGATTTGTGATCGGCGTGAGAATCGAGTGAACATTTTGTTAGTTCCCATGATTTTAAAAAAAATATATTGGATAAAGTGCCGCAGGCGGCGAAACATTGATGCGGGAGAAACAATCGGCTTTGAGAATTTCCCCGCATTTTCAAATTTTAGTTATTGGAAACGAACGGAATCGGAACGTCGTCGGGCAAACCGAACTGCTTCGTCATCATTGAATTTGTTGAGCTAAGCCAAATGTACCAATTGCCGCTGCGATAAACTGCGAAATCGGTCTTGTCGTCGCCGTCGTAATTTCCCGGAACCGGCTTGTCTCCGGCAATTCCCCATTTAAATGCAGTGAAAGCGTCATTTGACGAGCGATTGTAATACCAGTTCCCGTCGCGGAAAACCGCAATGTCAGCGCGTCCGTCGCCGTCGTAATCAGCCGGAACAAGTTGGTCGGTTTCGATTCCGAATTGAAGAGAAGTGATTCCTTCGTCGCTGCTTCGCAAAATGTACCAATAGCCGGTGGCGGGGCGAAACACGGCAATGTCGGTTTTGCCGTCGCCGTCATAATCAGCCGCAACGGGTTTGTCCGTTTCCAGCCCGAATTGAACGATTTTGAACGAGCCGTTTGAGCTTAATTGGACGTACCAGGTTTTCGCCGCAGGACGGAAAACCGCCGGATCGATTCGACCGTCGTTATCGTAATCTCCCGGAACGGGAACATCGCCTTCTTTGCCCCAAACCTGGCTGCGATTTGGAACCGGCGTGTACCAGCCCCCGGTTGACGCCCGCCAAACGGCGTAATCTGTTCTGCCGTCATTGTTGTAATCGCCGCTCACCGGAACGTCCGTGCTTAATCCGTATTGAAACGCCGAAAAGCCGCCGGTTGAGCTGAATTGAACATACCAGTTGCGATCTGACGGTCGAAAAACCGGGATGTCGGTTTTCCCATCCCGGTCGAAATCGTTGGCTACCGATTCGTCATCAATAATCGTGATTTGCGCCTGAGCGTTGGTTACTGTGGCGTTAGAGACATTATACAAATTGAGATTGAAAGTTTCGTTCGGCTCGTTAATAGTGTCGCCGATAATTTGTACGCTTGTCGTCGTTGACATCTGTTCTGCCAGAATGACAAAAGTTGCGTCCGATGAATTATAGTCTTTTCCTTTTAAAGCCGTTCCGTCGCCGGTTGCCAGGCTGAATGTGACAAGCTGATACGTCGGATTAGTGAGCTGCAAATTGATTGTTCTCGCCGTTAAACCGGTATCGCCTTCTGCAACGCCGCCGATAAAGAAAAACAAAGTCGGGACCGGATCATTATTGACAATAGTGCCTTTGCCCTGATCGTCGGAGATTGTAACGTTCGTTGGATTGGAAAGGTTAAGAAAAAAGGTTTCATTCGGTTCGTGCATAGAATCGGTTGTGACTTGAACCCAAATGTCGGCGAACGCCGTTCCCGGCTGAATATTAACGGTATTTGTGGCGGTATAATAATCTTTCCCCGAGACGGCTGTTCCGTCGGCTGTAGCGTAAAGAAAACTAATCGGTTTGCCGCTCGGCGCAGAAAGATTGACCCGGAAATTAAAACTTTGAAAAGAATCCGGTTCATTTTGCGAAACATCAGTGATGGTCAGCGAAGGCGCAGGATCGTTATCAATCACATTTCCGAGACCTGCCGCTTTCGTCAGGGAAGCATTAACCGGACTCGATAAAATAACCGAGAAATCTTCGTCAAACTCATCCGTGACATCGTTATTAACATTAACGCTGACGGTTGCCGAGGTCTGTCCGGCGGGTATTTCGAGCCGACCCGAGATATTTTGCAAATCGGTGCCGATGCTCGCTCCTCGCCCTTCAAGCGCGTAATTAACGCGAACAATTTCCGGGCTGGCAGCCGATAAAGTAACCGTAAATGCCGCAGTCGCTGTGCCGCTGTCGCCTTCCGTGACGGTTACGTCGTTAATCGAGAGACAAGGCTTTGTTCCGCTCGTGTTATAAATCACGCCTCTCGAAATGCCGTTGCTAAATCCAATATCCGGCTTGCCGTCCGAATTAAAGTCGGCTGCCAATAAATTGCTGTAATAACCCTCAATACCGCCGACCGAATATAAAATCGGTGCCTCCCACGACCCGTTTTGACCGCCCGACGGAACAATAACCAGATTCGGATTGCCCTGCTCGATTCTATAAGCAAGGTCGTCAAAACCGTCCGAATTAAAATCGGCGCTAATCAAATTTCTGACGCTTCCGGGAACCGTCCGCGTAAAGCCTGCGCCAAATCCGCCTTGTCCGTCGCCCAAAACTCCTTTTAATCCGTCGGCTGTAAATCCGGCTAAATCCAATTTTCCGTCGCCGTTAAAATCTCCGGCAGCTTCGGCTCCTAAATTTGAAATTGAATTGGAGGAAGCTGTAAATTGCCCGGTTCCGCTGCCGAGCCACAGATTTGTAGTCGCGCCTCTTGTGACCGCGAAATCCAGCTTGTTGTCTCCGTTAAAGTCGCCTTTGATGAGTTTGGAAACGCCGCCCTCGATAGTCACCGGAAAATTAGGAGCGACCGTAAAAGCGCCGTTTCCGCTGCTCAACAACGAATAACTGCTTCCTTGCGAATTGGTGGCAAAAACATCGTCTTTACCGTCGGAATTGAAATCTCCGACAATAATTTTCTCAAAACCTGCATTAAGAGAAGTTGAAACAGGATTTGAGACGTTGCCCGTTCCGTCGCCGAGATAAACGGTTAACGGTTTTCCTCCGTTAACGTGCGCCGTAATGACATCCTTTTTGCCGTCGCCGTTAAAATCGCCCACCGCCAAATCCTTCAAACCGGTTGGAGCACCGAATCTGCGATCGGGAAGAAATCCTTTATTTCCGTCATTGAGCGCGACGGCAATCTCGGAATTGTAACCTAGATCGCTCGCGTCGGTAGAAACCAGATCGAGCAAGCCGTCATTATTAAGATCAGCCGCAGCGAGATAGTAATCGCTGTAAAGAGAAACTTTCGGCGCTGAAAACTCATTATTTCCAACGCTCAACAAAACTGAAACGGTGCTTTTCGGAAAGCCGGAGCGAATCGTCAACAAATCGTGCCGGTTATCTTGATTGACATCCGCCGCAATTATTTGACTTGTCGGCGGCGGCGTCCAATAAACCGGATTTTGAAAAGTTCCGTTTCCCGCGCCGATTACGGTTGCAATGAACGAACCGGCTTCGGCAAGAACGGCTAAATCTGATTTCCCGTCGCCGTTAAAGTCTCCCGCAGTCGTTCTCGAAATCAGAAATGGAAAATTAACTTTCGCTCCGGCGGTAAAAGCTCCGGCGCCGTTTCCAGTCCAAAGCTGTAGATAAAATGTTTGCGGCGTGGAATTTTGCGGAGTGTAATTCGATGCAACGACAAGATCGGTTAATCCGTCACCGTTAAATTCACCGGCGACGATGCCGCTCGGCTGATTAGGTAAGGTGTATCGGTTGTTAAAGGTAAATGCGGCGCTTGAATTTCCTAAAATTATTCCAAATTCCCAGGGAGAACCGAAATCTCCGCCCGTGACGGCAAAATCAGTCAAATTGTCGTTATTGAACTTGCCGACGACAATCTCATTTTGAGCGCCGTTCCAAGGTAAAGTCGTGTTTAATTCGAGTCCGCCCTGCCCGTTTCCGAGAAAGATATACAAATTTGTCCGCGTCATACCCGCGACATCCAAATTTCCGTCGCCGTTAAAATCGCCTGCCTTCAAACTGACAAATCCGTATCCGTTCGGTGAAAAAGTCATCACGCTCGGAGCCGAAAACCCGTTCTGTCCATTATTAAGCAAAACGACAATTCTGTTACCGCTCGTGTAGCCGGCAATTAAATCCAATTTTCCGTCCCGGTTTAAATCACCGGCAGTCACGGCGCTGACGCTTATTTCGGTCGGAAAATCCTGCGGCGGAAGAAAGCCGCCCGCGCCGTCTCCGTACAAAACCGAAACGGTTTTAGAGTCGTTATTGGGCGTCAGGACAACAGTTTTTACGT
>DASVQU010000071.1:0-36994 GCA_036388995.1 Pyrinomonadaceae bacterium | reverse complement strand
CAGGCTATGTATAACTGCCCCTGACTAATCTTATCGAGCAGCGCCTCAATTCCCTTAATCTCACCGTCTATGTCCTGAATCGCGGTTGACATAGCCGTGAGCTGGTCGCCGATAAGTCCTATCTTGGCGGCTTGGTTGTTGAGGTCGTTTTTGAGAAGCGCCAAAGAATCGGGGTTCCCCGTAAACTCGTTATTGATACTAGCGATCAGCCCGTCGAGCGTCTCGCCTTTAGTTGTTTGGTCGCCTCCAAAGAGGAATGCCATTGTGCCGCCTACATTATAACCGGTGGTTTCGGTCAGATAGCTGGTGGCGGATGTGGCAAGACTCTTGCCTATTGAACCGATTGCGTCGTCGAAAAATCCCATGATATGTATCTCCTTTTCTAAATTTCTAAATAGCGTAATAGACCAGATAGTGGTCTGAAACAACGAAGTTGACGTCAACTATTCCATTTACTGGTGGTGCGAAACTCCTGAACGCGTTGTCAAGATTGGTTCCGCTGCCCGGATGTGTCGCAACCGGGTTATGTGGACTTGTAACTTATTGAGGTAACAATATGATCACTTTCCTTTGAACTGTCTGTTCAATATTAGACATTTTAGAAATAACTTAAGAAGTGAGTCACAATATGGGATAATTTCACTAGACGACTTGAGCCAGGTACGAAATCAGCTTCTTTTCGTTGACGACCAGAAAATGCTTGGGGTTGATTGAAATCAATCCGAGTTGGCGAAACTTTACCATAAATTCGGTGACGCGAGGTCGTGTGGTGCCCACCATCTGGGCGAATTCTTCGTGCGTGATCCGCTGTTCGATTCGTTTGCTGTGAGGGTCTGGCTTGCCGAGTTCTCGCGCCAGCTTCAACAGCATTTCGCCCAAACGATGTTCACAGTCTACCGTCAGCAGATGAGAGATAATCATCTGTTGGCTGGAGATGCGCGTAACCAAATATTGCAGGTATCCTTCAAAAAGCGAGTGCTTGACTAAGTGCAAAAAAAAGATAGCACGCGGTATGCATATTAACGTTGTGTCTATCATGGCTGTTACCGTTTCTTGCCGCGGGCTTGCTCCCGAAAGACACAATTCTCCGAATATGTCACCCGCCTTAAGAATACATAACAAACATTCTTTGCCCTCAGGCGAGAGCATAACTAGCTTGATTTGCCCGGAATCAATGAAGTAGACATTTTCCGCTTGATCGCCAACGAAGTAAACATTCTTATGTTTGAAGATTTTGACGCTGATGAGATTTAAAGTCTTATCTGATAGTGATGTGCGGAGGCGTTTCTTGAAGTCATTTGTTTCGTTAGATGAGGTTAAGTTAGTCATATACGCTTACATATAGGTGATTCGCCTAAGGTATTTATCTGCGGTCTTAAAAAAGATGTGTACTTAAAAAAGATGTGTACTTAGCTTATACTATACAGGCTTTCTTTTTTGATTAACGTGCGCTGCCACACATTAAAAGCTTTTTTGCGAATATCAAATTTAGTTGCTTTTGTAACTGTAGCTGGAATGTCCAAAAACAGTGTTTTCTGACACTTTCAATTTGTTCTCTAATGCTATTTAAAAATAAGGCTTTTTGAATATTTTTTCGAAGGTGTTTTTTCGACATCCTTAAAATTAAAACCACATTTCTATTTTGAAATGTGGTTTTAATCAAGCACAGGAGGCGAAAATTAATGTTCTTTAGCGGCGGGCGGTTTTTTCCTGAGCAGGAAAACGAGCGGCAAAACCAGAATGTAAAGAACCAGATAAAGCCCGATGGCGTCGAGAATCGCGTTCATCGAGGCTTGTTTGACAAGTTGATTCCAAATCATGCCCTGCGCCGCGCCCGCCGCTTCGAGCGCATTTAAACCGTGTTCCTGAAAATATTGCGCCAGATTTTTCGTTTTTTCGACAAAGTTTTGATTAAAAATGCTTGCGTGATTACCCAGATTGTTGATGTGAACCTGCGTTTGCACGGCGATGACGGTCGAAGTCATTGCGACGCCCATACTCGAACCCATATTTCGCGCCAGATTGAGCAAAGCCGATGCCGAGTTGTTTTTCTCCGGCGGCAAACCGCGATAAGCGGCGGTGTTGATCGTCACCGCCAGAAACGAGAGGCTAAAAAGCTGAAGTGCGCGCGCAAAAGCCAAATCGTAATAACCGACGTTTAAATTAAACGAACCTAAATGCCAAATCGCCGCCATTGAAGCCAATAGCCCGAAAAAGATGATTTTCCGAATCTCGATCTTATCTGACAAAATTCCGACAAT
Organism: Pyrinomonadaceae bacterium; assembly: GCA_036388995.1. Lineage (GTDB taxonomy): Bacteria > Acidobacteriota > Blastocatellia > Pyrinomonadales > Pyrinomonadaceae > JALZCH01. Next base: position 34,733 of record DASVQU010000071.1, on the reverse strand, counting down.
CTGGATACCGATCATTTGCAGAATCGTGCCGGGAATCGAAATCGTTCCGGCATCGGTCGCCGTGTAACCGAGCAGGTTTTGCGTCATAAACGGCATCATATAGCTCGATCCCGTCAAGACGAAGCTAACTATAAAAATCAGAATAACCGCGCCCGTAAAACCGCGATTTTTGAACATCACTACATCAACCGCCGGTTGTTTTTGGTAAAGCTCCCAGGTAACTCCGATCAGCAAAGCGAAAAAAGCGGTGATTGCCAAAAGCAGAATAAAATCCGAATCAAACCAGCTTTCTTTCGGTCCGTTTTCGAGCAGCAATTCAAACGCGGCGATTCCGGTGATAAACAAACCGATGCCGAGCCAATCAATCTTTTTGCCGGCTTTGCGAAATTTCTCGCGCGCTTCCTCGGCGCGTTTCGTTTCGTAAACGAACAGCCACGTTAAAAGAAGCGAAAGAATGCCGACCGGCAGATTGATAAAGAAAATCCAGCGCCAGCCGAAATTATCCGTAATAAATCCGCCGACCGTCGGACCCAAAACCGGACCGATGGCGATTGCCGTTCCGTAAATCGAAAATGCCCGTCCTAATTTATTCGGCGGCGTGATGTCGGCGATAATCGCTTGTTCGCTCGGCGCGAGTCCCGCGCCGCAAATGCCCTGCAAAATCCGAAAGACGATGAGCTGATTAAAATCCGCCGCCAAACCGCACATCACCGACGAGACGGTGAACAAAAAGGCGCAAGCCATATAATAATTCTTGCGCCCGAAATATGTGGCGAGCCAGCCCGTAATCGGCAAAATCGCCGCCGTCGCGATTAAATAAGAAGCGATTGCCCAAAACGCTTCGTCCGGCGAGACGGACAAATCTCCGGCGATTTTCGGTAAAGAGACGTTGACGATGGACGAATCCAAAACCTGCATAAACGTCGCCAGCGTCAAAATAAAAATCGAAAAATAAGGATTTATCGGCGGCGCGGTTTGGTCTTCGTTCAAGTCACTTGTTGCTGAAGAATCGGAACTCATCTCTTATGCGAATTCTTATGCAATGTCAGAACCGGGAGCGGTAGCGACCGGGTAATTGCAAACAAAACCCGGTCGCTACTGCTCCCGGTTCTGACCTAAATTATTTGACATGAACTTTCGGGACGACCGACATTCCCGGCACTAACAGGTATTTGCTCGTATCGGGCGGCGTCTCGAAAACGATTTTGACCGGAATCCTTTGGACTACTTTGACAAAATTTCCGCTTGCGTTTTCAGCCGGGAGAATTGAAAAACGCGAACCTGTTCCTGCTTGAAAACTGTCCACGCGCCCTTGAAAAACCGCGCTTCGATAAGCGTCAACGTAAATATCAACCTTTTGCCCGACTTTTAGCTGCTCGATTTGCGTTTCTTTAAAATTGGCGACAACCCAAAGCTCCGATTGCGTAATTGCCATCAGAGTTTGGTCGGGCTGGACAAGCTGCCCTTCCTGAACCGAACGATGAACGACATAACCGTCCTGCGGCGCATAGATTTTGGTGTAGCCGAGTTCCAATTCGGCTTGATTAACGGCGGCTTGCGCCTGCGCGGCTTCGGCTTCGGCGGCGGAAATGTCGGTTTCGTCAACCGCGATTTTTTCCGGCAGAGCTTTGGCTTCCATAAGGCGTCCCGCAGATTCGTCCGCCTGCGAGGAAACCAGATTGATTTGAGCCTGCGACTGCCGAAAATCGTTTTCGGCGGCGGCGATTCCGACGCGCGCTTCTTCCATCCGCGAACGCTCGACTTCAACCGAACGGCGCAGCGCTTCGAGTCTCGAAGCGGCAATGTCAACCTGTTTTTCAGCCGAAGTCAGCTCGCCCTGCGCCACGTTTAATTCTTTGTTCGATTGTTCTAACTTTTGCTTGGAAACGTCTCCGGCGTCGAAAAGCTGGCGGTCGCGGTCGTGTTCGATGCGGGCGACTTCCAGTTTGTTTTGCGCGACGGGAACAAGCGCTTTGGCTTGGGCGAGCGATGCTTCGGCAGCGGGAATCTGCGCCTGCATTTGCCGGAAATTGGCTTCCGCGGTTTTCGCCTCGGTTTTCGCCCGTTCAATTCCGTTTTGTTTTGAATCCGAAGCGATTCGGGTTTGCTCGATGTTGCTGCGCGCGGCTTCGAGATTAAATCCGGCTTGTTTCAAACCGGCTTGGCTGGTTTTGCGGGTAAAAGCGACGTTTGCCTGTGCTTTCGCACGGGCGGCAAAAGCCGTTTGAAGGCGCGCGCGGGCTTGTTCGAGTTTTGCTTCCTGTTCCTGCGCTTCAAACTCAACGAGCAAATCGCCTTTTTTGACGAGCTGGTTTTCTTTGACGTGGATCCGCGAAACGTGCGCTGAAATTTTCGGGCTGATGACCGAAACAAAACCTTCGACAATCGCGTCGTCGGTCGTCACAAATTGGCGCGCGTAAATCCACCACGCCGTGCCGACCACGGTCGTGAGCAAAATTATTCCGGCGACGACATAAATCGGAACGCGCGAGCGCGGCTTTTCGGTTTCTTTTTCCGGTTCAATTGTTTCTTCCGGCTCTTCCGGCGTAACGCTGCTCGATTCCGCGTGTTTGCCGTTTTCCGACGAGACAATTTTGTCGTTTTTGACTAAATCCTTTTCAACTGTGGACATAACTTTGCAAGGAAATGAAGGTTAGAGTCGCGCAAAATTGTATTTTAAATTGCGCCAAGAAGCAAATCTTTTCGTCCGAAAACAGTGAAACTTGATTTGCTAAATATAATCCGGTTGACGAAAAACTGCGCCCGCGTGTTACAATTTTCACAGTTTGCGCTCCCGTAGCTCAGCCGGATAGAGCAACAGCCTTCTAAGCTGTGGGTCGCACGTTCGAGTCGTGCCGGGGGCGTTTTTTCAAATGTGAATTGCGGATTTCCGAATGCGGATTGTATAATCTTTTTACTGAAAATTTCGGTTAAATTTTATCAGATTTTTTGAAATCCGAAATTGTTTGTGGCGGCTATAGTTCAGCGGTTAGAGCGCTTGATTGTGGTTCAAGATGTCGTGGGTTCGAATCCCACTAGCCGCCCTTTAACTTTCTCACAGTTTTTCTCATTTCCCTTTTAATCAGAATTTTTATCAAGGTTTTATGAAATTTACACGCATCGTGTCTTTTTTGGCGGTTTTGCTGACGCTTTTTGGCGCAGCCGTTTCTGATGCTAATGCGGGAGCCGCGAAAAAATATGTTGAAGGCGAATTGTTGGTGAAATATCAAAACGGTTTGGCATCGGCGGACAGCTTGTTTGCTAATACGCTTTCCGGCGCGACCGTCGTCCAAACTTTTCCAGACATCGGCTGGCAGCTCGTCAAACTGCCCGCAGGCGTCACCGTCGAACAAGCTCTGTCGCAATATTCGAACCTCGCCGGAGTTGAAAACGCTCAGCCGAACTACATCTACAAACTCACTGCAAATCCGAACGACGCCCAATTTTCCCAGCTTTACGGGATGGCGAAAATCAACGCTCCCGCCGCCTGGGAGACGACGACCGGAAGTCCGAACGTCGTGGTTGCGATTATTGACACCGGCATCCGCTACACGCACGAAGATTTAGCCGCGAATATGTGGAAAAACTCGGGCGAGATTGTCGGAAACGGTGTTGACGACGACGCGAACGGTTTTGTTGACGACGTTTACGGCTGGGATTTCTTTTACAACGATTCAGACCCGTGGGACGAAAACAGTCACGGCACGCACGTCGCGGGAACGGTCGGCGCGGTCGGCAATAACGCAGTCGGAGTTGCCGGAGTTAATTGGAACGTCCGTTTGATGGCAATCAAGATTTACAACAACACAGGTTTCGGCTCGACTTCGGCGATGCTCGTCAACGCTTATAATTACGTGCGGATGATGAAAACGCGCGGCGTCAACATTCGCGTCACGAGCAATTCTTACGGCGGCTGCGACGAGGCTTGCGGTTACGATCAGGCGACAAAAGACGCGATTGACAGGCTCGGCGAAGCGGACGTGCTGAACGTTTTCGCCGCCGGAAACGAAAATCGCAACATCGAAACGACGCCTTTTTATCCGGCAAGCTATACCAGCCCGCAAATTCTCTCCGTTGCGGCTTCAGACCAAAACGATAACAGAGGCAGTTTTTCCAATTTCGGCGCAACGAGCGTTGATGTCGCCGCGCCCGGAGTCAATATTCTCAGCACAGTCAACGCGAGCAATTCCGCTTACGCGACTTTTACCGGAACTTCGATGGCTGCTCCGCACGTTTCGGGCGCGGCGGCGCTGCTCGCGGCGGCAAATCCGTCGCTGTCCGCCGCTTCGCTCAAGGCTAGCTTGATGAATTCGGTTGACGTTTTGCCGCAATGGAACGGAGTCGTCAAAACCGGCGGCAGAATAAACGCGGCGCGCGCCGTTCAGCAGCCGACCGCGTGCAATTTCAGCTTATCGGTTCCGAGCTTGACTACTAATAATCCTGCCGGTGGAACGTTCACCGTGACCGTAACTGCTCCGGCAAACTGCGATTATTCAATTCAAAGCCAGGCGGATTGGATCACGGTGACGAATGGAAGTACCGGAAGCGGCACGAAAACAATCAGCTTTACGCTTGCGTCGCTTCAGCTTCCGCCGTGCATCTACGGGCGAAATGGAAAGATTCGCATTGCCGGACAAGATTTTTACGTTTATCAGATAGGCGAAGGTCCGTCTTGTACTCCTAGTACTACACAGGTTTTAGATTTTGACGGCGACGGGCGGACGGATTACTCCGTCATTCAAAACTCCGGCGGATCGCTGATTTGGCATATTATGAGCATCTACGGAAACTATAAAGCCGTTAATTTCGGCTTGTCCCAGGACGTTCCGGTTCCGGCAGATTTTGACGGCGACCAAAAAACAGACATCGCCGTTTGGCGCGAGGGCGCGCAATCTTATTTTTACGTTTTAAATAGTCGCGATAATACTTTCCAAGCTATTCAGTGGGGAACGAACGGCGACGCGCCGAACATAACGCAGGATTTTGACGGCGACTATAAAGCGGATTTTGCCGTTACGCGACGCTCGAACAATCAGATTTTCTGGTATATTCGACAAAGCAGCAACGGGAATTTGCGCGCCGAACAATTCGGTGTGGAAACGGACATTCCCGTGCGCGGCGATTTTGACGGCGACGGGCGAACAGATTTAGCAGTTTATCGTCCGGGTTCCGGCAATCCGGCAAATTCATTTATCGTGTTAAATTCCCTCTCTAACACTCTAACCGTTTTCAATTTCGGTAAATCCGAAACGGACAAAATCGTTCCGGGAGATTTCGACGGCGACGGGAAAGCGGATTACGCGGTTTTCCGCACGACAAACGGGACTTGGTATTTGCAGCAATCCACTGCGGGGTTTAGAGCCGTACAATTTGGTATCGGTTCGGATTTGCCCGTTCCCGGCGATTACGACGGCGATGGAAAAACCGACGCTGCCGTCTGGCGACCGAACGCGGCGGCTAACGAATCGGCAATGTTTTATGTTTTGCCGAGCGCGGCATCATCCGGTTTGACAGCTTTCGGCTGGGGGCAAAACCAGATGCGTGTACCGGCAAATATTTTGCAAGTCGGCAATTAGTTTGATTCTTTTTAAAAAGTTGCTTTTAAAAACAAACTTTTTGTCGTTTCACGGAGTCAAACAAATTGCGACTCTTGCTTTAAACCGAAATAACAAAAGGTGATTTAAGTTTTGCTCGGCGAGCAAATCAGATTCTCGGTTTGACATTTTGCGCTTGCAAGTTTTAACTTGCATTTCAGCCACTATTTTTCGCTTATCAAGTAATTTTATTAACAAAGGGATAGCAGCTATGAAAAATTCTCCAAACCGGCACAGAGCGTTCGTCAAAATGAGCGTTTTAGCAGTGCTTTCGTTATTTGTTTTAACCTCCTCGCTCACAGCTCAGGTCAGCTTGCGCCGCGCTCTCGATTACGACGGCGACGGTAAAGCGGATGCGGCGATTTTTCGCCCGTCAAATAACACCTGGTACATTCTAAGGTCAAACGGCAACGGCTTTATTTCCCGACAGTTCGGCGTCAGCACGACCGATGTTTTCACGCCGGGCGATTATGACGGCGACGGCAGAGGCGATATTGCGGTGTGGCGTGATACTGACGGCACATTTTATTTCCTTCGCAGCAGCAATGATACTTTTGGTGCTATGCAATGGGGAGCCACCGGCGACGAACCGGTAGCACGCAATTGGGACGGAGCGGCAACATCAGCGACCGAATTTGCGGTCGTTCGGCGCACCGGCAATTCGATGTTCTGGTATATCCGCAATGCGGACGGCACTTTTCGCGGTGAGCAATTCGGCATTGCCGCAGATTACATAGCTCCCGGCGATTACGATGGCGACGGAGTATTTGACGTGGGCGTTCAGCGAATCACATCGAACAATGGTCAGGCTTCGTTTTATTACCTGACAACCAACGGTCGAGCGTTTTTCGGCACTCAATGGGGCTTGAGCAATGATTTTGTGGTGCCGGGCGATTACGACGGCGACAACAAAACCGATATTGCGGTCGTCCGCGATACTGCCGGTACTCTTAATTGGTACATTCGCAGCAGCGGCGGCGGCGGAAACGCGCCCGGCGCTTTATTGTCGTATGCTTGGGGCGTCAGTCAGGATGACCTGCTCGTTCAAAACGACTATGACGGCGACGGGAAAACCGACGTAGCCGTCTGGCGCGATCCGACCGGAACGTTTTACATTCGCAAAAGCAGCGATAATCAAATCCAGGGCATTAGGTGGGGATCTACCGGGGACTACCCGATTGCCAGTTACGACACGCACTAAAAACCGGCGTTTCAAAGTTTGATTCCCAAAGCAAACGTCATTAGAAAAGGAATCGGCAAATGTTTTAAAATCATTTGCCGATTCCTTTTTTGTTTCAATTTTTGTTTTAATGCGGCTCGAAGATTTAGTTAATCAATTTAAACGCCGGAAAATCATCGTCATCGGCGACGCGGTTGCCGACCAGTTTTTATACGGCGCGATCAGGCGCGTTTCGCGCGAGGCTCCGGTTTTTATCCTTCGGCACGAACAAACCGAAACGGTTCCGGGCGGCGCGGCAAACGCGGCTCTCAACGTCGCCGCGCTCGGCGCAAGCTGTATGCTGCTCAGCGTTGTCGGCGCCGACGAAAACGGGCGCAAAATTGTTGAAAAACTCAGGGCAAAAGGAGTTGAAACAAAGTTTTTGATTCAATCCGAAAATTGGCAAACGACGACGAAAATTCGCATTTTCGCCGGTCAGCCGCACGCGCCGCGCCAGCAGGTGATTCGAGTTGATTACGAAAACGAAAACGCGCTCGCGGCGGAAATCCAAACCGAAACGATTCGCAATCTTAGATTTGCGACTGAAAACGCAGATGCCGTTATCGTTTCGGATTACAATTACGGCGCGGCTTCAAAAACAATCGCCGAAGAATTGCGAAACATTACCCGTGAAAAAAATATTCCCGTTTTTGTTGATTCGCGTTTTCGGCTGACGGATTTTGCCGCCGCGACCGCCGCCACGCCAAACGAAGACGAAGTTGAAGAAATCTGGCAGAAACAATTTAAAACCGTCTCCGAGCTTGAAACGGCGGCGGAAGAATTGCGGACGAAATTAGAGCTTCAAGCGCTTCTGGTCACGCGCGGAAAAAACGGAATGATTTTGCTCGAAAACGGAAAAGAGCCGCAGCATTTTCCGGTCGTCGGCTCGCAGGATGCGGTTGACGTGACCGGCGCGGGCGACACGGTAATGGCGGCGTTTGCGCTGGCGTCCGTTTCGGGCGCGAGCTTTGCCGAAGCCGCGATGCTGGCAAATCACGCGGGCGGACTCGCGGTAATGAAACGCGGAACCGCTACCGTCACGCAGAAGGAATTGTTAAACTCTATTTTGAGTTAATTTTAATCGAAAGATTTGGCTTTAAATTGTGAATGTCAATGCCAAAACGGGCGCTCCGGTTCTCGACCGCAATCGCTTGATTGCGCGAGTTGCCATCGAGCGGCGGCGCGGCGCGCGGATTGTGCTGGCAAACGGCTGTTTCGATTTGCTGCACGTCGGTCATATCCGGTATCTCGAAGCGGCTCGCCAGCTAGGCGACATTTTGGTCGTCGGAATCAACTCGGACGAGCAGGTCAAAGGCTTGAAGGGCGCGAATCGCCCGTTGATGCCGGAAAATGAACGCGCGGAAATCGTGGCGGCGCTGCGTTTTGTTGATTTGGTCACAGTTTTCAGCGAACCGACCGTCGCCGAATTGATTCGCGCAATTCGCCCCGACGTTCACGCCAAAGGCACGGATTACACCGAAGAAACCGTTCCCGAACGCGAAATCGTCCGCGAATACGGCGGGCGCACCGCAATTGTCGGCGACCCGAAAGATCATTCGACGACTGCGCTCATTGCGCTGGTGAATAGTGAATCGTAAATCGTGAATCGAATTTATCTCGTTTTGCAATTCACGTTTTACGATTCACGGTTCACTAATGAAGATTTTAATCGTCAAACTCGGAAGCATCGGCGACATTGTTCACGCTTTGCCTGCTTTGGCTGCGATTCGGCGCGCTCTGCCCGAAGCCGAAATTTCGTGGACGGTCGAAAAACGGGCGGCGGAAATTTTGCGTTTGAATCCGTTTCTGGCGAATCTGATTGAAATTGACACGCGCGCTTTGCGCGGGCGCAAAACATCGCTTTCGGAAAAATACGAGCAGGCGCGCGAGCAGCTTGAAAGTTTAAGAACGGAAAAATACGACGTTGCGCTCGATTTTCAAGGTCTGCATAAATCAGCTTTGATTGCCAAACTTTCGGGCGCACCGCGCCGCATCGGTTTTGACAAAGCGGTTTTACGCGAGCCGACAAGCCGTTTTTTGCTCACGGAAACAATTAAAATCCCGGCGAAAACGCACATCATTCGCAAGAATTTGTTTTTGGCGGAAAAGGCTCTCGAAATCAAAGCTCCGACTGATTCGCATGAGCTTGAGTTTCCTATTGTAACCGAAGAAAAACACGAACGTGAAGCTCTTGAAATCGTCGAAAAAACCGGCGTAGATTTTGCGATTCTAAATCCCGGCGGCGGCTGGGCGACAAAACTTTGGAACGCCGCGCGTTTCGGCAGATTGGCGGATGAAATTTGGAAAAATTTCAATTTAAAATCAATCGTCACGTTTGGTCCCGGCGAAGAAAGTTTGGCTGAAACTGTTGTCGCAGGAGCAAAATCGAAACAGGCGTTTGCCGCCGATTTATCGCTCAAAGGTTTTTATCAACTGGCGCGGCGCGCCAGAGTTTACGTCGGCGGCGACACGGGTCCGACGCATCTTGCAATCGCCGCCCGCGCGCCCGTTGTCGGTTTATTCGGTCCCACCGAATGGTGGCGCAACGGCAGCCCGTTTGAACGGGACGTTTGCATCGAGCGAAGCGACATTAATTGTCGCGCCGATTGTCATCGCCGAAGCTGTTCAAATTGGATTTGTCTGGACATCGAAGTCGAAGCTGTCTTGCACGCGGTCGAGAAAAGATTAAAATTAGAAATCGTCTAGTATTCAAAGTTTTGTCAGTAGTAGGAAATAAATTTCAAAGATGGCGCGTTCCGCTCGGTTTTTTGTTCGCGGCGATTTTTCTGGTTGCGGCTCGCCCCATTTGGCAATCGCTCGTAATCGGCGGAGCGATTGCCTTGATTGGATTATTGATTCGCGCGTGGGCTTCCGGTCACATTCGCAAAAATGCGGTTTTGGCTGTTTCCGGTCCTTACGCTTACACCAGGAATCCGCTTTATTTGGGAAGTTTTTTGATTGGCTTGGGTTTTACCGTCGGCGGCGCAAGCTGGTGGACGGTAGCGCTTTTCGCAGCTTGGTTTTTAGGTCTTTATTTGCCGGTAATGCGAAAAGAAGCGGCGGATTTGCGGCAGATTTTTGGTGTAGAATATGAAAAATACGCATCGGAAGTTCCGCTTTTTCTGCCGCGCCCGACAGCTTTTGCATCGGGAAAAGCATCGGACGTAAAGTTTGACCCGGAATTATATTTGCGTTACCGCGAATACAGAGCGGCGCTCGGATTGTTTGCGGCACTCGGATTGCTGGCTCTCAAGGCGACGCTGTTTTACTAAATTTTTACAGCTAGAGTGAATTGAAAATGTACATATTTGCCGTCGGCTCAAAACGGATTTTACTGTTTGTCGTCTTTCTCGCATTTGCCCCAGCAATTGCGGCTCAGTCAGCGGCTAATTCTGCGGTCACTGTTTCGCCCGCCATCAAAAACGCCGCAGCAGAGCCGTTCGCGGTCGGCGAAAATCTTACTTACGAAGCCAAATGGAGCAAATCTTTGCTGCGCGGGATTGACGTTGCCGATTTGAATTTTAAAATTATTAAAGCTCCCGACGGCGGAGGAAACAGATTGCTGTTTCAGGGCGAAGCCATTTCCAAAGGTACGCTGATGAAAATCGCGCGTTTCAGCTTTCTGCAAAAAATTGATTCGACGGTTGACGCCAGCAACTTCCGCATTCTGCATACAATTCGCCGCGATGAGCAAAAAGACCGCATCCGCGACGGCGAAGCGCAGTTTGATTACAAATCGAACAGAGTCGTTTACCGCGAAATTGATCCGAATAACCCGGAAAGAGCGCCGCGAACTATCACGTCGCCGCTCGAAACCGCAACTCACGACTTGCTCTCGGCAGTTTATTTTCTGCGCCGCCAGCCGCTCGCGGTCGGAAAAGATTTTGAGCTTTCGGTTTCCGATTCAGGTGTTGTTTATCAGATTCCGGTTAAAGTTGTTGCTCGCGAAGAGTTGAAAACCGTGCTCGGCAAAGTCTGGACGCTCAGAGTCGAGCCGGAAGTTTTCGGCGACAGACGCCTTGTTCCAGGTGAAGGCAAAATGATCATCTGGTTTACGGATGACGCCCGACATCTTCCCGTCCGTTCGCAAATCCAAGCGGACATCGGCAAAATAGAAATTAAATTAAAACAAGCCGAAGGTTTGGTCGCAACTAAATAATTCAAAACCGATGAGCGCCAGAATCCGCGCCCGCTTTCTTTGTGAGAATTGCGGGTGCCGTTTCTCGCGCTTCTTTTTTACGCGAATTTTATTACGCATCATTTGCAACCTGCTAAAACAATCCGTAACATTATCATTTTAAAATATTAACTATCAAAACATTTGACTATCAAAAATTATGAATGAAATAGACGATTTAAAAGAGAGTATTAAAAATCAGGAAAATCCGACGATTTTGCCGCAAAGCGAGCCGGAAGCAGATGCGCCGGAAAGAATGGAAGAATCGAGCGAGGAAACAAGCGAAACAACTGAACCGGAAGTGAAAGCTGAAAGCGGTTTGCTCGAAAGTCTGACGGCAATTGCCGATTCGGTTTTGGAAAAAATCGAACCCGTCATCGAGCCGGTCGAAGAAGCAATTAAAGAAAATATCGTTGAGCCGATTCTGGATGTCGTTGCGCCGGTTCACGCCGCAGAAGAGCCGCAGCCGGTTTCTTCGGGTGAAAATTATAAATTTTACGACGCGGCGCAAACTTCCGTGCTGACGAAAACGCAGCCGTACGACGTTCAGGAAATTGACGAAGCGGAAATTGCCAAAACCCGCGAAATCAAAGAAAAAGTCGAAGAAGCTATTGACGATGAAGAATTGCTTGATCCGCTTGGCATCGAGGCTTTGCCGCCGCTCCCGCAAATAAATCGCGCGCGCCTTCAGGTTCAATCGCCGAATCGAATTTTTCTTTATTGGACCCTGGCGGGAAATCCGTTTGCGACTCTGCAAAAAGCGTTTGGAAACCGCGCGACAAACTATAATCTGGTTATAAAATTCCGCAATCTGTCGCACGGCGGCGAGCAGCTTTTTCCAATCGGACGCGAAGGAAACTGGTGGTTTGACGCGCATCCAAACGCGCGTTTTCAAGTTGATCTCGGGCTTTTCGCCCAAAATCGCCCGTTTATTCGCCTGTTTTCGTCAAACGCGGTCGAAACGCCGCGCGCCGCGCCGAGTCCGCGCGTTGACACTGAAGCAGATTGGCAGGTTTCGCGCGTGCAGTTCGCCCGTGTGCTGGACGTTTCCGGTTACACGCACGACGCTTTGCCTGTCGTTTTCGGTTTCGGCGAAGACGGCGTGTTTGACGAAATGGCGACCGTCGCGGTTTTAAATCAAATCGCTTCAAACGCTCCGGTTGCGCCTGAAACTTTCGACGCCGCCGAAATGCGCGTCGTGCTGTCGGCTCTTGCGGCGGGCGTCGAATATGAAGTTTTGCGCGAGCAGCTTTCGCCGACGCTTCGTGCCTGGTTTGATTCGGTTTTAGAGCAGGACAAAGATGCGCTTCGTTCTGAAAACGTGTTAGCTGCTTTGCAAGCGGTTTTGGGCGACGATTTTGTTGATGAGTTTGCCGGCTTTGGCGAAGAATTGCAGCGCATTCGCCTTGAGCCTGTTTTCGGCGCGAGCGCGGTGCATTTTCCCGAAATCGCTCTGCCGCGAATTTTCCAGAAATTGCCGGAACGGCTGTTTCCGAACGCGCAAAACTTTCCGACAAGTCCGGCTTTACGTTAAAAATTAAATTCACCACAGAGGACACAGAGGACACAGAGAAAAAGATACAAAATTAGAAATGTTTTTGATTTTGTTTTAAAACTCTGTGTCCTCTGCGTCCTCTGTGGTTTAATTATTAAATGCCTAGCGGTTATTTCAGTTTAATTTTACACGCGCATCTGCCGTTTGTGCGCCATCCCGAATATCCCGAATTTCTCGAAGAAGATTGGCTTTACGAAGCCATCACGGAAGTTTATCTGCCGCTGATTTTTATTTTTCAAAATCTGCACGCGGGCGGCGTGCGCGTTCGTCTTGCTGTCAACGTTTCGCCGCCGCTTTCGGAAATGCTCGCCGACGAGCTGCTGCAAACTCGTTACACCAGACACCTCGAAAATCTGCTCGCGCTCGCGCACAAAGAACAGGAACGCACCGCGCGCGAAGCTCCGCAATTTTATGAAGCGGCAAAAATGTACTTCGAAAATTTGTCGGCGGCTTTGCGGCTCTGGAACGAAGTTTACGAACGCGATTTGATTCGCGCTTTTCGCGAATTGCAGGATAAAGGCGTTTTAGAGATTATCACCTGCGGCGCGACGCACGGTTTTTTGCCTTTGATGCAGACCGAAGAAGCCAAACGCGCGCAGATTCGGGTTGCTGTCGCAAATTACGAAAAACATTTCGGCAGAAAACCGCGCGGCATCTGGCTGCCCGAATGCGCATACGAACCGGGACTTGAAAATCTGCTCAAAGATGCCGGAATCGAATATTTTATCGCCGACACACACGCGATTCTTTACGGCGATCCGCGCCCGCGTTTCGGCGTTCACGCGCCGGTCGTTTGCCCGAACGGTGTCGGCGTTTTCGCCCGCGATATGGAAACGAGCCAGCAGGTTTGGTCGTCGGTCGTCGGTTATCCGGGCAATCCCGTGTACCGCGAATTTTACCGCGACATCGGCTGGGATTTGCCGCTCGAATATTTAAAACCGCATCTGCATAAAGACGGTAAGCGGCGGCATCTCGGTTTGAAATATTTCCGAATTTCCGGGCGCGATACCGGACAAGGAGAAAAACAGCCGTACATTCCCGCTCTGGCGCGCGAAAAAGCAGCGCAGGACGCCGCCGATTTTGTCGCTAAACGAGTCCAGCAGGCACACGAATTAAATCAGCTTTACGGTCGCCCGCCGCTCGTCGTTTCGCCTTACGATGCTGAATTGTACGGGCATTGGTGGTTTGAAGGTCCGCAGTTTCTGGATTTTCTGTTTCGCCGATTTCATTACGACCAATCGGAGGTTTTGCCGATTTCGCCGGGCGATTTTCTCGATGCCGAAATTCCGATTCAGCGCCAGCAGCCTTCGGCTTCGTCGTGGGGCGAGCGCGGTTATTACAAAGTCTGGCTCAACGAAAACACTTCGTGGATGTATCCGTACCAGCACGTCGCCGAAGAGCGGATGACGCGCCTTGCTAACGAATTTCATTCACCGAACGATTTGCAGCGGCGAATTTTAAATCAAGCCGCGCGCGAATTGCTGCTCGCGCAATCGAGCGACTGGGCGTTTCAGATTTATCAAGGCACAACGGTCGAATACGCGACGCGCAGGTTTAGAAATCACATCTCGCGCTTCGATTTTCTGGCAAACGGTTTGGAAAACAATACGATTGATGCGGAACGGCTCGCTGAAATCGAACGCCGTGACAATATTTTTGCCGAAATTGATTACCGGGTATATCGCAGCTAAATCGAATTTGATTGACTCACGCGATTATCAAAGCTAACTTGTAATCAAAACCGGATTGGGCAGAAACCGGAAATTACTCGAAAAATTCTGACGGAAATTTTCCAGGTGACGATTAAACCATTAATCATCGCGCATCGCGGAGCGTCCGCTCAAGCGCCTGAAAACACGCTTGCCGCGTTCGAGCGGGCTCTGGCGGACGGAGCCGAAGGCATCGAATGCGACGTGCGGCTTGCGCGCGATTTGGTGCCGGTGATTTTTCATGATGCGACATTAAGAAGAACTGCGCTGCGGGAAGGCAGATTGTCTGATTTTACGTCTTTGGAACTGGCGAAAATCCGCGTCGGCGCATGGTTTAATTTAAAATTTCCGAGACGGGCGCGCGCGGATTATTTGAACGTCACGGTTCCGTCGCTCGCCGAGCTTTTCGATTTAATGAGTTTAAACGAGCTGCCGATTTACGTTGAGCTTAAATGCGAAAACGGCAATCATCGCAAATTGGCGCAAACGGTCGCGGCGGAAATTAAAAATTTCAATTTGCAGAATCGAGTTATCATTAAAAGCTTTAATCACGATGCCGCCAGCGAAGTCAAACGTATTTTGCCCGAAATCAAAACCGCTGCGCTTTTCGCGCCGCGCCCGATGCGGGTTTTAAATCCGACAAACGCGCTCGTTCTGCCCGCGCTTGGTCTGGATGCCGAAGAAATATCGCTGCATTATTCACTGGCGACCGAACGCACCGTTCAAAAGGCGCGCGACGCCGATTTAAAAACCGTCATCTGGACGGCTAATCATTCGGGTTGGGTGCGACGAGCGCTGAGGCTTGGTATTTACGGCATTATCACGAACAATCCGGCGCGGCTACTGGCAAAGCGAAATCAGATTCTCGCCCGACCACAAATCTAAAGTACAAAACCGAATTCATTTTTCCGCCGTAAAAAGTTAGAATTAACGGTTTATTTTTGTCTGTAATTATTGGAGAAATCAAAAATGGTAAATAAAGGGGTTGAAATCGCTCCGGCGACCGGAAAGCTCGGAGTTTTGCTGGTCGGGCTGGGCGCGGTCAGCACGACTTTCGTGGCGGGCGTCGAAGCGATCAGAAAAGGCATTGCCAAACCAATCGGAAGTTTGACACAAATGGGAACGATCCGACTCGGTAAAAGAACCGACAATCGCGTTCCGAAGATTAATGAATTTGTGCCGCTTGCGAATTTAGACGATGTTGTTTTCGGCGCGTGGGACATTTTCGCGGATTCGGCTTACGAAGCGGCGCTGCACGCCGGAGTTTTGGAAAAATCGCTCGTCGAAGAATTGCGTGAACAGCTTGATTCTTTAAAACCGATGCCGGCGGTTTTTAATCAAAATTACGTCAAACGTCTGCACGGAACGAACGTTAAAACCGGCAAAAACAAAATGGAGCTTGCCGAACAACTGATCGCCGATATGGCGCGTTTCAAAGAAGAAAAAGGCTGCGACCGGCTGGTTATAGTCTGGGCGGCTTCGACCGAGATTTTTCTCGAACAATCGGAAATTCATCAAACTCTCGAAGCGTTTGAAAAAGCGATGTACGACGACGACGAACGCATTGCGCCTTCGATGATTTACGCTTATGCCGCTTTAAAATCGGGCATCCCGTTTGCGAACGGCGCGCCGAATTTGACCGTTGATATTCCGGCTCTGACAAAACTTGCCGAACAAAACAACGTTCCGATTTGCGGGAAAGATTTCAAAACCGGACAAACTTTGATGAAAACAATCCTCGCGCCCGGTTTGAAATCGAGAATGCTCGGACTCGAAGGCTGGTATTCGACCAATATTTTGGGAAACCGCGACGGCGAAGTTTTGGACGACCCGGAAAATTTTAAGACAAAAGAAGAATCGAAATTATCGGTTCTCGAACATATTTTGCAGCCGGATGTTTACCCGGATTTGTACGAGGGCTTCTCGCACGTCGTCCGAATCAATTATTACCCGCCGCGCGGCGACAACAAAGAAGGCTGGGACGCGATAGATATTTTCGGCTGGCTCGGTTATAAAATGCAGATAAAAATTGACTTTATGTGCCGCGATTCGATTCTCGCCGCGCCGCTCGTTCTGGATTTGGCGCTCTTTATGGATTTGGCGCAGCGCGCGGGAATGCGCGGCGTGCAGGAATGGCTGTCATTTTATTTCAAAGCGCCGCAAACCGCGCCGGAGCTTTATCCCGAACACGATATTTTTATTCAACTGATGAAGCTCAAAAACACTCTCCGGCATTTGCAAGGAGAAGATTTAATCACGCATTTGGGTTTGGAATATTACGATTAAAGTTAAAAACTTCGTTCTGATTTTTTTAAATTTGAATATCTCAAAAGAAAAAGACACCGAGCGTTCGGTGTCTTTTTCTTTTCTTTTTACCGAATTTTTAGCGAATCAAAGTCGGAACCGGCTTGTCCACGCTTGTCCCCCATTGAATTCCGATAAAACCTAAAGTGCTTCGCTGTATATACCAGGATGCGGTTGACGGACGATAAACCGCGATGTCTGCTTTTCCGTCGCCGTCATAATCAGCCGCGACCGGAATGTCCTCGGCGATGCCGAATTGTTCGCCGTAGAATTGTCCGTTTGAGCTGTTTAGCCGATACCAGCTTCCCGCGCTCGGACGATAAACGGAAAAGTCGGTTTTGCCGTCTCCGTCAAAGTCTGCGGGAGTCGGAATGTCCCCTTGTGTTCCCCATCTGGTTAAGATGGTTGCGCCGTTGCTGCTGTTGATTTGTACCCAAGTGCCGGTTGAAGGACGAAAATAAGCTATGTCAGCTTTTCTGTCTCCGTCAAAATCACCACTCACCGGGATAACTCCCTGCAATCCTAAAGAAATGACTGTCGAGCCGCCTCCGCTGCTGAAAATTATTTCCCAAGAACCTGTGGGATTGTAAACGGAAACGTCCGCTTTGTTGTCTCCGTCAAAATCGCCCGGCACCGGAATGCTTCCGGCTTGTCCACCAATTTTGATTGGAACAAACTGATTATTTGAGCTGTATAAAATGAACCAGTAACCGATTGATGGGCGATAAACCGCAACATCGCTCTTACCGTCGCCGTCGTAATCAGCCGCGACCGGAATGTCTTCCGCGACGCCGAACTGCCGAGCGAAAAATCCCGTCTGGCTGCCGAGAAAATACCAGGTTCCGTTTGAAGGTCGGAAAACCGAAACATCGGCGCGGGCGTCGCCGTCAAAATCATACAAAGTTTTGACGAAAGTCGAAGCAGCCGTTTGATTAACAGTGAAAACTTGTCCGCCCGCCGTAATTGTTCCGGCTCTGGCGGGACCTGCGTTTGGCTGCACCGAAAAAGAAATTGTCGCGCTGCCGGAGCCGCTCGTATTGCTCAAGGTTATCCAGGGAAAATTGCTGACTGCCGTCCAGGGGCAACCCGGATTGCTGGCAATTAAGTTAAGACTGCCGTTTCCGCCAGCCGCCGTAAAACCAGCGTTATTGGGAGCGATTGAATAAGTGCAGCCGTTGGGCTGACTGATTGTAAACGTTTGTCCGCCGATGAGAATCGTTCCGGTTCTCGCCGGACCGGCATTTGCAGCCACTGCAAAAGAAACGGTTCCCGCGCCCGTTCCGCTGCCGCCGCTTGTAATT
The DNA here is from genome assembly GCA_036388995.1 of Pyrinomonadaceae bacterium. Lineage (GTDB taxonomy): Bacteria > Acidobacteriota > Blastocatellia > Pyrinomonadales > Pyrinomonadaceae > JALZCH01. The sequence continues at coordinate 16,874 of DASVQU010000071.1, read as the reverse complement.
GTTATCCAGGGCTGGCTGGTCGTCGCCGTCCACGAGCATTCGCCGGTCGTAGTAACGGCTACGGTGCCGTTTCCGCCGCTGACGGGAAATTCCTGAGCGGTCGGATTGATCGAGTACGAACAGTTGGTGACGGTAAAGAGAACTACGTTAGACGTGCCGCCAAACGGCTCCGGGCTTATCACTGTCACGGGATATTGTCCCGGCGTCGCCATATCGGAAGCTGAGATTTGCACTCTGAGCTGCGTGCTGCTGATAAATGTCGTGGCTCTGTTTTGCCCGCGCCATTGAACAATTGATTCGGGAACAAAACCGGTTCCGTTGACAATCAACTCAAAACCGGCACCGATTCCCGCATTATTAGGCGTCAGCGAGGTAATCACCGGAACCGGGTTAAAAACCTCAACAGCGCCGATGTCCACTCTGCTCCCGACTCGTCGCGGAAAGCCCACGCCTCGCTGGTCTGTCGTTAATCCGGTCGGCGGATTAAAAGTGGGACAAGTTAAATCTAAAACGCAGTTGTTTCCGGCGTCTTTAACGGGGCTGAAGATGGAAGGCTCGCGCGTATCGGTCTGTCCGCCGTTGTTTTGCAGCGGTCCGAGCATCGGATCAATCGGATTGTCCGCAGTCCCGACTTTATCTCCGTTGGCGCTCGGATTTCCAACCGTAAATCCGGTGCTTCCGACGGCGTTTCCGATTAAATTATTTCCGAGACTTTCGAATGCGCCGCGCACGTCCGAGCTTTCGCTGCCGACAGTATTTGCGGCAACAATAGTGTTGCGAAGTTTAGGCGCGCCGGAATTGCTGAAAATACCGCCGCCGAAAGTCGTCGCCGAATTATTACTGATGGTTGCGTTGTTGATAATCAACAATCCGGCGGAGGACAAAATACCGCCGCCGAGTCCCTGCGTGACTGAATTACCGTTAGCCAGGTTATCGCTGATGGTTGAATTGGCAATCGCGGTGGTCAAAGTCGAACTGATGCTCAAACCGCCCCCATGAGGCGCATTATTATTGCGGATGGTTGATCGTTTGATGCTCAATGCCCCGGCATTTGCAATGCCTCCGCCAACATTAGCGGAGTTGTTTCTGACGGTGACATCGTTTAAATCAAGCGAGTTGTTCGGGTAAACGGAAATTCCGCCACCGATAAAATCGAATCCCTCGTCGCCTCCGCCGTTGGCGACGTTTCCATTGGCAACAGTCAAACTGCTGATAGAAACGGCAGTAGCGGCTGGTCCCGAAATTCTAAAAATACGGAATCTCGCAGTCTCGGCTACCCCGCTTCGCTGCACGATTAAATTTCTCGAATCGGCGGTCCCGAAAATTGTCAGATTGCTGGTAATGGCTAGCTCGCCGAGCGTTAAATTGATAACTGCCGGAAATTCCAGAGCAAAAGAAATCACATCATTACCCACCCCCGACTCATACGTCACATTTGCCTGCTCAATCGCCGCCCGCAAAGTACAGTTTCCCGCAGAATCGGCGCAGACGTTGTCCGCCGTGTTGGCGTCATTAGTATCGGCAGTGCTGTTGACGGTGAACACCGCGGCGGAGGCTTCCGCTGCAATGACCGATAAAAACAAAAATAAAATGATTGAAACGTTAACTAATAAAAATCCTGCTTTTGCGAGAATCGTATTTTTCATTTTTAGATAAAACCAGTGCGAAAGAGTTTTTATATGAGCTTAAAAGAATTAAAGCCTAAAATTGTTGAACTGCTTTTTAGTAACCGCAAACAAATTTCAATTTTCAGCTTGCAGCACTTCCATTTAGTGCGCCAATATTAGGAATAAATGCAAACAAAGTCAAGACAGATCTACTGCCATGGAAATCTGCAATTTTGAGGTAATGAGCCTTTTTGACGAGGCTTTCAACTTTCCGACAAAAAAAGTGAATTAGTAGATTTTTGATGCCCCACAATTTTCATAATAAGAAGGCTTCTTAACGGAAGCCTTTAATGCCGAAGTTCGGACTCGAATTGATATGAGAAATGAATCTCGCCGGATAGTTCCTGAAGCTGAGTCAATCTTATGAACTTTTGAGATAAACATTTAAGTATTGCAAATTATAAATCCATTCATTCAAGAACACACAACTTGTAATTAAATTTCACGCTGCTTGCCGGAAAACTTGCAACTCGATTTTCAAACTGTGAAACTAAAACTGGTTATGAAAATTGCAGTGGCGATGAGCGGCGGCGTTGATTCTTCGGCTGCCGCGGCGCTTTTAAAAGATGAAGGACACGAGCTTGTCGGTTTCACGATGCAGTTGTGGAATCAGCGGCGCAATATCAGTGTGGACGAAAACGGCGATCCGCTGCCCAGCCGCTGCTGTTCGCTCGACGACGTTTACGATGCGCGGCGGGTTGCCGGAAATCTGGGAATTCCGTTTTACGTTTTAAATCTCGAATCCGATTTCGAGCGCGATGTCGTCGAACCGTTCGTCCAAAGCTATCTATCGGGCGAAACGCCGATTCCGTGCGTCGCCTGCAATTCGCGTCTGAAATTCGCCTCGCTCGATAAATTGGCGCAAAGCTTGGGTTGCGACAAAGTTGCGACCGGGCATTATGCGCGCGTCGAATACGATGAAAAGGCGAATCGTTATCGCTTGTTTCGCGGCAAAAATCATTGGAAAGACCAGAGCTATTTTTTGTGGGAATTGACGCAGGAGCAATTGTCGCGCGCGCTGTTTCCGCTCGGCGAAATGCTGAAATCAGAAGTCCGCGAAATCGCCCGCAAAACGGATTCGTACACCGCCGACAAGAAAGAATCGCAGGAAATCTGTTTTGTCCCCGACGGCAAATATTCCGAATTTATTGACCGTTATTTGAGCGTCGAAGAACGCGGTTCCGAAATCCCGGCGGGCGGCGAAATCGTCAACACGCGCGGCGAGGCAATCGGCGAACACGCGGGAATTCACCGCTACACAGTCGGACAACGGCGCGGTTTGGGAATCGCGCATGAAAAACCGCTTTACGTCGTGCAAATCGAACGCGCGAAAAATCAAATCATTGTCGGCGAAGCGGAAGATTTGGAAAGTTTGGAATTTACGGCAAAAGGCGTTAATTGGGTGGCTTTCGACGCGCCGAGCGAGCCTGTACGCGCTTCTGTTAAAGTGCGTTATCGCCATGAACCCGCCCCGGCGACAATCTATGCGCTGCCTGAAAACCGCGCGCGAATCGTTTTCGACGAGCCGCAGCGCGCCATTACGCCCGGACAAGCGACAATATTTTATAACGGCGACGAAGTTGTGGGCGGCGGCTGGATTTTGAATGAGATGAGTGTCAAAAAATAGCCATTTTTCATTTGAAACACAAAGGCGGCTCTTTAAAGAGCCGCCTTTGTGTTTGAGGTATTTTGTGAATTTTTAAATTCAAGTTAAACAAGTTCATAATCGGCTGAATCCGCCCTCGTCCAAATTTTCGCAAGGTTGTCGAAAGGCGGTGATAAAACTTTATGTCTATCATCACAATAGAAGACATCATAAAATTTGAGACGCTGCCAAATTTTTAGCCGTTTAACTAATTCCGTAAGCGGCTCAAATGCTTCTTCGCCGCTTCTCTTACCGGATAAGATGTCGTACTGCCTTTTGTTGACTGATACATATCGTTTCGGGAAATGTCTTCCAAAACTTGGGCGGCAAATCTATCCTGCAATTTTCCAAGACCATTAATTGCTGCGAGCCTTACGTTAAATAGATTTTGTCGGAACTAAATTAGTTACTCCTTGTTCATCCTCCAACTTATAATTCGGATTCATTTGAGTTATTAATTCCAACCTTTTCCTAAAGGATAGTTCTTCAGGTTGATAGTCAGGAAATACTACATTCTCAAGGCAAGAATTTTGTATTGCTATTAAACCACCCGGATTATTAGCTAGGATAAAAGCGTCAAGAAAAAACTCGGTTATCTTCTTGCAGTTACCCTTTGCAGCCAAAACAACTGAATTATCTTTTCTTACTGAGATTTGAGCAAATCCAGAGGTGGTGCAAATTAAAACGGCGAGAATTATCGCTACGCTGATTTTGTAAAGAATATTCATTTTTCTTCCTTTTTGATTAGAAGTTATGCGATCAAAACCGGTAAATCCCTGCCGAATATATGAAATCTGCGTAAAAATTAAAAACCCCGCTCAATAGAGATAGGGGTTTCTTTATAAATTTGTCTTTTTGGAAATACCAGATTCTAGTCCGGTAAACCCATTTTCTCTTTATAGACTTTTGCCTTTTCTTCATTTACGCGTGATTTGTTCAGGCTTTGTGTCACTTGAAATTCGTGTTACAGACCTCTTTATTAGATTTACACCATTCCTGACTTTTATCTAATACTTCCTTAATATCTTTAGAAGATATTGGATTAGACAAATTGAACTTCAATTTAGTTAATTGTTCTAAAGTGGAGATAATAGTTTTATTTAACTCTTCTTGAAAGGATTGTATTTCACTTCCACCCTCAAGCAAAATCTGATTTTCCTGAAGTGCCTCAATTAAGCTTGGAACAAAGGTTTCATTATTAATCTCTCTTATTGCTTCAACAGTTTTTAGTCTAATAGATAGAATCGAGTTTTTTAACCCGAGCCTAACAATATTATTGTTTTTTTCCAAAAAGGCTTTATTCAATGCTTTTTCAGCGACAGCATAGTCTTTACTTAGAATGTTATTATCCTGCTCTATTACAGGAGTTGTTTGCGTTGCGGGCTGTTGAATTTCAAATGGCTCTTTTGCCTGTGTCATGCCAGGCTCCAAGTTGGTACAGCTAGTAAAACAAGCGCAAAGTGTCATAAACAAAAGTAAGTTCGTCTCCCATTTCATACATTTTCTCCTTATAATGTTTAGAATCCCGAATTATCGAGGGCTAAGATAGAATTATCATCTGCCCACCATCCGCCGCTAACTTTCTTTAATTTTCGATGGAATCTCCAGGGATAAAAATCGGAAATTCGATGCCAAGTTCCTTCAATTTCAAGTCTGGTAAATTCCCTAAAATGAAGTCTTGATTCAAAGGTATCGCCAACGGCTCCTGCCCTATCACATATCGCCGTAATAGGTACATCATGCCCTGTTAATACCCCATTATTGGAGTAAGGATCATTTGTTTCAGGGTCTGTTGTTGTAATATCGTCATTTCCTACAAAATCATCTAAAGGATAATTTGTAAGGTCAGAGGGGAATGCACTGACAAAAGTAGTATCACTAGCACTAATATTATTAGGATTCAAGATTTTAAATCTAATTTGTCTTGAGTTATCCCATTTTTTATCGGCTCCGCCAGTTAATGAGTTACCATTAATCGGATGATTACCTCCAGGAGGTCCATTAGTATTACTTTTTGCACCACTGAAATTAGGTCTATTTGGGTCTGTAATTAAACTAACTATTGCATCAACAGCAGAATTGAAATCAGGATTGTTTGTAATATTAACTTGATGAACATTTTGAGTGCTGTTTTGTGTTTGATTTTGAAAGCCTGTTACCGGTGCATTAAATGTAAGATTATTGATATTATTAGATATATTTTGCTGATTTTGTTTTTCCCATTTATGGAATGCAGTAAAACCAGCCGGATACAGTTGAATTGTCCCGCCAACAATCATGCCAATCCAATCTTTCTTGTAGAAATCAGTCAAAAATACTCTTAAGTATTCTTTAGAAATGGAAAGAGATTCTGCTAATTCTTCGTCATAAGTTTCACTGTTAACACCTTTTTCAACAAGTTTTTGCAATATTCGATATTCCAACTCTTCGTAATTTAATGCCATGATTCTTTCAGCCCCCTTTATCCCATCTCCTGTGATTTGCACAAGACCAAAAGCAATAGATTTTACTAAATTCCTATTGGAAAGTCGGTCTTGCACTTTAATCCATTCATCATGAGTTATATCTAAAGAAGAGATAAGTTTGTCTTTATCAAAGATTTTCCACTGGTGTCATTCAAAAAGTTCATACAGTCTAAGCAAATAACGACTCTCCAATTCTTGCATTCTCAATCGTTGCGAATTTAAGTTTATAGAGTTTTTTCGACAGGTTTATTCATATTCACTCTATAAGAGAAAGCACCCGATTTTATTCGAGTGCTTTCTTTTTTACTGAAATGATTTCAGTTCCAGAATTATTAATTTTGCTAGAGCGATTACTGACATAATCAGTAATGCTATCCGTAATAAAATCCATTCTATCCGCGAGAATGGATCTTTATTTTTTTTAATCTCTCTTCCTTTCTAGAGAAAGAAAGGCTCTTGTTTTATTGGTTCAAGTTCGAACGAAAAACTCGAAATTTGAAATTTGAAAGTCGGTTGAGTTTTTCAGTTTGCTCATATCGAACAACTTCAGAATGATAATGAGTACATCACATTTTCCTAACTGTGCCATAAAGCAAAACCGTCCAGTATTTGAGCGGTTTCGCTTTCGCTCGGATAAATTCTCTAAAAATCTTTTTCCCAAATGAACTGATCGTAAATCTTCTGCATACAAAAAACCTCCAGTCTGATGCATATTTCAAGCCAAACTGAAGATCTTAAGTTTTGAATCATTTCCCTAACTATTTACTAATTAGGGTTATGCCGGAGGTCGGACTCGAACCGACATGAGAAGTGAATCTCGCCAGATTTTGAGTCTGGTGCGTATACCAATTTCGCCAAAACACTAAGTAAAATCGCATTGTCGAAATTCTCAATCGAACAATTTGCACTCATTTAGAGGCATAAGCGTACTTTTAAGCGTACCTAAAAAAGTGCTTCTCGTGCCGATGAAATGAGGCTAAGAGTGAAACAACGGACAGGACAAATCTATCAAGATAAGAAAACGGGAAATTGGATAGCGAGAGTTGATTACAAAAATAAAAACGGCAAGCGAACCGCAGTAAAACGGAAAGCCGATAACAAAACACATGCTAGAGAAGTTTTGAAAGAATTGCTCGAGACTCTAGAAAAAGGTGGGCGCAAAGCAATAGAGGCTGAGAAACTGACAATCAATGACCTTTGCGACTACTACGAAAAGAATTACCTCAAACCCGCAAAAGTTATCAATGGCAGAAAAGTTAGTGGCTTACGGTCTGAGATTACTGTTAAAGGTTACATCAAACTTTTCCGCGAGTATTTAGGTGGCATCAAACTAAAACAACTCACTTACGAAGATTTGAGAGCGTTCAGGGACAATATGCTTGAACGTCCTACGCAACAATCTGAGAGGATTTCACTAACTACTGTTAATCGCTATATGGCATATCTTCGCAGGATTTTGAACATTGCTGAAAGAAACGCTTGGATTAATCGTAATCCGTTTAAATTGGGTGATGTTCTTATTCATTCTGCCGACGAGGTCAAACGTGAAAGAGTGCTGTCAATCGATGAAAGTCAAAGATTAATTGATGCTTGTACCGATACTCGCGCTCATATTCGTCCGATTGTTATTGCGGCTCTTGATTTAGGTTGCCGTTTTCATGAATTAACGTCGTTAACTTGGCAACAAGTTGATTTTACTGAAGGAACAATTTCAATCTTGGCAGAAAACACGAAAACTTTTAAGGCTCGAACAGTTGCAATTACTTCACGATTACTAGCTGAGTTAGCGGAGCTTTACAGATTACGAAAAAGCGATGATGAAGAAATTTTTAGAATAAAAGATTGTCGCTTTGCTTTCAAAAAAGCCTGCAAGATGGCGGGACTTACCGATTTACGTTTTCATGATTTGAGGCGTTGCCACGCTTCATTTCTTGATTCGTTGGGTTTTTCAATTCCAGCAATAGGAAAGCAATTAGGGCATAGTGGAGATTACAAGGTAACTTTACGTTACATTTCACGCGATAAGCAAAACATTCGTAAAGTTGCTGACGCTCTCAATTCACTACAATTTTCCAAGATTGAAGAATCCCACAATTCGGATTTAAATGAATTGATTAATTAAGACAGGTCTGAAATAGAAGTTGCCTTCTTGCCATAACATAGAGATTGGAATTTATGGAAGCAGTGGAAGCAAAAAAGTAAAACTCTATAAAAGCCAAAAATAGAGATTAATGGGAAATTGCTTCCACTGCTTCCACTAATTCCATCAAATATCAGAGTCAGCGAAAGTAGATTATTCTCTCGATGGCTTTTTTATTGAAGTTGATTAGCTCGCCTTGTGAAAATTCCAGAAAAATAAGAGAATCAATATTGCGAAGTTGTTACACCGCACTTTTTACAATCTCTTTCGTCTGTACAATCTCGAAATTTTCAATTCAAACTTATGCCACACGACTCTGTATTTTTAGGGCAAATCAAAGACAATTTGCATTCTTTTGGTTCAGGTGATTTAAAGCAAAAGGCTTTACAGTTCCTTAAAACGCTTGGCTACGAGAGCGATAAGCAGATTGACTTTAGACCGAACACGGTAGAAGTGTTCAAATCATTTCTCCACGAAAATTCCGTTCAGTCTTTCAATGATAAGAAGGCTCATACAGAGGAATGGCAAGCCGTTGATTTCCTATTTCAATTAACGGATGAAGAAATCAGTCGCAGTAAGAGCTTGTTTGATTCAAGTCGCGTTGACGTTTCTGAGAAGAGCATAAACTCATATATTTTCTTTGCAATTAAGTTAAAGAAAGACGAATATCGCCGTACTGACTTAGCAGAAATCACACGCGAGATTAACCGCGCCTTTCCGATGCCTGTATTGATTCTTTTTCAGCACGGAGAAACGCTGACATTTTCAATCATTGACCGAAGGCGAAATAGACGCGAAGAATCAAGAGACGTTTTGCTAAAGGTTACGTTAATCAAAGATATTCGCCTCGAAAATCCGCATCGAGCGCATCTTGAAATTCTTGCTGACCTTGCTCTTGATAATTTAGAAGCCAGAAACTTTGTAGAGCTTCATAACGCTTGGCAAAAAGTCCTCGACACGAAGGAACTCAATAAGAAATTTTTTCAGGAATTGGCGAACTGGTATTTTTGGGCGGTTGATAATGTCACATTTCCCGTCGACGAAGAGAAGAATGAAGAAGTCCGTAATGCAACGGGCGTTATTCGACTGATTACTCGTTTGATATTTGTCTGGTTTCTCAAAGAAAAAGGCTTGGTTTCTGACAAACTTTTCGATGAAAGATATTTGAGAACAATCTTACGTTTTCAGGATGAGAGCGCATTTTACAAAGCAATTCTGCAAAATCTGTTCTTCGCTACGCTTAACTCAGAAATAGGCAAACGCGAGTTTCGTAAAGACGGATTTCAAGGCAAAAGTCAGCATTACGGAGTTCATAATGTTTTCCGCTATAAAAGCGAGTTCGTCAAACCTGAAGAAACAATCAGAGAGCTTTTCGAGCCGATTCCTTTTTTGAACGGTGGTTTGTTTGAGTGTTTGGATAAAGAATCGGAAGTTGACGGAACAAAATGCCGTGTTAGCATTGACGGATTTTCAGACCATCATAAAAACGTACTGCAAATTCCCGATGAACTGTTTTTCGGTTCAGAGCGCGAATATGAATTAAACGAAATTTACGGCACACGAAACAAACGCTACAAAGTTCGTGGTTTGATAAACCTGCTCAACAGCTACAAATTCACGATTGCGGAAAACACGCCGATTGAGGAAGAAATTGCGCTTGACCCTGAGCTTCTCGGTAAAGTCTTTGAAAACCTTTTGGCAAGCTACAATCCCGAAACCAAAACGACCGCGAGGAAACAAACGGGCAGCTTCTATACGCCTCGTGAAATCGTCAATTATATGGTTGACGAATCATTGATTGCTTATCTTAAAGCGAAATTGCAGACCGAAACCGAAGGCTTTGCTGGTTATGTCGCATTTGGCGAAAATCAGGCGACTATGTTCGGCAATCAAGTCCGAAAGCAGTTTGCATTTGAAACGACTGTTAGCAATAACCGTTGGCACGGAAAAGAGGAAGAGCTAGAAACGGCTTTACGCGACCTTTTCAGTTACACGGAAGATAAGCACCCATTCAACGAACTCGAAACAGAAATTCTTATTAAAGCGATTGATAATTGCAATATTCTTGACCCCGCTTGCGGTTCGGGCGCGTTTCCGATGGGCATTTTGCATCGGCTCGTTCATCTGCTTGGAAAACTCGATAAAAACAACGAGAAATGGCGTGAATGGCAGGAACAAAAGGCGATTGAGGAAACGAAAGAAGCCTATAAAATTGGTGATGAATCTGAGCGTAAAAATCGCCTGTTGGAAATAAACGAAGTATTCACTAATAATGCCAACGATTACGGGCGCAAGCTGTATTTGATTGAAAACTGCATTTATGGTGTTGATATTCAGCCGATTGCGATTCAAATTGCCAAGCTGCGTTTCTTTATCTCGCTCATTGTTGACCAAAAGGCAAACAGTGAAAAGGGAAATCTCGGAATCCGACCTTTGCCCAACCTTGAAACGAAATTTGTCTCGGCGAATACACTTATCAGTTTGGAAGCACAGGGCGGATTGAAACCAATGCGGGTTAATGATTTGGAAAAAGAGCTGAAAGAAGTCAGAGCCAAACATTTTTCCGCCAGAACGCGCAGAACAAAAGAAAAATACCGCGAAAAAGATAAAGAAATCCGTTTGGAAATTGCCGAGCTTTTGAAGCAGGGCGGAATCAGAGCTGACATTGCCGACCAAATCACCAAGTGGAATCCTTACGACCAAAACGCTTTGGCAGATTGGTTTGACGCTGAATATATGTTCGGAATTGAAAAAGGCTTTGATGTTGTCATTGGTAATCCGCCTTATGTAAGCCACGATAAAATTTTAAATAAAACTCATATACAAAGAAAGTATGACTCCTATGAACCATTCGCTGACATTTACTGCTATTTCTTCGAGAATGGCGTCAAATTATTAAAACAGAACGGTATTTTAACTTTCATTACATCAAATTCTTATTTGCGAGCTGAATACGGTTCACTGTTAAGAAAATGGTTTCGACAAAATTCTGCAATTCGACAAGTAATAAATATTGATGATTCGCAGGTATTTGAAAGTGCAATCGTAAATGTTGCTATTTTAATGGTTCAGAGAGAAAAGGATGTTCAAGACCCATCTTGTTTTATTGTTGATTCAAAAATCTCTGAACAGGATGATTTCCAGGATTTCATAGAGAAAAATAAATTTGGATGTAAACAAACCGATTTTGATGGAAAGGTATGGGATTTAGCTAAACCAGAGATTTCTCAGCTACGACGAAAAATTGAGTCAAAAGGTAAAACGCTAGAAAGTCTAGGAACTAAAATTAGACTTGGAATAGCCACAGGCGATAATAATGCTTTCATTATTGATGAAGCAGGAAAGAATGCCTTCATTTTGGCGAATCCTAAAAATGCTGAAATTATAAAGCCGACACTACGCGGTAGAGATATTAATAGATATTCTTATGAATCTCCAGAATTTTATATTTTGCTAACCAAAAATGGCATTGATGTACAAAAGGATTATCCTGATTTGTATGATTATTTTGACTCGCTTGGGAATAAATTCAAATCGCGCGGAGCTAAAGGACAACATTGGACTAATTTGAGAGCTTGTGCTTTTTTTGATGATTTCAAAGAGGAAAAAATTATTTGGATTGAATTAACAGATAATGGTCGTTTTGCGCTTTGCTCTGAAGAAATTTATTTACTTAACACTGCATACTTCTTACTTCCCCCAAATGGCTTCAACAGTCGGTATTTACTTGGCATTCTTAATTCAATACTAATTAAGTTCTATTTGACTCAAATTGCCGCTACAAGTGGTATGGGAGTCTCTAGATGGATAAATAACTATGTCAAAGAATTTCCAGTTCCTAAAGCCTCAACCGCATATCAAGACGCGATTGCCGAAATCGTAGACAAAATAATCGAAAAGAAAAAAGCAGACGCAAAAGCGGACACATTCGAACTGGAAGAAAAGATTGATAATCTGGTTTTCGATTTGTACGAATTGACCGAAGCGGAAAAAAACATTGTACGCGGAAAAGGTTAATAAGTTTAGAAGTTAGAAAATATACTTTAGGAATTTGAAAAATTAATATTGACCGATAAAAGTCATTATTCTATGGAGAAGAGGTATTCAAATGAATTTACAGTTCATCGGACAAAGTTTTGACTCTGAAAGTGATGTAACAACAGGGGACTTTATTATTGATTCATTAGAAAGCAATAATTACAGTTCGTTCAATGCCTTTGTAGCATTTGTAAGTGTTGGTGGACTTAAAAATATCATTGACCAAATGCTTGCCTTTAGGGAGGTAGGTGGCGATGTAAGTTTGTATTTGGGAGTTGACCTACACGCAACATCAAAAGAAGCATTAGAGAAGTTACTTGAACACGAAATTGAATCTTATGTTATTTATTCACCAAACAACATCATTTATCATCCTAAGATTTACACTTTTGAAGGTGATGAAACAACAAGAGCAATAATCGGTTCTTCCAACCTCACCGAAAGCGGATTGTTTCAAAACATAGAAGCATCTGTTTGTGTTGACTTTGAAAGTAATGATGAAAACGGCAACGAGTTTTTATCTGATATTTATGACCACTTCAATTCTATCATCAATCAGGAGCATTCGAGTTGCCAGCTATTAACAGCGGAAGTCTTGGAAATTCTTATTGAGAGCAAAGTTGTTTTGCCAGAAGCTGTTAACAAAGCAAAAGCAAATAAAATTAACAAAGAATTTGCAAAAAAGGAAACAAAAGCCAATACGAGACTTCTTAAACTATTTGGAAAGGTAAAAGCGAAAAGACCTCCGAAAGGTTTCAGTAAAACAGTTGTAAAAAAGGAGCTTCTCGCAGAGGAAGATAATACTGATGTAAATGTTGTCGATGAAACAACTGAACTTGTGGCAGGTTCAATGTGGATTGAAACAGGACTAATGACAGGCGGTTCACGAAATATTCTTGACCTCTCAAAAAATGGAAGCCTAGATGGAGTGAACAAGTTCGGGAGTGTGAGCTATTTTGGAATTAACCCTGAGAATGAAAATGAAATAAAGGACATCAATGTAATTTTTGGAGGTAAGCCTTATATCGATAACAGAATTTTTTATGCAGAAGGTAATAGTAATTGGAGAATTCGTTTGAATGGTGAAACTAAGGATGGGTTGAAACTTACTACTTTTTCAAATCCAAGTCTTGGACAAAATGGGGGGTTTCAAAATAAAATCCTTTTATTTACAAGAATTGACAACAACAATTTTAAACTCGAAATTTTTGAGCAAGAAGAGATGGAAAGATTTATTGAGAATTCTTCCGATTGGGCTAAAGGTGGCGGCGGTAATGGCAGGGCTTATGGCATCATTGCTGAATAGAGATTCCAATTCACTATTAAACCAAATCCTTTTTGAATATTATTTGCTAATTTGTGCGGATAACATAGAGCATAATAATTCTTTTGTGTTCGTAAAAAGTTCTATTTAAGCCATTATCTCCTAAAAACAAATATCTGGAACAATAAATTTACTGTTGCTGAAAACACACCGTTTGAAGAAGGAGTTGCTGTTGAGCCTTATATGCTCGGACGCATTTTTGAAAGTCTATTAGCTGAACAAACAGACGATACACCTGAAACTGCCTAAATCTTTGATGAAATCATCGAACCTAAGAAACTTGCGCCTAACGCCGACACGAAAGAATTGGAAGGGGAAATTGGTTGTTTGGTTTATCAACTTTACGGTTTGACCGATAAAAAGGTTCGGATTGTGAGGGCGATAACGAGTAAATACAGCTATGCTTTTAACTGACACAAACGAGAAGACTGCACGCATTCCTGTTAAATTTATTGATGGGAAATTTATCAATCAAATTACAGGCGAAGAAGTTCGTGAAATCAAAAATGAGGCTGAATGCGAAATAACCGTTGAGGCTAATAAAGTTTCCGATGAGGATTTTTTAAGTTTATTATCGGATGAGGAGGGTTTGGAATTATTGCCTGCCGAAAGCATTCTTTACGTTAGCGTCAATTCAAAACATATCCCCGAAAATCTGCGTAGATTTACCTCTCCTTCGGGCGACAATGAGAGATTCGTCGAAATAAAACTAATTACTCCGTTGTGGCTTAAGTTTCGAGGAACAAAACCTCCAAGCCTACTCGATTGCAACTGTGATATTCCGTCACTTAGAGAAACAGACGAAAATTATGAACCTGCTAAAAGTGTAAATCACGCTTATAGGTTGATTTCTACTGCTTTTGAACCAAATCGTCGCTCTTTCGGTGGAAGTGTTTTCTTAAAAGTTACAGTCCCGCCACAAGGTGAAATAAAGAGGCGGATGAAGTTAGGCGATTTACGAGAAAGAGAAATTGATAATTACTTTGAAAAGTTGAAAGTACGTTACAAGGAACAAGCCGCTAAGAAAACTCTGAACAAATAAAACTTTTGCATTATGACATCTTCACCTTTTTTAAAATCAAGCATTCGTGATAATCGTGAACGCGGAAGTGTTGCCGAATTTCTCAAAGAAAAAATTCAAACAGATTCTCAGCTTTCCATTGTTTCGGCTTACTTCACCATTTATGCCTTTAATCAGTTAAAAGACCGTTTGAAGAATATTGATAAACTGCGCTTTCTCTTCGGTGAGCCTCGATTCTTAAAACAGATTGACCCCGATAAAACCGATAAGAAGTCTTTCGACATTGAAGATTCAGGACTCTCGCTCAACAATCGCCTTCAACAAAACAAGGTTGCGCGTGAATGTGCCGAATGGATTAAGGAAAAGGCTGAGATTCGTTCGGTTATTCTCCCTAACTTTCTGCACGGCAAGCTCTACCATATCGAAAAAAATGGAGTAGAAAACGCCATTTTAGGCAGTTCTAACTTTACTGTTAACGGTTTAGGTTTGGGTAATTCGCGCAACGTCGAATTGAATCTAATTGTTGACAGCCAACGCGATAAAGACGATTTAAAAGCGTGGTTTGAAGATATTTGGGATAAGAAAGAGCTAGTCGAAGATGTTAAAGATGAAGTTCTCCGATATTTGAGTGAGATTTACGCTGATTACTCGCCCGAATTTATTTATCAGAAAACGCTTTATCACCTTTTCGAGAATGTTTTACAAGAAAACCGTGAAGCCGAGCGCCAGCAAACTCAGATGTTGCTTTCGCAGACGCAAATCTGGAACTCACTTTATAGTTTCCAAAAGGTTGCGGTGCAGAGCGCCATCGGCAAAATTCAAAAGCATAACGGTTGCATTATTGCCGATAGCGTCGGACTCGGTAAAACATACGAAGCTCTTGCCGTAATCAAGTATTTTGAATGTCGAAACCAAAATGTTTTGGTGTTATGCCCGAAGAAGCTCCGCGAGAATTGGATAATTTACCAATCACACGCGGGAAATTTACTAAATCCGTTTCCTTCCGACCGTTTCAATTTCGCCGTGCTTTCACACACAGATTTAAGCCGTGAAAGCGGAATGTCAGGAAGCGTGGATTTAGCTAACTTTAATTGGGGAAACTACGACTTGATTGTGATTGACGAATCGCACAACTTCCGCAATAACTCAAAAGGAAAACGTGATGAAGAAGGAAGAATTATTAGGCAAAGTCGTTATGAACGCTTGATGCAGGACATCATTAAATCGGGTGTAAAAACAAAAGTTTTGCTTCTCTCTGCTACACCCGTCAATACTGACTTGAAGGATTTACGAAATCAGATTTATTTGCTTACAGGCGATGATGACCAAGCGTATAGAGAAACAATCGGTGTTTCAAGCGTTAAAGATACTCTCGCACAAACCCAAAGACAGTTTAATGAATGGGCGGAAAGCTCAAATGGCAATCGTGACCGTCGCTCTTTGCTCTTAAAACTCAATCCAGCTTTCTTCAAATTGCTTGACGAATTGACTATTGCCCGTTCACGAAAGCACATTGAGCAATACTACCAAGAGTCAATCGGTGCAGTTGGCAATTTTCCCCAAAGATTTCCCCCTAAATCAGTTTATTCCGACATAGATGTCAAAGGTCGCTTTATGACTTACGACCGTTTAAACGATGAAATCTCAAATTACAAACTGTCGGTTTTTAATCCTTCAGAATATGTGAAGGAGGAATATCGAGGTCAATATCAATCAACACGAATTGGCAATTTTACCCAAGAAGAACGCGAAAGTAATCTTATTGGAATGATGCGTGTGAATTTTCTCAAACGCTTAGAAAGCTCAATTAATTCCTTTGCTATTACGCTTGAGAGAACCATTGATAAAATTGAAGACCTCGAAAAACGAATTAAACTTTTCAAGACTAATCAGCAAATGGCGTTATTCGATTTGGAAACTTTAGAAGTCTTCGGTGATGATGAAGAGTTAAACGAAGCATTTCAAATCGGCACAAAATTAAAATTCGATTTACGCCATTTGGACATTGATAAATGGCTCAAAGAATTACAGGAAGACAAGCAACAACTTGATTTAATCCTGAGCCAAGCCAAACAGATTGATGCCGACCGCGACGCAAAACTGCAAGATTTGAAAACTCTAATTAGCGAAAAGGCAAATAATCCGTCAACAAACCGAAACGGCAAGCTGAATAAAAAAGCGCTGGTTTTTACAGCATTTGCAGATACGGCTGAGTACCTTTACAAGAATTTGAAAGATTGGGCTAAGAACGAGTTAGGCATAAACATTGGCTTGGTAACGGGAACAGGTGTAAATCAAACTACATTTGGCAGAACGTATTTTAATGAGATTTTGACCAACTTCGCGCCTGTCTCAAAATCGAGACACAAAATTCCTTCAATGCCTCAAGATAGCGAGATTGATTTACTGATTGCCACCGATTGTATTTCAGAAGGTCAAAATTTGCAGGATTGCGACCTTGTTATCAATTACGACATTCATTGGAATCCTGTTCGATTAATTCAACGTTTCGGACGTATTGACCGTTTAGGAAGCCTCAACGAATATGTCCAGCTCGTTAATTTTTGGGTAACT
>DASVQU010000070.1:0-2194 GCA_036388995.1 Pyrinomonadaceae bacterium | reverse complement strand
GTAATGATGATCGGCGAAGGCGCGGAAAAATTTGCCCGCGAAAACGGCGTGGAAACTGTTCCGCAAAGCTACTTTTTCACCCAGCGCCGGTTTGACGCTTTGAAACGGATTCAGGAAGAAGAAAAGAAAAAAGCGGAAGCCGCGAAAGAAGGAAAAAAAGTTTCGCTCGTCGAATCGAAAAAAGACGAAAACCGTCACGGCACTGTTGGTGCGGTTGCGGTTGATAAATTCGGTAATCTCGCCGCCGCGACTTCTACGGGCGGAATGACGAACAAAAAATTCGGTCGCGTCGGCGATGCTCCTATTATCGGCGCGGGGACTTATGCCAACAATAACTCGTGCGCCGTTTCCGCAACAGGCTGGGGCGAATATTTTATTCGGTTGGGCGTGGCGCGCGACATCTCGGCGATAATGGAATATCAGGCGATGCCGATTCAACAAGCGGTTGACGCCGTGATTCAGCGTAAGCTGCCCGCGCTCGGCAAAATGGACAACGAGGACGCGGACGGCGGCGTGATTGCGATTGATAAATTCGGCAATATCGGCATTTCGTTCAACAGCGAAGGGATGTACCGCGCTTATATTGATATGAACGGCAAACCGGTAGTGCAAATTTATAAGGATTAAAAAACTGGGAACCGGAAGGAAATGCTTGTCGTAATAGAAAACGACGGCAAAAGTTGCTTCCGTCAAGGACGCGCAAAAGGCGCAAAAGATGTCAACAGTCATCTTCAGTCTTTCATTTTTAATCCTTCTGGCACTGATTGTTTATGCTGCTTCGCGCCGATGGCGCGAGCAGCATTCTTTTTTGCCCAAAGCCGGATCGCAAAATCAACTTCGTTCGCCGCGCGTCGCGGCTCTATTGGCTCCGACCGCGCTGGATTTAGCGAAAATCGAACGGGAAAAACGTCATCGTCAACACGCCGGGCAGCGCGAAAACCTTTTGACCTGGGCGACGCTCGTTGATTTTTCCGCTTTAAATAACCGCCCGATTATCGAAGACGAAAATCTTTTTACAAAAAATTGGACAAAAAATTGGAATGAGGCGGTTGAAATCTTGACCGAACGCGCTCGTTCGGACGACGATGTGCGGCGATTGGCGTCGTTTTGCCTTGACAATCAATTCAATGTAAACAGTACAATAATTAATGCTTTCCAAAAAATTTGGGCAGCATCGCCCGATCTTCGGACGACCGGCGAAATGTTTCGCCTCGCGGCAGCCGCAGACAATGCCGACGCACTTCTGGACGTTTTAAACGAAGCCGAACAATTCTATCAAACGGGCAAACTGATTGACGCTTCATCATCGGAGCTCTCCGAATTGGCTGAAAACCATTACTGGCTGTTGTCTGAATCGGCTAGACTTTCCGGCGCCGGTTTTATCCTCAAAGAGAGATTGGCTGATTTGCGGCGAAAGGAATACGGAATTTGCGGGCAAAATCATAAACCTTTTCGGTTTTGAAGTCCGGCTCTTTTTCGTGCTATCTTCTGCCCGACGAAAGTTAAATTATTTCTGAATTTTACCCGAAAACAACGTGAATGAATTTTTCGCCAGTTTTAATTTGCTGATGCTGTTTCTGTTAATCGGAGGCGTCGGATTTGTGTTTTTGATCGCTTCGCTGGTTTTGGGCGATTTGTTCGAGTTTTTTGAAAGCGGGCACAGTTTCGACGGCGCGGGCGACATCGCGGTTTTGGACAGCCGCGTTTTGAGCGTGTTTGTCACGGCGTTCGGCGGTTTCGGCGCAATCGGCGTGCAGCTTGGTCTGGGCGCAATCGGGAGCACGCTCGCAGGTTTGGGCGGCGGCGTAATTTTCGGCGGCTTAATCGCTTTGTTTGCAAAATTTTTGACCAATCAGCAGGCGTCCAGCTCGGTCAGTGCGGATCAGCTCGTCGGGCGCGCGGCGCAGGTTACAGTCGCAATCAAACCCGACCAAATCGGTCAAATCACCGTTCGCGTCGGGGAAGAACGAGTCGAAAAGCTCGCCCGCACCAGAGACGGAACGGAAATCAAAACGGGCGCAATTGTCCGTATCGAATCAATTGCGGGCGATTCGGTTTTAGTCAGCACGGAAGAAAGCACAAATTCGTTTCTTCCGTCCAAAACGGCTTAAAGGCAGTTTCTTTTTTAGATTGGAGTTAAATATTATGTTCGATTCAGCTTGGTTTCTTTCCATCCCGGTTATTGTTCTGCTGG
>DASVQU010000069.1:0-20919 GCA_036388995.1 Pyrinomonadaceae bacterium | reverse complement strand
GAAAATCAATCCGCAATCCGCAATCCGCAATCCGCAATTGTGAGGGTTGCGTGTTCAGCCGGAACTTACATCCGCGTTTTGGCGGAAGATATTGGAAAAGAGTTAGGAACGGGCGCGCATCTGGCTGAGCTTCGCCGGACGCGAGCCGGAAGTTTCGATTTACGCCGAGCAGTGACGCTTGAAGAGCTTGAAAATTTAGCCGTTGAAAATCGAGTAGAACAGATTTTAATTTCTCCAAACGATGTTCTCGGACATTTTCCGTTCGTTGTTTTAGATGAACTCGGAATAGCCCGGACGCTGAACGGAATGAAAACGCAAGTTTCCTCAAATTTTAACGACGCAGAGTTTGTTCGTTTGTGCGACGAGCGGGAAAATCTCATTGCCGTCGGCGTTTTCGACGAGCGGGAACAAGTTGTCCAACCGCGAATTGTTTTCGGCGCGGCTTAAAAATCAATTGACACATTCTGCAATCGAATTTAAATTCATCTCGTCACAATTTGAAATTGCTGAAAGGAAAATCGGATGATTTCACGAAAATTCTCACCAACGGCGGCGGTAAAACTTCTGCTGATTTTATGTTTAATCCTCGGCATAAGTTCCAGCGCCGCAATTTCGGCTCAGGATAAACCAAACAGTTTCGCCGCCGAGCGCGAGCGGGCGATTCAAATGATCAACGAGGGCAAATTTGTCGAATCTTTGCCGCTTTTTGAAAAGCTCGCCGCCGCGAAAGAAGCCGACGGCGATGTGTTTTTCGGACTCGGAATCGGATTGCTTCATAAAGCCGACCAAGCCAAAGACGCTGCGGCGCGCAAAGAGGGGCGTGTAAAAGCCAGAAATGCGCTGCTTAAAGCCAAAGAGTTCGGCTTGCGAAATCCGCAGCTCGATTCGCTTCTCAGCCAAATCAAACCGGACGGCGGCGAGCGAGGCAAATCAGACGACCCGAAAGCTAACGAAGCGATGAACGAAGCGTTTGCCGCTTTTGCCGGAAAGAATTACTTGAAAGCTGCTGAATTATACGAAAAAGCCGCCCGCCTCGACCCGACTTTGTATGAAGCCGCTCTTTACACCGGCAACAGTTTTTACGGCGCGAAAGAACATGAAAAAGCGGGCATTTGGTTTGCCAAAGCAATCGCTCTCGACCAGAACCGGGAAACGGCGCATCGTTATTGGGGCGATTCATTAATGGTGAGCGGCAAAACCGAAGAAGCAAAGAATAAATTTTTCGACGCCATCGTTGCCGAACCTTACAACCAGATGGCTTGGCGCGGATTGATTCAGTTTGCGCAAATCAACAAACTCACGCTTGCGCATCCGAAAATCGAGATTCCGACGGGAATCAGCTCGAATGAAAAGGGCGACCAAACGACGATCACGCTCGATCCATCCGTTCTCAAAGACAGCAAAGACGGCTCCGCCGCGTGGATGATGTACGGGATTAGCCGCGCCGCCTGGCGCACGAGCGAATTCTCAAAGAAATTTCCCAACGAAAAAACGTATCGTCACAGTTTGGCGGAAGAAGCCGCCGCGCTGAAAAGCGTTTTGGAAGCGGTTAAAAATCAAAGCAAGGACATTAAACAGCTCAATCCGTCGCTCAAATTATTGCAGGAAATAAACAATGCCGGATTGCTCGAAGCCTACATCCTGCTTGCCCGACCCAATGCCGGAATCAGCCGCGATTATGATGCTTTCCGGCAAAACAACCGCGACAAATTGAAGCGTTATCTAACGGATTTTTTAATTCTCGAAAAAGCGGCGTCAAACGAAAAAAAGGCGGTTAGCTAACCGCCTTTTTTATTCTTAGATTGCCGCAGAAACTATCTAGCCGCCGCCGCGGTAGCCGGCGCGGGCAAAGTTTTGCGCGGCATTTTTTCGTCCATCATTGCGGTTTGATAAACGAAAGCAGCCATAATCGTCGCTGCTTGTTTCATATCGTCCGCCTGAATCCGGTCGTAAACGTCCTGATTCGAGTGATGAGTGCGCGTGTCGTATTCGATTTCGTCTTGAATGAATTGGAAACCCGGCAAACCGACCGCATCAAACGCAAGATGATCCGTTCCGCCCGTGTTCGACATCGTTAAAGTCGCCGCGCCCATTTCTTTGAACGGAGCGAGCCACGTTTCAAAAATCGGTCGCACTGCGGCATTTCCCTGCATATAAACGCCGCGAATTTTGCCGGTTCCGTTGTCGAGATTAAAATACGCCGACAGGTTTTCGTATTTCGGCTTTTTCGTCAAAGCTCCCGGAGCACCTTGCTCCGCGCTCTGCATTTCGCCGAAATGCTCTTTAACGTAAGCGCGCGAGCCGATAAGCCCCTGTTCTTCGCCGCTCCAAAGCGCGACACGGATTGTACGGCGCGGTTTTAAACCGAGTGTTTGAATAATGCGCGCGGCTTCCATTGCGACGGCGACTCCGGCGGCGTTGTCTGTCGCGCCTGTGCCCGAATGCCACGAATCCATATGTCCGCCGAGCATCACGATTTCATCTTTTAATTTCGGGTCTGTTCCCGGAATTTCGGCAATCGTGTTATAGCCCATCAAATCCTGATCGTGATATTGAACGGCAAGCTCAACCGTCATTTTCGGTTTTTCGCCGTGTTTAATCATCCGCACGAGACGATTGTAATGCTCGCTCGCCATCGTAATTTGCGGAATCATTTTGCCTTCGGCTTCTTTTTGTTGAGGCGAAATTCCGCCGCGACGCTGCATCGCAGCTTGCGGATCGGCGGGAATTTCCTGCGCGACCGACGCGCCGGAAACGAAAATCGTGCCGCCGTCGCCCCGCGAGCTGTTGTCAATCATCACGGCTGCGCCTTCCTGCACTAAAAGATTCAACCGTTTGAGCGAAAATAATCGCTGCTGCATAAAACGCTGAAGCTGTTCGGGATTCGGAGCGCCTGCGCGCGCGGGCTGGGCTGGCTGCGGCGCAGCCAGTTTTGCCAAATCTTCATCGGTGTAACGCTCACTGAGCGCTTTAGAAATGGTTTCGAGCGGGCGGGCATCGGAGACGAGAACAATTTTGCCTCGAAGCTGTCCTTTATATTTTTCGAGCGCCGCGTCGTCCTTTGCATCGAGATAAACTACATCACCCGTGATGGCACCGTTCGTTCCGGGCGACCAGGCTTTAGGATAAGCGATAACCGGAAACACTTGCGGCTCGACGACTTGAGCCGAAAAGCTCTTTAGCGACCAGCCGCGTCCGAACGGTCCGAAAGGTTCGAGATGCGCGTTTTGCATTCCCCATTTCGCCATTGTGTCGCGCGTCCATTCGTTGGCGCGTTTCATCTGCGGCGAATTGGTCAAACGCGGTCCGATCACGTCCGTCAAATAGCTCAAAGTATCCATCACTTTTGAGTTTTTCGTACCTTCTTCTTTGATTTTGGCGAGAACATCGTCCGGCGCGCGGTAAACTGATTTGGCGGGCGCAGCGGCAGCAGCGCCGCCGTTATTAGTCGAGCCGGTTTGCGCGAAAATTGCGTAATTCGGCGCCGCGAGCAATGATGAAAGCATCACTGCGGCAGCGATTTTTTGTTTTAACATTTTTAGAAGCTCCTAAATTTATTACAGAATCGAGTTGTGTTTGGTTTAGCTTGAAAGTTATTAAGTTTATATTGCGCGCGTCGGTGGAAAGTTTCAAGTTCGCCACGTGAAAATATAAGTCGGCGGCAGATTTCGCCAGACAAGGCGGCTGCGATGAGCTTTGCCGTATTTTTTGTTCATCATCCGGCGAAACTTTTTGGCTGATGGAAGCGGCGTCGAAGTGGCGTATTGAATCGTGCGAAACTCGCAACCCCCGCGCTGCATAAATTTATCTACATCCGCGAGCACTGCCTGACTGACTTCTTCTGGAAGCGATGCCCAGGGCAAACCGGAAATGATATATTTCACCTCACCTAAACCGGATTTTTGATGGATTTCGGACGCTTTGCTCGCATCATCGCAAAGGATGTTCAGATGCGGAAACTTTTCTCGCAAAATGCGAACTAATTCTTCGTTAAGCTCGATTCCGAGATAACAATTCGGCGAAGGCAAAATACGTTCAATCGCTTCGGTAAAAGGTCCGGTGCCGCAGCCCAACTCCAAAACGATGGCGTTTTCGTGGGGCTTGATGTTTTTAACCATTCTGGCGGCGGCGTGTGGAGAGCTTGGAAAAACAGAGCCCACGCCGAGTGGATCATCCAGAAACGCTTTGATAAATGCAGTTGCTTCAGTCATCTATAATGTTCAGAGAACTTTAACACAGATTCACGCGGATGAACATCGAATTTTCACGATTCGTCTGCGTTTATTCAAAACCATTCGCAATTATTTATACAAACTTGATTTATAGCAAATTTACCGGGTCAATTTCCAGATTAACCGCGCGCAAATCGCAATTTTGCTCTTCGGCTTCCGCCCAAGCCAAATCCAGAGTCTCGCGCAGAGCGCGGCGATTTTTCGCTTTTACCAAAATCTGCATCCGAAATTCGTTTTTCAAACGCGCGAGCGGCGCGGGCGCAACGCCTAAAATGCGGCAAGCGTTTTCCCGATTCGCATTTTCCAGACAAGCGCGCAAAATCTCGCCGGTTTCGAGCGCGTGGACGTAATCCGGGTGATGAATCAGCAAAGATGCGAGCGCGGAAAACGGCGGATAACCGAGTTTTTGACGAAAAGCGCGCTCGGTTTTGTAAAAAGCGGCGTAATCCTGCGCGCAGGCGTGTTTTAAAGCATAATGCTCCGGGTAAAAAGTTTGAATCAAAACTCTCCCGGCGCGCTCGCCGCGCCCGGCTCGCCCGGCAACTTGCGTAATAAGTTGAAACGTTCGTTCTGCGGCGCGAAAATCCGGCAATCCGAGACCTGCGTCAACCGAAACCACGCCGACGAGCGTCACATTCGGAAAATCGTGACCTTTTGCAAGCATCTGAGTTCCGACGAGCATATCAATTTTGCCTTCGGCGAAATCGTGCAGAGTGTCTTCCAACAGATGTTTTTTGACGGTCGTGTCGCGGTCAACGCGCGCGATTCGCAAATCGGAAAATTTGCGGCGCAAGCGGTCTTCGATTTGTTCGGTGCCTTCGCCCAGGAAATTAATATATTTGCTTTGACAAGCCGGACAAACGCGCGGCGTCTTTTGGCGAAAATTGCAGTAGTGACAAACAAGCGCGTTTTCTTTGCGGTGAAACGTGAGCGTCACATCGCAATTCGGACAGCGCACGGTTTCGCCGCACGCGCGGCACAAAACAAACTGCGAGTAACCGCGCCGATTGAGCAAAACAATTGATTGCTCACCGCGCTCGTGCGTTTCTTCGATTGCGGCGAGCAGCAGGGGCGACAGAGTTTCGTCTTTGCCCGTCGCTTTGAAAACCTCGCGCATATCAACTATTTCCGCTTCAGCCATCGGACGATTGCCAATTCGCGCGGGCAGCGTGAGGCGGCGATATTTTTCGCGTTCGGCGTTGTAAAACGATTCGAGCGCCGGAGTTGCCGAACCCAAAATCACGACCGCCTTTGCAAAATTGGCGCGGACGACGGCGACATCGCGCGCGTGATAAAACGGCGATTCCTGCTGGCGATAAGAACCGTCGTGTTCTTCGTCAACGACGACGACACCCAAATTTTCAAGCGGCGCGAAAACCGCCGAGCGCGTTCCGATGACAACTCGCGCTTCGCCCGCTTTGATTCTGCGCCATTCGTCAAAACGCTCGCCGACCGAGAGCGACGAATGCAAGATCGCAACAGCTTCGCCAAAAATTACGCGCAAACGGCGCGAAAAAACCGGCGTCAAAGCGATTTCCGGGACGAGCATCAACGAAGTTTTTCCCTGCTGCAAGGCAAACTGCATCGCACGAATATAAATTTCGGTTTTGCCGCTGCCCGTGACGCCGTGCAGCAGAAACGCTCGATATTCATTTTCCGAAGCCGCGTGAATGATTTCCGATAAAACTGCCGATTGTTCCGCGGTTAAAACCAAATCGTTTTTCTTCGGCAATTTGGCGTGAGCGAGCGGATCGCGGCGGACTTCGCGGACAAAGGTTTCAACGACGCCGCGTTTTTCGAGCGTGTTGATTGACGAAGCGGAAACTTCGGCGGCTTCGAGCAATTCGGCGAAACCGAATTCGCCGCCGCTATCGAGCAAAAAGGCGACAACTCGGTTTTGCGATTCGGTTAATTTTTTGGCGGCGTTGCCGTTTTCTGTGTGATTTTCCGGCGGAAGAAGACGCACGGCTTTGCGGCGTTTCGGTTTCGCCTGCGTCGTCAAAACGCGGTGAAAAATTTTAACCCATTTTTTTGCTTCAAGCTCGCGGATGTTTCTTTTCGCCGCCGTTTCGCCGAAGCTTTTCCCCAACTCGCGCAATGAAATTTCCTCTTTTTCGGCAACGACGCGCAAAATCTGCGCTTTCGCGGTTTTTAATTGTTTTTCCGAGAGCCGCAAAATCTCGTCTTTGCCAAACGGAGTTGCAATGCAGATTTGCTCAATCGTCGCGTTAACCCCGGCGGGCAAAGCGGCTTTGATAATTTCCCCCCACGAACAACTATAATAATCGGCTATCCACGCGGTTAATTTTAAGATTTCGGGCGCAATTATCGGCTCTAAATCAATTAATTCAAGCGCATCTTTGATTTTCTCCGTCTCCAAACCGAGCGCTCCGTCCAATTCATCGTGCAGCGCGACCGCATAAGCCGTCATTTGTTGATTGCGAAACGGAACGAGCAAACGCGCGCCGATGCGAGTGCGACCGCGTAAGCCGTTCGGCAAACGGTAAGTGAAAGTTTGCCGAACGGGGAGCGGCAGCGCAACTTCCACAAACTCAGTCGCAGTAACATTCGGATTTTTATCTGCAATGGGCATTGAACGTTTCAAATCAAATGCCAAAGATAGCTAAAGCCAAACTGCGCGGCAAGTCACGACAAAAGAAAAAGCCGATTCAAAAAACGTTTTTTGAATCGGCTCCAGGTTTTATTGGATAACAAATTTACTGTTCGGCGTTGAAGTTTAGCTCGGCAAGCTCTTCGTTGACAGTGATTACCTGCGGCGAGAACAAGTAGCGTTTGCTCAGAATATTGACGGTGTAAGTTTTTCCGACCCCGACTCCTAAAAATTGATAATAACCCAAACTGTTGGTATGAGCCGTTTTCGTTTCGCCGTTTTGATCGGTCAGATAAACTTGTGCGTTGCCGATTCCGCGCTTGCCGTTCGTCACTCGTCCGGCTACGGTTACCTCGGCGGCAGTCGGCACGATTTGCGATTGGAAGCAAAAACTAATGTGGCTGATGCCGAATTGAGAGTTAATTGTCGTCACTCCGGCACCGATTTGGGTTCCAATCGGATAAGTGTAAACATTGACTCCGCCGCCATTTTCGATAGAGCCGCCTTTGACTATAACGGCGGTTATCATTTTGTCGGAAGTAAAATCAAAAGAGTTGCCGGTTCTTTTTATTGTAACCGAGCTGTAAGGATTTTGCGCTAAAGTCGGTGACACTTGCTGATTGCCGCCGTTGCTGTTTATAAAAGGGTAAGACGATGTTCCCGCCGGCGGATTAAAATCAAGTTTTAATTCGTTATCCATTAGAATATGGGCGAACATATAATCGCTGGAATCATTTAATTCTTTACAGGTAATATTACCGTTACCCCCAGGATTCTGAATCAGCGTCGGAGCGGATATTTGCTGAGATGCGTCCTGAGTCGTTGTCAAATTGATGAGCTTTTGTGCCGTCGAATTGACTGTCATTGCGGCGACGCAGATTACCAAAGCGAAAAAGCGGATTGCGCTAACTTGTACGAAATTTTTTCTTTCGATGAGATTCATTTATTTGCCCTTTTCAATTGAGATTAGTTATAGAGATTTTGGTTATGCGCCATTAAATACACTTCCAGCCGAACGCAGCGACAATAGTTTGAGTTCGCTGACGCTTGTTTAAATACAGTTCGACCGTAATTCGGGCGCTTTTAAAATTGCAGGAATCGAGTTAATTCCAATGAGCTTTGCAATTTAGCTGTTCGATAAAGCGCTTACTGCGACTTTATTTTTATTTTCTATTCCAGAGAAATATTCATAACGACCGAATTTCCAAAATTGATCAGTCAATTTTGCAAAAAATCGGTCAAAGTAGTTTTCGGATGGGGCGTTCAATCAGTCAAAATCCGTTGAAAGGCTTTATTTTGAAGCAGATAACTCGTTGCGGATTTTTTTCATATCTTCCCAGACTTCGCGTTTTTTCGTCGGATCGCGCAGCAAATAAGCCGGATTAAAAGTCGGCATTATTCGTGCAAAACCGCCGTAATCGTGAAACTCGCCGCGCATTTGCGAAATCGTTTTTTTCGTCTTCAAAAGAGCTTTGGTCGGAGTCGCTCCGAACGAGATTATTATTTCCGGGCGAACAACGGCAAGTTCCCGGTGCAGATACGGAATAAAAAAGTTTAAGATTTCCGGCGTCAATTCGTCTCCGGCGGAAATATATTTGACGGTATTTGTCAGATAACAATCTTCGCGTTTCAGTCCAATCGAATTCAAAATTTTCACCAGCATTTCGCCCGCCGGTCCCATAAAAGGTCGCCCGCTCGCCGCATCCGGCGCGCCCGGCGATTCGCCGACAACCGCCACACGCAAGCCCGCCGAGCCTTCGCCGAAAATAAACATTCGACTTTGCAAAGCCGGAATCGCTTTCGCCTTTTCGAGCAATTCCTGATTTACTTCATCCAGCGTTTCGGTCGGCTGCGTTTCTTCATCTGCAAACAAAAAATTTTGCATAACAAAAATTTGAACCGCCGAGACGCAGAGACGCCGAGTTTAAGAAAAAGAGTTTGAGACAAAAGAATAAAAAATCTTTTCTCGGCGTCTCTGCGTCTCAGCGGTGAAAATCACTTCTGCGTCCGAGCAAGCTCGTCGCGTACTTTTTTCATATCTTCCCACGTTTCGCGCTTTTTCGACGGATCGCGCAAGAGATAAGCCGGGTGAAAAGTCGGCATTACTTTAATGCCGTAATAATCCTGAAATTTACCGCGAATTTTGGTGATTCCTTCTTTCGTGTCGAGCAAATTCTGCGTCGCAGTGTTTCCCATTACGACAATGATTTCGGGACGCGCAATGGAGATTTCGCGCATTAAAAATTGGCGACAGGTTCTGGCTTCCTGAATCGTCGGCGTGCGGTTTTGCGGCGGACGGCAGCGGTTGACGTTGCCGATTAAAACTTCTTCGCGTTTTAAACCGATGGCTTCGATGATTTTGGTCAAAAGCTGTCCGGCGCGTCCGACAAACGGGCGTCCTTCGGCATCTTCGTTCGCGCCGGGCGCTTCGCCGACAAATAAAATGCGCCCTTTCCAATTGCCTTCGGTGTGGACGATTTTCGTTCTGCCCTGATAAAGCGGGCATCGCACGCAGTCGCCGATGTCGGCGCGAATTTCTTCGACCGTTTCGTTTGATTCCGGGAGCGTTGCCGATTCCGGCGTCAGATCTCCAAAAAGTGAACCTTCCATTTTTGTGTCCTCTGATTTATTTGCAAAAATCTGCGGCGGCGCAGCATTTATTGGCTCGGCGATTTTTTTCAGAATTTCCCGCGGATTTGACTCCTCCTCACGCGCTGCAACCGACGGCGAGATTTTTGATAATTTTGTCGCTTCCAATTTATCGCGGAAAGAATTTAAACGAGGCAGCGGTTTTGTTTTGGGCGCAGCAACAGGTTTTGGCGGCGCGGTTTTGTTCAAGGGCGGCACATAAGCCTGAAAAGCGGGCGGCGCGGTTTTTAAAGACTGATGCTGTGTTTCTTCCGTTTTTTCCGCGACAAAATCGGTTTCCAATCCTGCAACGCCCAATTCGTGCGCAAAGGTCAAATGCTCGCGCACGTCCGCAAGCAATTCCAAAAAATCTTCGCGCAGACTTTCAGCCATAAATTACTTTTGTTGCCGCAATTTTATCACTTCATCGAGTATTTTATGTGCGGCTTCGTACTTTGAAACGAGCGGAAACGCGAGCGGTTTTGTTCCATTTTTCGATAAAATCGTGATTTGATTTGTGTCCGCGCCAAAACCGGAATCCGAACGCGAAACGTCGTTGGCGACAATTAAATCCAAATTTTTCCCGGTCAATTTTTGTCGGGCGTGTTCCAAAACGTTTTCGGTTTCGGCGGCAAATCCGACGACCAGCAAATTCTCGCCGCGCTTTGCCGAAACATCCGCCAAAATGTCCGGCGTTTTTTCGAGTTCAAGAATCAAATCGGCGTTTTTCTTTTTGATTTTCTCAGTCGCGCGTTTTTTCGGACGATAATCGGCAACCGCCGCAGCCGCAATAAAAACCGTCGCATTTTCAATTTCGTTCAAAGCGGCTCGGTGCATTTCTTCGGCTGAAACGCCCCGCAAGACTTTTACGTTTTCGGGCAATTCAATGCTGACTGTTCCCGCAACCAAAACAACTTCCGCGCCTCTTTCGCGTGCCGCTGCTGCCAGCGCGACGCCCATTTTTCCGCTTGAATAATTCGAAATGAAACGCACCGGATCAATTTCCTCGCGCGTCGCTCCGGTGGTGATTAAAATCCTTTCGGATTTAAGATCTTCGGTCTTTGGTCTTTGGTCTTCGGAACTTTTTTCCTCTTCTCCTCTTCTCCTCTTCTCCTCTTCTAAAATTTCCAAAGCGCGTCGAACAATCACATCCGGTTCGCTCAAACGTCCGGGTCCGACGGTTTTGCAAGCCATTTCGCCCGTGTCCGGTTCGACAAAATGCACTCTGTCTCGGCGGAGTTTCTCCAAATTGCGCTGCGTCGCCGGATGCAAGAGCATTTGCGTGTTCATTGCCGGAGCGATTAAAACCGGGGCGGTGGCGGCGAGATATGCGGTTGAAAGAAAATCATCGGCAATTCCGCTGGCGAATTTGGCGATGATGTTGGCGGTGGCAGGCGCTATTAAAAGCAAATCAATGTTTTGCGAAAAATTGATGTGAGCAATCGGGTCAGGATTTTCGGGCGCGTAATCGTCAACCAAAACGTATTTTTCGGTCAGTGCGCGAAAAGTCAGCGGCTGAACAAATTCGGTCGCGTGCTGCGTCATCGCCACCTGCACTTCGCATCCGGCTTTTTGCAGCCCGCGCAAAACCTCGACCGCTTTGTAAGCCGCAATTCCGCCCGCAACTCCCAATCCGACGCGCCATTTTTTATTCTTCTCGTTCATTGCTCGAACCGTTCGCAAATGTAGCATTTACGCCGCCGCGACTGCAAAATCTCTTTGCAAGTGCCGACTGGATTTGTGCTAAACTTGCAAGACGAAACCGTTTTATTTAAAAGTTCGTCGGACGTTATGCGATTAATGTCGAAAATTTTGGTTGTCTTTGTTTTGCTGTTGACGGCGACTTTAATTGCGCCTGCGCAAACGCCGAAACCGAAAAAACAAATTCAGAAAAAATTTGGTCCGAACGTCCAAGCCTATCTCGATTATCTTGAAACGGAATTAACAGTCACCGATGCGCGCGAAAGCCAGCGCGAGGTTAGCTCGGAATATATTCGACATAATTTTAACCGCGTCACCGCGCTGCGCCAGTTTGCCATCAAACTCGCCAACGAATCCGACGTTGATTACGTGCCGGAAATGGAAGCAATCGTCGAGCGCGAGTTTCATCTGCTTTTTTCCGAAAACGCGCCGAAACCGGCGAATTTAAAAGCCGGAGAAATTTACGACTCTTACCGATTTTTAGGGAGCGTACGAAACCGCGAAGTTTTCTATATTTTCTCGCGGCTCGATCCGTTTGAAGAAGAAGCCCTGAAACCCAAATCGCAAAACACGCCAAACGCCGCCGCGCCACAAACCGAACCGATAAATCCGCCTAAAACCGGGATCAAAACCGCCGCTGAAACCAAACCGGAAATGCCAAAGGAGCAAATAACACGCGAAAGAATTTTGTACGGTACCGACGGCAAACCCCAAAACCGTGAAAAACAACCGAACAAGTAAGTTTAAAGACGATGATTGCCCAACCCAAACAAAAATATACGCTCGAAGAATATCTGGAGCTTGACGAAAAATCGGAAGAAAAGTTCGAGTATTGGGACGGAAACGTCTGGACGATGAGCGGCGCGAGCTTGGCTCATAACACGATTGTTCTAAATATCGGGAGCGAGCTGCGAACAGGTCTGCATCCGCTCGGCTGCCGCGCCTTTCTGTCGGATATGCGGATTTTTGTGCCGGATTATCCGCCGTATCGCTACCCTGATGTGACCGCTTTGTGCGGCAGACCCGAAATCAAGAAAACGGGAAATCTTGAGCTTTTGACAAATCCGCAATTGATTGTGGAGGTCTTGTCGGACTCGACCGAAGGCTTTGACCGCGGCGACAAGTTTTCTTATTACAAATCAATCGAAAGCTTTACCGAATATTTGCTCGTAGCGCAACACCGACCGCACGTTTCGCAGTTTATCAAACAAGGCGAAAAATTTTGGAATCACACCGAATACAACGATTTGGAAGAAGCCATTGCGCTCCGGTTCGCCCCGTGCGAGATTAAGCTCAGCGAGATTTACCGCGAAGTCGAATTTACGGAAAGACCGTTTTTCGACGACTCGATTATCAAATGAATCAACCGTCGCTTTTCGATGTTCCGACTAAAACCGTTGACGCGGCGCGTCTCGTACTTTATGCGCTCGGCGAATTTCAGGCGCGCAGAAAAGTTTTAGCCGAAAGAGAATTGCCGCTCGACCGCCTGCGCGGAGCTTTTCGCCGCGCGGCTGAACAATTTGAAACGGAAGAATTGCCTGACGAGCAAATCGCCCGCGAATTGGAAAATCTCGGTGCGAAAATCAAGCAGTTGCCGTCGTTCAGAGCTAAACATCCGTTCCACATAACGGTACAAACTGAATTGGCGCGCCGCGCTTTTGAGTTTTATCAACAAGCTGTTTCGCAAAATGCGGAGATAAAGAAATGAAAATCACAAAAATCACTCTTGGTATTTTTCTCTCAGCATTTTTAATTGGCTGCGTTTCTTTTGCGACTTATATCTATCTTTTACGAGTCAAGCAAAAAGAAACCCACGCTGATGAATCAATCGAATTAGCAAACAACCAGATTTACGTCCCGACGCAATTGCCGCCGGAAACAACGAGCCTAAAAGAACAAGAGCAAAACGACGAATGGTATGAAAAGAAGCCGAATTACAAAGTGAAGCTTTTAACTCCCGGCGAATTTCATGGCGACGAAGTGACGGCTAAATCCGGCGAAAAATGGCTCGGATTATTTAGAGAAAATGACAAGTATTTTTTGCGATTTACAAAGATTAAAGTCAGGCGCGTTCTCGATCCGGTTTTTCACGATATAGATTTAAAAGAAAGCAGGAAAACCGGAAAGGAAGTTGATGTGAACAATGAAAATAAGCCGATTTTTTTACTTAAAAATGCAGCTATGCTGCATGGTGGAAAAGTTTTGACGCTTTTTTCTCAAACCGACGGATATGAAAATAATTCAATGTTAAACGGCTTTACAAAAGACTTTAATTTGAATGGAACGAATTATACGCTTAAAGTAGTGGGCGATAATCCATCAAACGAATCTCTTGATGTAACTTCAAAACTCGTGCTTATTTCAGGAAATTCAGAACAAATCGTTTACAAACTTGGAGCCTGCGACGATTGCGGCTGGAGCTTATTTTGGGTTGGTGATTTAGATGGCGACGGAAAGCTGGATTTGTTTGCAGATGTAAATTATCACTACAACGTTACAAGCCGGAGGCTTTTTCTTTCATCACAAGCAAAAGACGGAGAATTAGTTAAAGAAGTAGCAATTTTCAGTACAGTGGGTTGTTAAAATAAAAAACAAAAAGAACAAGGGGTTTTATGAACAAATATGGTGATTTATGGCTTTATGTTGAGAAAGCCAAACCGGAAATAGAAATATCTTTACGTGAAAATCTACCGCTCGCGCCCGCCGCGCTTGGAACGGATTTTAACGAAGCTCTCGTTTACGCAATGTTTCCGGGCGGTAAACGTCTGCGTCCGGTTTTAACTCTTCTGGCTGCCGAATTGGTCGGCGGGGCGAGCGAAAAGGTTTTGCCAGCCGCCGCCGCGGTCGAATTTGTTCACACCAGCTCTTTGATTTTCGACGATTTGCCGTGTATGGACGATGCCGATGAGCGGCGCGGCAAATCTTGTCTGCACCGGAAATTCGGCGAAGGAAACGCTGTTTTAGTCGCGCTCGCTCTGCTCAACGCTTCGTATAATCTGGTTTTCGCCGGAATAAAAAACGATTGCACGATGTGCGCGACGGCGGCAATCAAAGCGCATCGCGAATTGACCGATTGCATCGGGGCGGCGGGAATGGTCGGCGGGCAATCAATTGATTTGGCAGCCGCAAAATCCGATGGGATTACGGCAGAAAAATTTGAATCGCTCAGGAATTTGAAAACGTCGGCGTTGATACGAATGGCTTTGCATTTAGGCGCGATTCTTTCAGGGGCAAACGAAAATCAGTTAAACACGCTCTCGCGTTTCGCCGAATTGCTCGGTGACGCTTATCAAACGAGCGACGATTTGCTCGATTTACAGGAAGATTTGCACATTTCGCAAATTACCGAACGACGCGAAACTTTTGCTCTCACAAAAGGCGCAATGAGAGCGCAAATCAGAGTCGAAAATTTAATCTCAACGGCGAAAGACGTTTTGTTAACCGAGTTCGGCAGGCGCGAACCGGCGAATATGCTGTGCGAGATGGCTGATTATGTCGCCGAGCGCCGGGTTTGACCGATGGAATCAATCGCCGCCAAAAACTTTCCGCTAACTCCGGTCGAATCGCGCGCTGAACTCGATCTCGCTTATGAATTTTGCCGACAAATCACCAAAAAACACGCCAAAAGTTTTTATTTCAGCGCGCGTTTCTTAAAAAAAGAAAAGCGCCAGCCGATTTACGCGCTTTACGCGCTTTGTCGTCTGGTTGACGACGAAGTTGACGCCTCAGAAGTCGGAAGCGAGCACGAAGCGATTGCGGCAGTAGAAAGTTGGAAACGCAAGCTCGACGAAATCTACCAAAATGCGGAAGTAAAAACCAACGAACAACGAACAACGAACAACGAACAAAATCTAGTTTTGCTCGCCTGGCGAGAGATGTTGAAAACGTATCGAATCCGGCAGGAATTGGCGCTCGAATTGATGCGCGGCGTGGTTCAGGACACGCACGTTAAGCGTTATGAAAGCTGGCGAGAGCTTTACGTTTACTGTTTTCGCGTGGCTTCGACGGTCGGATTGATGTCTTCGGAAATTTTCGGTTATGAAAAATCGGAAACATTGGAATACGCCGAAGCGCTCGGAATTGCTATGCAGTTGACGAATATTTTGCGCGATGTTCGTGAAGACGCGGCGATGAACAGAATTTATTTGCCGCAGGAAGATTTGCGGAAATTCGATGTTTCCGAAGAACAGATTTTTGCCGGGCGAGTTGATGATAATTTTATCGCTCTGATGCGGTTTGAAATCGAGCGGGCACGGCGTTATTACCGAAAAGCCGAACTTGGTATACCGTTGCTTGAGAAAGACGCCCGTTTTTGTGTTTTGCTTGCCGCCAGAATTTATGCGGCGATTTTAAATGAAATCGAACGGCTAAATTACGATGTTTTCGCGCGCCGCGCCCACACTACAAAATTTCAAAAAATACGCGCAATTCCGCGCATTTGGCGCGAAGCCCGGCGAATGCGACCGGCAATTCAAAATTCCGCAGAATCGCGCTAATTACTGTTCCGACACCGATTTCAAATTGTCGTCCGGCTGTCTGTCAACGAGCAGCGCAAACGGATCAATTCCGGCTTTTTCGGGCAATTCATCAACAGTAAAAGTAAAAACGTTTTCCGGTTTGTTTATTTTCACGCGCTCGCGGTGGAGCGTTTTGCCGTAACGCTTGCTGCTTTCGGGCGCGGCGAATGCGCCGATTTCGATGAAATCGTCAATCGGGACTTCTTGTTCCAAGCCTTTTTCGTCTGCTTTTAATTTTTGCGTCAGCACTTTTATCGTCACGTCGAAACGTCCGTCATTGCGTTTTTTTGCGCTCGCTTCAATCGTGCGGTTGGCGAAAAGCGTGATGTCCTCGAATAAATCTTTGAGCAGATATTGAAATTCCGGCGGCGTTTGTCCTCTGAGCGCGTCGGTTAAGACGTAAGAAGTCGGATACGGCGCGTCTTTGTAAGCGTGGTTTCGAATGATTTCGCGCAAAGCCGCGTTTACTTTGTCCTCACCGATCATTTCTTTGAGGTAATACATCACGAGACTGCCTTTGTTGTAATGAATATAGCCCTGATCGGCTTCGACCGTTTGCAAAGGTTGTTCTTTCATCAATTCGCCGCCGCGCCCGCGCAGGTAAGCGTCGGCTTCGTACTGCAAAAACTTTCGCATCATATCGCGCCCATATTCTTTTTCCATTACCATCAGCGCCGTGTATTGCGCCAGCGTTTCCGAAAGCGAAGTCGCACCCTGCATATTCGCTCCGCAAACTTGATGCGCCCACCATTGATGCCCGATTTCGTGAGCGACAATGTAAGTTGCCATATCAATCGCGTCGGGCGTTTCCAAATTTGCAATAAAACCGATGCTTTCGGAATAAGGCATCGAGCCGGGAAAGGCTTGCGCGAAGCTGCCGACGCGGGGAAATTCGATAATGCGAAGCTGTTTGTGTTTGTATTCGCCGAAATTTGCGGTCGCGTATTCGTAAGTTCTGCGAAGCGCGTTCATCATTTTCGGCACGTTCCATTCGTGACCTTTGTGATAATAAACTTCGAGGTTTACGCCGTTGACGATTTCGCGGGCGACTTCGTAACGCGCCGATAAAAACGAATAAAAATTTAAAGCCTTGTGGTCGAGCCGATAATGAAAATAACGCCGCCCGTTTTCCGTCCATTCCCGAACGAGCGAACCGGGAGCAATCGCCGTCTGGTCGGCGGCGGTGCTGATAACCGTTTCAACGTTTACCCAATCGGAGTTGTTCGAGATGTAAGTGTTCATACAATTCGTCGTGCAGTCGCGTTCGAGTCGCGGCATCAATTCTTTTTCGGGCAAGCCTTGTCTGCGGCGGTCATTGCGTTCCTGCAACTCGGTTCCCGGTTGATAACCGATTTGCGGTGCAATCGTGCTGTTAAAAAACGTGCCGTTCGGCATTATCTGCTCTTGCGACAAATCGTTTTCAAAACCGCGATTGCTGTATTTGACGGTGAAATTTAATTTTATCGTTTCGTTCGGCTGAAGCGCGGGCGAGAGAGTGTAAATCCGATAATTTAAGCGTTCGTCATTCATTTCGAGCGCCGCGCGTTCAAGCTCGATGTCGGTCTCGAAATTAACAGCAAGATTCAAATGAACGTTATCAATCGGTTTATCGGTTTTGTTTTGCAGAATTTCTTCACCTCGCATCACCAAATCGCGGCGTTCGGGGAAAAGCTCGATGTTGTATTTCACATCCACAATGCGCGGCTGCGGCAAATTCTCGTACTGTTTAAACTGGCGCTCGTAATCGGCGGCTTTTTTCTGGCGCTCCGGTCTGGCTTCGACTTTGTTGACGACGAGCGTGTTGTAATAAACCCATCCGGCGATACAGAGAAAACCGAGCAAAAACGCGATTCCGACGTTGCGGATTGTTCCGCGAAAATTCCTGAACGATTGACGAAAGCGATTTTTATAATGAGTTTCGCGCCCGCGCTGCCACATCAGAGCCGTTATCGCGGCGAGCAAGCCGCAGAATAAAAACCAGTACAAACCGAACCAGAAAACTTGCGAAAAGTAAGGCGCGATTCCGTAAAAATCCGAATAAGTGTAGTTTGCAAACGACGCAAAACGCAGCATTTTCGACTCAAACTCGAAATAATTTGCCATGAATGCGTTGACCATAAAAACGACGACGAAGATAAAATAACCGACGTATTTGTTCGGCGCGATTGTGTGCGAGAGCATTGCCAGAATCGCCCAAAAGCCGAAAAACAAAAGCTGAAAAAGAAAGAAATCGCGCGCATAAAGTCCGAGCTGAAAATTATGAAAGCCTTTCAAGCTTTGAAATGCGACGCCGCATAAAATGTCGAGTGCGAGCAAAATCGCAACAATTCCCATCAGCGCAGCGAATTTGGCGCAAAACGAAACCCAGGTCGGGAACGGGAGCGCGTCGTAAACTTCGTCGAACTTTGCCTCGCGCTCGCGCCAGATCATCGCGCCTGAGAAAAACGTGATAATCGCAATCAAAAAAAGCGAGGATGAACCGACCAGCAGGTGAATTATTCTGTAGGTCACGGGCAGAGACGAAATGCCGTAACCTTCGCCGGTCGAATGATACAAAGTAACCATTACGTCAATGATTGCAAAGAGCGCAATCACGACAAAAACCGTGCTTTTAACAATCGTCCGGAAGTTTATTTTTACTTCGCTCCAAAATCGCGAAAGATTTGTTGCCGCTGTGTCCGTAAGTTGAACCGATGGAATTCGGGCATAATTTTGCGACAAAACTTCTTCATCTTTTGCTTTGCCGCGTTTTGTGCGTTCGGTGAAGGTAAAACGCCAGACCGACACCGCGAGAAAAATCGTCCCGATTCCGACCCACAGCAAACGATTTGCCAGCATCCAGCCGGTCAATCCGACGCTCAAATTATTTTTGTCGCTCGCCGTCCAGTATTTTGTCACCAGGTTGTAAGTGTTGATGCCAAACGGGTCAATCATCATCGCCAGCGTTTGATTGTCCAAATCCTGCAACAACCCGCCCGCCAGCGAATAACCGATGAGCAATGCGAGCGCGCCGACGAATGAAGCAATTGTGCTGCGCGTCCAGATTGCGATGGCGAAAATTATCGCGCCGATGAGAAAGGTGTTCGGGACGGCGAAAACGAGAATGCTGTTGAGGTGCGCAAAAAAATTATATGCGGTGTAGCGTTCGGGATCGCCCGCGCCCGCGATTAAAGAGGCGAGGACGATGCCGAGACTGACGCCCAAAATCGGAACGACCGCAACGACCACAGAGCCTAAAAATCTGCCGAGCAGATAATCAGTTTTGCGAATCGGAGTGGAGAAAACAATCCCGGCGGTGTCCTGCGTAAAGTCGCGCGTCGCCGCCGAATTGACGAAAGCGGTCGTCATCAGCAGCATCACAAACGACATCGCTGCGTAAAAATTTTGAATCACAAACGGAGCGTTGCGGAAAGTGTTGTCAACGCCTCCGCCGATTTGGACGTTATCGCTCGACGTTGCCAGATAAACCAGAAATGTGACGACGGCGAGAAAAACGTAAACCATCAAACGGCGCATCCAATAGCGAACTTCAAAGCTAAAAAACGTGGTGAACATTTAGCTTTCCTCCTCATCTCGTTCGTTTGATTGAGAATCGGTAATTTGCGCGAAGAAAACGTCTTCCAAATCCGGTTCGACCGCGCGAAAACCGTCACCTGGCGGGATGGGACTAAAAATCCGAATAATCGGCTGACCGGCGACGAGCTTGCTCGAAATAACGCGAAACTGTTGTTGATAATCTTCGATTTCGCCTTTGCCGATTTGTCTGCGCCAGATTTTGCCGGAGAGCGTTTCGAGCGCGGCGGCTGGAGCGCCCGCATACAAAACCCTGCCGTTGTTGATAATCGCCATATTCGTGCAAAGCTCTTTTACGTCTTCAACGATGTGAGTGGAAAGAATGACGATCACGTTTTCGCCGATTTCCGCGAGCAGATTGTAAAACCGATTGCGCTCGCTCGGATCAAGCCCGGCGGTCGGCTCGTCAACGATAATCAAGCGCGGATCGCCGATCAAAGCCTGCGCGATTCCGAATCGCTGTTTCATTCCGCCCGAAAAACCGCTCAGAGCTTTTTTGCGATGCTGATAAAGATTGACGCGGTTGAGGAGAGCTTCGACCAATTGCTTGCGCTCACGCCCGTCGCGCACGCCTTTCAAAAGCGCCAGATGATCGAGCATCTCGATTGCCGAAACTTTTTGATAAACGCCGAATTCCTGCGGCAGATAACCGAGGATTTTGCGAACTTCGTGTTTCTGCCGCAAAACATCCAAATCGCCCAAAATCGCTGTACCGCTGTCGGCATCTTGCAGCGTGGCAAGCGTTCGCATCAGAGTTGATTTGCCTGCGCCGTTCGGACCGAGCAAACCGAACATTCCGGTCGGAATCGTTAAAGAAACATCGTCGAGCGCCTTGACGCCGTTTGAATAGGTTTTCGAGAGATTCTCGATGCGAAGCTCCACCTTTAGTTTTCTCCTTGTTTGAATTTCGGAATGCAGAAAAACGCCAACTTATAGCATATTTGACCGAAACCGCGCACTTTATTTTTACGTCCGTCAGCCCGCGAAGTTCGGTTCGATTCTGTTATAATTTGCCGTACATTTCCGAAGGATTCTCAACAAGGTATTTATGAGACAAACAATTTCGCTGATCTTAATTGGAGTTTTGATGATTTTGCCGTTAACAGCTTTCGGGCAAAAAAGCGCCGGACGCGAAGTGAAACAACTGCAATCGCCGCAAAACCCGCCGCTCGGAATCGTGATTCACGGCGGCGCGGGCGTGATTACACGCGGGAGCTTGACGCCCGAACAGGAAAAAGAATATCGAGTCGCGCTCGAACAAGCCGTTTTAGCCGGTTATAAAGTTTTGCAGGCTGGCGGAACAAGTCTCGATGCGGTCGAAGCGGCAGTTCGGATTATGGAAGATTCGCCGCTATTTAACGCCGGAAAAGGAGCGGTTTTTACCAGCGAAGGCACAAACGAGCTGGACGCTTCGATTATGGACGGCAAAACTCTGAAAGCCGGAGCGGTGGCGACTCTGAAACACATCAAAAATCCGATTTCGCTCGCAAGGCTCGTGATGCAAAAATCGCCGCACGTAATGATGATCGGCGAAGGCGCGGAAAAATTTGCCCGCGAAAACGGCGTGGAAACTGTTCCGCAAAGCTACTTTTTCACCCAGCGCCGGTTTGACGCTTTGAAACGGATTCAGGAAGAAGAAAAGAAAAAAGCGGAAGCC
>DASVQU010000068.1:0-7915 GCA_036388995.1 Pyrinomonadaceae bacterium | reverse complement strand
CCGCTTTTGCTGGCGACGATAAAAAGCGTGTTCGCCAAATCTATTTTTTCTTCCACCGCACGAACCTGCGCCGGAACAGTCGAATCCAGAATGTGAAATTCGGGAAAACCTTCCTGTTTGCCGAAAGTAAAACTCAAAACTTCCGGCGCCAGGCTCGATCCGCCCATTCCGAGCAAAAGAATGTGGCTAAAACCGCGCTGGCGAACTTCGTTTTGAAAATTCTCGATGCGCCCGATTTCGTCGCGCTGCTTTTCGACAATCGAGAGCCAGCCGAGCCATTTCGCTTCGTCCTCGTTTGTCCACAAACCGGCGTCTTTCGCCCATAAACGCTCGGTTTTATTTTCCCGGTTCCAATCGCTCAATTCTTTTTCAACTGCGCGATGCAAATCATCCGGCAAAGAAAAAGTTTGCGAGTTAAGTTTAATTTCGCTCATAAATTTATTTCGGATTTTGTTAACAGCATTCATCATTGCTGACTTTTTTAGCGGCTGTCAATCTTTATTTCTCCGGTGTTTATTGAATATTTAGCTTGACGCGAGGTGAACAGAAAATCTAAAATCCCTAGCCGAACGGGATTTATTGAACACGTTTTCCGGCGGTTTTTAAAAGAACAAATAAAATTAAATGTCCGCACGCACACAGCGCCAACAGGAAATCCTCGACTACATCACGAATTTTATTGAGCGACACGGCTATAAGCCTTCGTATCAGCAAATCGCGCGGCATTTTCGCATTAAATCGAAATCTGCGGTTTCAAAACACTTGACATCGCTTGAGCGTCAGGGCTTGGTTTCGCGGCGCACCGATAACGGCTCGTTTATGCTCTCGGTTGAGCCGGAAAAAGATTTGACAAAATCGGTTTGCCGGATTCCGCTGCTCGAAAACTTGACCGAAGACGAATATGACGTGGAAATGCTGTTTGTCCCGCGTTTTCTGCTCGGGGCTGCGCAGCCGGAAAAAATCTACGCTTTTCGCGTGCCGAACGATTCGATGATTGAAGAACATATTTGCGCCGGCGACATCGCGCTCGTCGAACGCCGCGCGTTTGCCCGCGACGGCGAATGCGTAGTCGCTCTGATCGAAGACAAACATCCGACGCTCGAACGCTTTTACGATTTCGGCGCGGAAGTCGAGCTGCGTCCCGCCAATTCCGCGCTCAGTCCGCTTCGTCTGCCGTTTGAATTTGTCCGCATTTGCGGCATTTTGCGCGGTCTGCTGCGCGGGCAAACTCTCTAAAAACAAAAAGGCTGCCGAAATGAGCAGCCTTTTTTACAGATCAAACGAAAATCTGTTTTTTAAGATTGAACGGGTTCCGTTTCGTAAACGCCGCTTTGTTTGTCAAAAGACGCAGGGCGGCGAAACTGCGGCGCGCTTGGGTTTCGATGACGGATGCGCGTAAAAACAAACAAATTGAAAAAATGCATTGCTCCTAAAACGATTAACACCGTCCCGACCTTAAACGATAAAGCCTCGATTCCCTGCCGCGTGGTTGCGATGTCGTAACCGAGCTTTAGAAACAAGCTGATAAATCCCAGATTTATCAAATAAAATCCGACGACGAGCAGATGATTGACCGAATCCGCCAGCGATTCGTTGCCGCCGAAAACATCAACCAGAAAAATCCGACCGTTCGTGTGCAAAGTGCGGGCGACCCAAACTGTTAGCATCACGCTTAAAACGATATAAGCCGCATAAGTTACAACCACAATGTCCATCTTTTTGACTCCTGCCGGAAGTTTTTAAATTTGCCGCTCCAAAACGGCTTGCTTTTTTTTTACGACAAAGTTTGTGCCAAACGGGAAATCCATTGTTTTCCGGTAAATTTATAATCATTCAATGGCAATTTGCGGAAAAGCGTTTTTTAAGTTTGCAAAGTGCCGCAAAAACGAAAATTATCTCGAAACATTCGGTTCACTTCGTTCGTAATTCGATTAGTCAACACGCCGTAAAGCGTAAATCAATTAATAAACTTTCTTAATTAGAGTTTCGAGATGAGACATCTTTATTCTTTTTACACCGACGCTTTTCGCATTGCGCTCGATTCGATTTTGGCGCACAAGCTGCGCGCCTTTTTGACGCTGATCGGTATTATTATCGGCGTCGCGGCGGTGGTCGTCGTCGGCGCTTCCATCAGCGGCTTGAATTCTTACGTCACGACGCAGGTTACCAAAGTTCTGGGCGCGAATCACTTTATGATCGCACGGCTCGCGTTTTCGGGCAGAATGTCCGACGAGGCATTTGAAAGAGCCAATCGCCGCAACAAAAAAATAACGATGGAGGAGTACGAATACGTCAAAGCCAATTGTAGGAGCTGCGCCGAAATCGGCGCGACGCTCGGCGGGGGCGCGGATTTAAAAGAAAACGGAGTCGAAATGCCTTCGACTCGAATTATCGGCGTGACGGCGAATATGCTCGATATTGAAGACAAGAATGTGTCTGAAGGGCGTTTTATAAGCGATGACGATGTAAACCGTTCAGCGCGAGTCGCTGTAATCGGCTGGGATGTCAAAGATAAATTGTTTCCCGATAGAAATCCGATTGGATTGACTGTCAAAGTGCGCGGCTTGCCGGTCGAAATTATCGGAATCGAGAATAAACGCGGCTCTTTTATGGGACAATCGCAGGATCGCCATCTTTACATTCCGATTTCCCTGCATCAACAGCTTTTCAATCGCGGTCAGGACGGAATTCAGCTTCACGGCAAAGGCTCGGACCGCGAGACTTTTAATCAGGTTATCGAAGACGCCCGACTGACTTTACGAAACCGTCGCGGACTGATCGGCACGGAAGACGATAATTTCGGACTCGTTAATACGCAGGAGCTTGGCGGGCAAATTGACCAGTTTACGGCTTCAATCGCGGCGGTCGTTGTGCCGATTACGCTGATTACTTTAATCGTCGGCGGAATCGTCGTGATGAACATTATGCTCGTCTCCGTCACCGAAAGAACGTTTGAAGTCGGTTTGCGAAAAGCTCTCGGCGCGACGCAGAGACAAATTTTGCTGCAATTTCTGATCGAATCCGCGCTGCTTTGCGTTCTCGGCGGAATTCTGGGGCTGGTCGTAGCCTGGGGCGTCACAGCTTTGATTACGTTTCTGGCTGAAATCACGATGACGATTACGCCGTTTTATATTTCGCTGTCGGTAATTGTTTCGAGCGTCATCGGCATTC
The DNA here is from genome assembly GCA_036388995.1 of Pyrinomonadaceae bacterium. Lineage (GTDB taxonomy): Bacteria > Acidobacteriota > Blastocatellia > Pyrinomonadales > Pyrinomonadaceae > JALZCH01. Next base: position 4,744 of record DASVQU010000068.1, on the reverse strand, counting down.
TCGCCGGACTTTACCCGGCTTGGAAAGCGGCGCGTTTAGACCCGATTGTCGCTCTGACGAAAAATGTTTAAGGAGAAAAGCAAATGAGGCTGCCGAATTTTATTCCGATTGAAATCATCAAAATGGCGTTGGACAGCATTCGCTCGAATAAGTTTCGCAGCGTTTTGACCGTGCTGGGAATTGTCGTCGGGGTGATGACTGCGATAATCGTGGCTTCGATTTTGACCGGAATGCGGAACAGCATCGTGCAAATGATTGAAGAATACGGCACGAGCAATATTTACGCTTTTCACCTAACGACGGGTTTCGGTCCGCCGAACCGCGAAGAGCGAAACCGCAAGCCTTTGACGGTCGAAGATGTCGCCGCAATCAAAGCTCAATCAACCGCAGTCGAGGATATTGCGTTGATAGCACCCGGAATCGGTAATTTCGGCAACAGCTTTGATGACAATATGACTTACGAAGGACGGAATTATCGCTGGGCAAATACCGATGGAGTGTCATCAAACTACGAACAAATTTCCAATGTGACAATTCGCGAAGGTCGTTTTATTACCGAGTCGGATGACCTTCAGCGCCGAAACGTTATTGTCATTGGAGTTAATGCGGCGGAAGCCCTTTTCCCTGATCAACAAACCGGAATTGTCGGGAAATTCGTGCGAATGAACGGTCAGCAATGGGAAATCATCGGCGTTCTGGAAAAACGCAAAGCCGGTTTTTTCGGTGAAAACGAAGAAGATCGGAAAGTTTTTTTGCCGTATCGCACGGCTCGTAAAGTCGCTCCGCAGCGTGATTACTTGCTGCAAATTATCAAAGCCAAATCCGGTCAGATACCTCAAGCATTGCAGGAGTCTGAAGACATTTTGCGACAACGGCGAGGCGTTAAATTTGGCGAGCCGAATAATTTCGACATCAAAACCGCCGACAAATTTATCGAACAATTCGATTCTGTGACCGGAATGATCGGGTTAATTGCGATTGCGATTTCCAGCCTCGGACTTCTCGTCGGCGGAATCGGCGTGATGAATATTATGCTTGTTTCGGTAACGGAAAGAACCAAAGAAATCGGAATCCGCAAAGCCATCGGGGCGACGCGCGGCGCTATCGTAATGCAGTTTTTGCTCGAAGCAATGGTTCTGACGTTTTTCGGCGGAATTATCGGAGTTATTTTAGCAGTCGGAATCAGCAATCTGATTATGCTTTTAATTCCGAGCCTTCCGGCAAGCGTTCCGTTGTGGGCTGTGATTGCAGGTTTGACTGTTTCAATCGCCGTCGGGCTTATTTTCGGTGTTCTCCCCGCCCGAAAAGCCGCTAAGCTCGATCCGATTGAAGCATTGCGTTACGAATAAAATGTCTCTGATTAATGATTAAAAGCGGCTGAGTTTAAAAACTCAGCCGCTTTTAATTTTACGAACATTATCAAAAACTTCGTTGACGTTTGTTTGACTTGCGGTTAATATTAATTTCGGCGTCGCTCACTGACGTTTCATTTCGATAAATTCATACAACACTTTCTCTCGCTGCAATAAAACCTTCTACCGCAAAGGACTTTCTTTAATGTCAAACAAAATTGATGATTTGCTACGCATCGCCACGAGCTTTGGAGCTTCGGATTTACACATCAAAGCAGGAGCGTTTCCCGTAATGCGCGTTTCCGGCGAATTGCGTCCGGTCGCTGGCGCGAATCGCCTGAGTCAGGACGAAACGCTCGATATGGCTTTCGGGATGATGTCGAACCGCCAGAAGCAGCATTTTAAAGAGGCTTTTGAAGTTGATCTCGGTTACGGCGTTTCCGGTTTGGGACGTTTTCGCGTCAACGTTTTCCAGCAGCGCGCGACCATCGGAATTGTCGCCCGCGTCATACCCGACCGCATTCGCAACATTTCCGAGCTTGGAATGCCGCCGATCATTGAAAAAATCGCGGACGAGCATCGCGGCTTGATTCTTGTTACCGGAACGACCGGCAGCGGAAAATCCACGACGCTGGCGGCGATGATTGACCGGATGAACGCAACGCGCAATTCGCACATCGTGACGATTGAAGACCCGATTGAATTTCTCCACCGCGACAAAAAATCGTTTGTCACGCAGCGCGAAGTTGACGTTGACACGCGCTCATTCGCCGAAGCTCTGCGCGGCGCGCTGCGTCAAGACCCGGATATTATTCTCGTCGGCGAAATGCGCGATCTGGAAACGATTGAAACCGCTTTGACGGCAGCCGAAACCGGACATCTCGTGCTTTCGACTTTGCACACTTTGGACGCGGCGGAAACAATCACCCGAATTATCTCGGCATTTCCTCCGTATCAGCAAAAATCAATTCGGATTCAACTCGCCGGACTTTTGAAAGCCGTGGTTTCGCAGCGCCTGATTCGTTCCGCAAAAGGCAATGGGCGTGTTCCGGCTGCGGAAGTTCTGGTTTCGACCGCGCTCATTCGCGATTACATCGTCAACGAAGAAAAAACCTCGCAAATCCGCGACGCTATCGGCGCGGGAACCTCGCAATATGGAATGCAGACGTTTGACCAGTCTCTATTTTATCTCTATCAATCCGGACTTATCTCGCTTGAAGAAGCTCTGCGCGGAGCGTCGAACGCCGACGAATTTCGCCTTCGTCTGGCAGGCGTGCAAAACACTTCGGCTCAAGCCAAAGAGGAAATGGAAAAGCTGTCGGCAGTCAGCAGGCTCGCTTCGCAGCTTGAACGCTCGAGCAAATAACCTTTGTTCAATTTTTATACAAAACGAAAGCCCGCGCTCACGAGCGCGGGCTTTCGTTTCGCGGGTATTTTGGAAATTCATTATTAACCAAGCACTATCAAAAAAATCCAACATCACGCTAGCGTTTTTTGTAATTACCCCTGCCGAATTAGATAAAGAAACGATAAGATAAAAGAAGGTGAATAAAATGTTAAAATCTTTTATTTTAATCGTTATTTGTTTAATTCCATTTGTTTCCGGAGCGCTTGCACAGCAACCAACAAAGAAAGCGAACGCGCGTCCCGCCGCCTCTCCAAAAGCTGCGCCATCAGAACCATTTGAGAAAGCTTCCGTCCAGAAAATGGCGGAGCAATGCGTCAAGCTTGAAACCGAAGCGGGCATAATCGAGATGGCTGTGCTGCCGGAAACTGCGCCCGAAACGGTTCGTAATTTTCTAAACCTTGCGGCAACCGGCGCTTTCGACACGACAACTTTTAGTCGTGTCGTGCCGGGTTTTGTTGTGCAGGGCGGTAATCTTTCGACGCGCGAAAAGATGACGCAGGAATTAGATAAACGCTCGCGCCGCACAATTGCGGACGAACCGAACTCGGTCAAGCATGAGCGCGGCGTTGTTTCGATGGCGCGCTCCGACACGCCGAACAGCGCAACGACGCACTTTTTCATTCTCGTCGGCGATTCAAGACATCTTGACGGAACTTTTGCCGCATTCGGTCGCGTTACGAGCGGAATGGATGTTGTTGACAACATCAACAAAATGCCGGTTGAAGGCGATAAACCGACAAAACCTGTCAGGCTCAAACGCGCCGAAGTCGCGCCCTGCGCCACAGAAACAAAACCTGATGGCGATTAAGCCAGCATTTGCTTCGCCTGCTCGACAGCCGGTGGAATCACTTCGCCGATTGCGCTCCAAAGGCGAAGCGTGACGACTTCATCGTAAGGCGTTTCTCCCTGATTAACCAGAACAACGCGAGCGCCGTTTCTTACTGCAACGCCGACAAGCGACGCCGCCGGATTGACTACCAGCGAAGAGCCTAAGACAAGCATCAGGTCTGATTTGAGCGCATTTTGTGCGGCTGATTGAAGCTCTTTTTGAGGCATCGGATCGTTAAAATTAACCACCGATGAGATCAATCGTCCGCCGCATTGCGGGCAAACAGGCTGTCCTTTCATAGGGCTTTGCGTTCGATAGCCGGGTCCGAAGCGGCTCGCATCCCAGCCGACTTCCTGTCGCGTAAATTGCCGGTCGCAGCCCAGACATCGGACGAGGTGTCCGTTGCCGTGCAATTCCGCCAAGATTTCCGGTCGGATGCCGGATTGCCGGTGCAGATTATCGGTATTTTGAGTAATCAGAAATTGGAGCTTGCCGAACCGTTGAAGCTCAACGAGCGCCAGATGAGATGCATTCGGTTTGATTTGTCCGGGCGAAACGCGCCATTTCGGGGGCGGCAAACCCGAATCCCGCCGCGTCCAAACGCCATCGGGTCCGCGAAAGTCGGGAATCCCCGAATCGGTGCTGATTCCCGCGCCCGTAAACGCAACAATATGCTCGGATTCAACAATCCATTGAGCGATAATTTCGATTTGCTGATTGAGGAGTTGTTCGTTTTTCATTTTGATAATGCTGCTTGTTTATAATTTTTCTGTTTTAAAGCTTATCCGAACTTCTATCAGAAAGGCTTTACCGCGCTTGTCGTGTCAAAGTGAATTACCGCGTCGAATTGTTTCGACATTTTAGCTCCGAAATAATGACTCTGGCGCTCGGTTTGCGGTTTATAAATGACTCCAATTGCGCGCTCCAGCCGCGTGCCGCCCAATTCCTGCGTCAGTCTTTCATTACCGCGAAAAATTAACAGGAAGTTCGGAATACCGGAATCGTGAAAAAGTCTCGAATAACTGCCGGGCAGCGCCGGGCGCACTCTCATAGTTACGCCTTCGAGTCCCCACTCGGAAGCAGCCATTACTTTGCCCGTGTAAGTCGTAAAACCAACTAGCACAGAGTTTCCGTCATTTGCTTTACGCATCAGAT
>DASVQU010000067.1:0-31801 GCA_036388995.1 Pyrinomonadaceae bacterium | reverse complement strand
TGATGAAGCAGAAGCCCTTCCTCCGTTTGAAGCTAGCGCTGCGTTTGAGCGAGCGCCGGGCGTTGGAGTCGCATTAGGCGTTGGCGTTGCATACGGCGTCGGCGTCGAATAAGGAGTTGGCGTCGCCGTCGGTGTCGGGGTTGAATAGGGAGTCGGAGTAGCATACGGAGTCGGCGTCGGAGTTACGCTGCCGCTTCCCGTCCAAGCCTCAAGCTCGACGATTCTGCTGTAATTGGCTTGGGCGCTGTTGACCACAACTCTGATACTGCTTGTCGTGATTGCCGGAAATGTAATTTTTGTAATTACTTTATTGTTGTTTATGATGCTGCCGTTTGGCACTGTCGTCCAGCTTGAACCGTTCCAGTATTGAACATCGAAGTTAACAATTCCATAAAGGCTGAAAGTTGTGCCTTCCGTCGGGTCAGCCGGATTTGTATAGTCGTCGCGAACGGCATAAACATCAATTTCGTTGATTGTTCTGCTGGTATTGAAATTTACTTGCAGCCAATCCGGATAGCTGTCCGGTGTAGCGTCTTTCCACGCTGCGGTGGTCGCCCAGTTTCTATAGCCGTCTATCGCCGTGCTTGCCGAAGCTAACTCCGATGAAGCCGAAGCCGTGCCGCCGTTTGCCGCCAAAGCGACGTTCGCTCTGCCGGAGGTCGGCGTCGGCGTAGCCATTGGTGTCGGCGTAGCAGTCGGAGTCGGAAATGGAGTTGGAGTTGGTGTTGGGAACGGTGTTGGCGTTGGCGTCGGAGTCCAATACGGAGTCGGTGTCGGCGTTGGCAATGGTCCGCCCGCACTTAAACAACTGCTGCTCGAAGACACGAAACCGGCAATCTGGGTTTTCGAGGCATCGCAAAAAGTCGCGGCAGAGGAAGTTAAACTCGGATTCATCATCGAGTTCGCACAGCTTCCCGAATTCGCAACGTGATCCGCGCCTAAGTTGTGACCGATCTCGTGCGCTACGATCAAATGATTTACGCTTCCGCTTCTGCCGGTAACTCCGTAAGCGTAATGTGGGCTGCGGCAGATGACGCCCATATAAGCCAGTCCCTGACCGCTGAACTTACCCGTGAAAAGATGCGCCGTGTCGCGCGGATATTGTGCGTGCGAGTAATTGGCATTCCAATAATAAAGAAATGAATCAAGCTCCGCCTGCATTGATGATGACGGGTAAGGATCGGCAGTTGACCAGGCGTGCTGATAAGTGACTGAAACCGATAAACCCAGGTCGCGCTTATAAATGCCGTCAACCAGATTTAAAATGCTCAGGATTTGATTATTCGCCTGAGCTGCGCCGCCCGATTGCGTCACCCATTGATAATCGGCTTCGGTCGCTACTTCAATCGTCAGCAAGCCCGCCGCAGCGGCAGCCGCGCTCAATTCGGTTGTTTCGTCCACATTCGCTTCAGCCGTTTTCGGCGAACCGAAAATGTAAGAATTCAAAAGCTCAGTGCCCGAATTTATTTTTGATTCGACATCATTTGACGGAGTATGAATATCGTTTGATAAATCAACGGTTTTTACCAAATCATCTTCGCCGTAAACAACGGCTTCGTCTCGACGTGCGTGTTTTGAAAATCGCTCGGCTTGCGTGACAAAGATTTTTTTATTATCGCCGGTGTAGATTAAACCTTCGACGCCTTCTTCCGTTACCGCAAAACGAACTTCCGATTCAAAGTCATTCTTTAATTTCCCTTTAAAAGTCTGCACTTCGCCGCGTTCCATCTCGCGCTCGCCCGCGTCGGTGCTTTCAAGGGCTTTGTAATTCCTGGCTCTTATATCGTGAGGAGTTAAAACAAACTCAAACCGGCGTCCCTGGGCTTGAATTTCGATGGATTCTTCGGATTTCACTTTTTCAAGCAGAACCTCATCGTTTAATTTCACCAAATCATACTTTTTAAAAGATTGGCGTAAATCTTTTTCCAAAGTATCCTGCCCGAAAACCGAAACGCTCATTGCAAATAAGCTACAAATAACAAGGAGATATTTAACCATTATATTTTATTTATGAAGATTGAGATTTAATGTTAATTACGACGCGATCTTATCCGCGCTTTATCGAGAAAACTGAGCAAATTGTTGTTGTTTCAGCAATCTTACCGGCGGCTGAAACATCTGAATTGATAATCAGAGAAACAAGCTGAAATCACAGAAACACAGCTTTGTATTAAAAATTTCGCAAAACAAACGTTCTTTTTTATTTTCCCAAACGATATTTTGAGTAAGGCTTGAATTTGTTCAGGTTGAAATTAGTTGAAAATATCAGAGTAAAAGTTTGCTACAAATTTCACAAAACACTTATTCTCGCACATATTTTTTTCTTGAATGCCGAAGTCACCCGTAATTTTTAAAAATCCATTCTTGCCGCTGCAATCGACTAATAAAAAACGCGCGGTTGAACTGATTGCAATGCGGTTTTTTGTTGACATTTGTATCTGATACTGCCGCTTTGCTGTGTTTTTGGAATTGGTACCCAATAGTTGCGATATAATCAATTTTCGGCGCTTTTGGACTCTGAATATGAGAAGGAGAGAAATGCTTGGATGTTAACGCTTATCTCGAACGCATTAAATATAGCGGCTCGCTTTCTCCATCCGCCGAAACACTGCGCCATTTGCAGGTAGCTCATTTATTAGCAGTGCCCTTTGAAAATTTAAGTATTCATTCCAAACAGCCGATTGTTCTCGAAGATGATGCTCTTTTTGCCAAAATCGTCGAACATCGGCGCGGCGGTTTCTGCTATGAAGTAAACGGTTTGTTTGTAGCACTTTTACGTGCATTGGGTTTCAAAGTTGAAATGCTTTCAGCCGAAGTCGCAAATGCCGGAGGCGGCTTTGGACCGAACTTTGACCATATGACTTTGATGGTTTCGTTAGATAATCACTGGCTTGCGGATGTCGGTTTTGGCGATTCATTCATTGAACCGTTGCTGCTTGATGAGCGCGGCGAGCAAAGGCAAGGCAGACGCGCTTACAAAATCGTTCCTGATAACGATTATCTGATTCTGATGCAGCGTGAAGACGAAGATGAATGGAAAGCTCAATATCGTTTTACCTTACAACCCTATGAGTATGCGGACTATACTGAAATGTGCCGCTATCATCAGACTTCGCCGCAATCGCACTTTACGCAGCGTCGTATTTGCTCACGCGCAACGGAGGAAGGTCGCATAACACTGAGTGAAATGCGTTTTATCACAACATCAAAAAACGGAGAGCGGCAAGAGCGAATCCTAACGTGCCAAACAGAATACGACGCCGTGCTGCACGAGCATTTTGGTATAGTAATGACAAACTAATCTATCTTGTCCTGCGGCTAATTCAAAAGGAGAGAACGGATGAATTCCATAGCTAAATGGGTTGACTACGATATATCCTTTGTTCGGCGGCGTTACAATCGGCTTGCCAGGTTTTTCGTGTTCTTTGAGTGGCTGTTCTGGCTGCCGCGCAGCATACGGAGCAAAGCGGTCAGTCGCCTGGAGCTTAAACGCGGCAATCGCGTGCTTGAAGTCGGCTGTGGAACGGGCAGAAATCTCGCGTCGTTAATCGAAGCGGTTGGAGCGGAAGGTCAAGTGTACGGCGTTGATTTGTCCGAAGGAATGCTGGCTGAAGCTAAGCAGCTATGCATCCGGCAAGACTGGCAGAATGTTGAATTGATGCGGGCGGATGCGGCTGATTACGTTTTGCCGTCGTCTGTTGACGGCGTAATTTTCAGTCTCTCGTATGCCGTCATTCCTCATCACAGGGAGGCGCTGCGCCACGCCTGGAAACAGTTGCGTCCGGGCGGCTATCTTGTCATTATGGACGCCAAACTTCCCTCCGGTATCATCGGCAAGCTGCTCTACCCGTTTGTGTTGTGGACGAGCAAATTAACCGTGCTTGGCAATCCGGACATCCGCCCGTGGGACGAGCTTCGAGAATTGACCGAGGATGTTGATTATGAGGAAGCGCAATTTGGCACATATTACATTTGCCGCGCGAAGAAATCCTAATCGAGAGGTAAAAGATGACCGCCTACAATCCAGACCTAACTCTTCGTGATGCCCGCGCGCAATATTTTGCCGTTAACAACTTTGGCTGGGGCGGATACGATGATAAATGGGTCAAAGTCGAATACGGGCTGCTGCGTTTTTACTTTCCGAACACCAAAGGAAGAGTGAAAGTCGTCAAATATCATGATCTTCATCATATTTTGACCGAATACGGCACTTCATTATCGGGCGAAACTGAAATCGGGGCGTGGGAAGTCGCGACCGGATGCACGCGCAGCCTGGCGGCGTGGCTGCTAAATTTATCAGGTTTTGCCGCCGGTCTCTTCATCAATCCGGGCGGCATTTATAAAGCCTTTCTGCGCGGACGGCAAAGCTCGAATTTGTATCATTTGAGCTTTGACGACGAACTGCTTTCACAGCGAGTCGGACAATTACGCCAGCAGCTTTCTCTGGATAAGCCGAGCGAGCCGCCGACTTTTATTGATAATATAGTTTTTGTTGTTTGGGCTATTGTTAGCGTCGTCACATTGCTCGGAATAATTGGAATTGCGCTCTCGCCTCTAATTGTATTGTCAGCTTTGGCTTGGATGCTGTCTGCGTAACTTCATAAGCTAAATAAATGGTGTTGATTCGCAGAGCCGGAATTGAAGATTGCGAAGGCATCTGGCGCGCTCATATAGCCGCCATTGAAGGCAGCGCGGCGAACCACTACTCGCCCGAAGTAATCCGAGTCTGGGTTGGACGAACGAAACCTGAAAAGTATTTGAATGCTATTGAAAACTTAGAGTTTTTCGTTGCTGAAGAAGGCGGGCTTATTATCGGTTTCGCGGTAATGAATTTACAGGATAAAGAAGTGCAGGGGCTTTATGTTAACCCAAATTTTGGGCGGCGCGGTCTCGGACTCAAACTGATGCAAACACTCGAAAACAGAGCCTGCGAATCCGGTTTGGAATCATTGCAGTTATTTTCCTCTCTTAACGCTGTCGCATTTTATGAGCGTCTGGGATACGAAGCGCGCGAGCATCTGATTCATAAGTTAAATGATAAAGTTGAGCGCGCTTGTGTGAGGATGGAGAAGAAACTGCAATCCATGTGAAAGTATGTCGGCTGTTAAATTCGGCATTCGCTTTTAAAGCGTTGCGCGGTTAATATCAGTTACAGGCTGTTAATTCTTTTCAATAGAATTTATCAACGCTCATTTGCACAGCTTCATTTAAACCTTCGGGGTAAAAATCCATATTACATTTAATAGTTGTCAGGATGTTTCGAAAGAATATTTTTTTATCGTTTATAAACTTTAGCTTGATAATCGTCTGTTTATCATTAACCGATTACTCTCACGCGCAAAGCAGAGCGGGCGTTAAACGTTCGGGCAAGAAAACAGCGCGGGAAGCAAGTTCCAAACGCGCCGATCTTGAAAAAGCGGAAAGAGCGGCAAAGGCTCGCGCAAAATCGGCTGCGCTCAAAATCAGAAAACAATTTAATGGAAAACTCGTTGCAATTCCGTTGCAGTATCACGGCGTCTCGGATTCGTTGTATAACCTCGCCAGCCGTCCCGACTCTAATTCAAGGCTGAAAGAACGTACGTTTAAAGAGAACGAAAGAGAGCTTTTTTCCGGCAAGGCAAACCCGAATGAACTTGTCGCCGCGCCGCCTTCGGCTGTGCAAACGCAAACGTCTGCACCTTTGGCGGCGATTCCCGTCACCAGCTTTGAAGGACCCGGACAAGGAATGCCGGGCTACACCGTCACCATCTCTCCGCCGGATACGACTTTAGCCGTTGGATTGAATCACGTCGTCGTCTGGGTTAACGCGCAATATGCGGTTTTCAGTAAGAGCGGAACAAAGTTGCTTCCGGGAGCCGGTTTTGTTAACGGCAACACGCTGTTTGCGGGACTCGGTAATGTTTGCGAAACGACGAATCGCGGCGACCCGACGCTGCAATACGACCGCTTAGCCGACCGCTGGATTCTGAGTCAGTTTGCGTTTTCTTCCAATGCCGGTCCGTTTCTTCAATGCATTGCGGTTTCCACCTCCGGCGACCCGACCGGAAGTTATTACCGCTATTCGTTCTCGCTTCCGGGCGGCGGTTTTAATGATTACGGCAAGCTCGGCGTTTGGACTGACGCATATTATATTTCTTATGCCGTGCTTACAAGTCCCTCCGGCGTTTATATCGGCTCAGGTCTGTGCGCTTATGACAAAAGCAAAATGATGTTGGGCGAACCTGCCGTCTCAATCTGCGGAGTCGGCAATTATGCCGGCGCGGACGTTTTTCTTCCAGTTGATTTAGACGGAACGACGCTGCCGACAAACACTGCGCAGGGCGGTATTTTCGCAGGATATTCATTCAGCGGGCAGGCAATTCGATTAATTAAGCTCAAGCCGGATTTCGCCAATCTCACCGGCACTCTGAGCGATGGCTTAGGCGGCGCTTTGGAAAGCTATATCAGCATCCCGGTCGGAGCGACGACCGCCGCCTGTAACGGAGTCGGCAGCGCTTGCGTCCCGCAGCCCGGCACGACGACAAGACTCGACACGCTCGGCGACCGGCTGATGTACCGCCTCGCTTATCGCAATCGCAACGGTGTTGACAGCCTTCTGGTGAGTCACGCGGTTGACCCGGACGGAGAAGGTCTGCGCGCCTCCGCCATTCGCTGGTATGAAATTCGCAATCCGTTTTCCGCCGCTCCGACTCTTTATCAAAACGCCACATACGATCCGGGCGCGAACGGCGACCGCTGGATGTCTTCGCTGGCAATGGATAAATTCGGCAACATTCTGATGGGCTATAACGTTGCCAACGCAGCGACGAACTTAAAGCCGTCCATCGCTTTCACCGGACGATTGCAGAGCGATCCGTTGAACACGATGCAGGGCGAGATTATTTCTCAAACCGGCGGCGGATCGCAGATCGGAGGGCTGACCAGATGGGGCGATTACACGACAATGCAGATTGATCCGGCGGACGATGCCACTTTCTGGTACATCGGTCAATACCTCGCGGCGGATGATTTTTTCAACTGGAACACTCGCGTTTTCAGCTACAAATTTGTCACCAATTTTGCCAATGTCGAAGGAAATGTAACTTACGGAACGCCAATTGTCACATATCCAGCCAAATACGTTCCGAATGTATCGTTCACTTTATCGGGCGATTCTTCTACAACCGCTTTAACAAACAACTTTGGGGCGTATTCATTAACCAACCTCTTCACCAGCGGATATTATACGGTCACGCCTGCAAAGACAGGAAACATCAACGGCATCAGCCCGTTCGATGCAACAATGGTTCTTCGTCACGTTGCAGCTAACGGGGCGGGACCGAACGCCTTATCGGCAAATCAACAACAAGCGGCTGATACAAATGGCGCAGGCGGCATTACAGCCTTTGATGCAACGCTGATTCTTCGTTATGTGGCGGCAAATTCACAGAATGCCAATACCGGATTAGTCGGTAATTGGAAATTCTTACCCGGTTCACAAAGCTATCAACCGTTAAACGGTTCAGCCTTTAACCAGAACTACACAGCCATTTTGATTGGAGAAATCAACGGCGATTGGGCGCCGTAAGCTAATTTCGATGCCTCTTTTTTTTCAGGTCATCGCCAGAATTATTTTGCGTGCGCCGGTAAAGGGCATTCGTCCGTGCGCTGCGAGCAGATTGTCCAAAACCAGAACATCGCCCGCGCGCCAGGGAAACAGCACGGTTTCGCTCGCCAAAACGTTTCGGATTTGTTCGAGCATTTCAACCGGAATCGGCGAGCCGTCGCCGAATCTGGCGTTCAGGCGAAAATCGTCTTCCGGCATCTGCGAAATAAAGTCTTGATATGTTTTCGCGTCCAGCGCCGATGGGTGAAAGCCGTGCGCTTGGTTAAACCAAACCTCCTCGTCGGTTTCGGGATGCACGATGGTTGCCGGGCGCGTTTGGCTAAGTCGCAAACCGCCGTCCGGCTTCCATTCAAAATCGGCGCCGACCGCTCGGCAATATGTTTCGACCTCGTTTTTATCTTCGGTTTCAAAGGCGTCCTGCCAGGAATATCCCGAACCTTTGTTCGCATCCAGATTGCGAATGTACATCACGCCCTTTTGTTTAAAGACGCGCACAATCCCAGGCTCGATTTTGTTTAAAATTCGGCGGCTGTCGGCGATTGAAGTTTCGCCGCCCGTTTCCGGCTGGATTGCGCAGCAGAAAAACAACAAACGCGGAAACTCGTCGGCATAAGACAATTCGTTGTGCAAAGCGAGCGTTAAATCGGGCGGATATTCGGTCGAAGTATAAACTTTCCCCTCAAGCCGCGAGCGCGGCGAGGCTCCGCCTGTGTAATTTAATAAATCTTTTTCCGAAAATTCGGCGGCAAATCTCCCCAAATCAGCTTCGGTCGAAATTCCGAAACCGCGAAACAGCAACGCACCGCAACGCCGCAGATTTTCGATTAAAAATGTCTTTTTCTGATGACAAACTGCAAATAATGTTTCAGGTGCGCCGTGTCCCGATTGAACCGATTCGGGTTCGATCACAAAAGGCATTCTTTGATTTTTGAAAAACGCGGCTTTAATCATCGCTGGTAAGTATTGAAATAAGTTGTAAACGCATTAAAAATTATTTCAAAAGTTTTTAATGTTCTGTAGCGTACAGACTCATATTTTAAAAACAGCTATCTTCAAGCATTATAATTTTATAAAGTTTTGATCTTAGCGTCTTACTGAATCTATAAAATCAGCACGAACGAGAACTGTTCGGCATCGGCTATGATAAACGGAACTCAAGAAACCTTAAATAAAACAGCGGAAAATGGAACGGCTTCTGAAATTTCCGCAATAGACTACGGCGAATATCGCGCGCCGGATTTAGACCCGCGAATCAAATATCCGTCTTACAAAACTTTCGATGAATTTATTGATGTCGAACGGCTTAAATCGCTCGACGGCTATCTGACACAGAAAATCAGCCGTCATATGCAGGCGCAGAACGACTTGCGTTTTTACACCGGACCGTATCGTTTGCAGGACGACGCGCCCGACCGTCCCGGTTCGCGAATGATTTATCTGGCGGCTTCGAGCCGACCGGACAGCTATTTCGATTTGGACAAAACCGAATATTGGACTTTGACCGAACATGCGAACGAGTTCGCCCTGCTGATGGATTTTATTCGCACTCTGCCGTTTAAAGCGACGGGCAGAATGCTGATTATGTACGACGACGCCCCGCGCCCCGTTCCCTCGCACCGCGACCACATCGAAACCGAGATTTGTCACGAGTTTTTGTGGTTTCGGACGAACAAGAAAAAGCCGTTTTTTATGCTCAATCATCTGACGGGCGAAAAACAGTATGTCGAACATTATTCGGCTTGGTTCGATTCGGTAAATCAATTTCACGGCTCAGACCCGGTTGACGGATTATCTTTCAGCATCCGGGTTGACGGTTTATTTACCGATGAGTTTAGGGAGCGGATTCCTTTTCCCCAGCAGAATCGCGCCTCCGCGCCCTCTTTATGGGCTTGTATCTCTGATTAAAAGTTTTTGAGGCAATACGCCGCCGCAAATTTTGATTGAGCGCGGAATTGTCCTCGTTTTTGTTGGGTTTTATGAAAATTTATATTAGCGGACTTTACAGTGGAACAAATCCTCAGCCGGGCGTCGGAATTGCCCGTTCGCTCAGATCGGCTTACCCGGACGCAACGCTCGTCGGTGTCGAATATTCAAATCGCTGTTCGGGCATTCATTGGCGGGATTTTGACGAAATCTGGCTTCAGCGTCCCTGGGAAGAATTGAGCTTGCCGGATTACGCCGAAACCGTGCGCGAAGTTTTGGATTCGGGCGCGCTCTGGATTTCGAGCATTGATCTCGAAATTATGTGGTTCGGCGAAATTTTCCCCGACGGGCATCCGAACCTTTTAACGCCGCCGATGAGTGCGCTGCGGCAGACAATGAAACCCGAAGTTCCGGCGCACAAAGGCTTGCCGGTCGAGATTCCGACGTTCGTAACGACCGATCTTTCCGATTGGGAATTACACGCTTTTTGCCGCCAGCACGATTGGAAAGTCTGGCTCAAAGGTCCGTATTACGAAGCGGTGCGTGTTCGCACCTGGGCTGATTTGGAAGCGATGCGCGGAATTTTGTCCAGAGCCTGGGCGACTGAAAGGCTGTTTCTGCAAACGCACGTTACCGGATACGAAGAATCCGTCACCATTTCAGCTTACAAAGGCGAATTGCTCAAATGCGTCCAGATGCGGAAACGCGATTTAACCGAGCTGAACAAAACCTGGGCTGGCGATATTTCCGAAGTCTCTGCGGAATTTGCGGAGCCGTTGCGTAAAATCGTCAAAGATTTAAATTGGACGGGCGGCGCAGAGCTTGAAATGGTTCACGACGCCGCCGGAAAACTTTATCTTTTGGAAATCAATCCGCGTTTTCCCGCTTGGATTCACGGCGCGACAATTACCGGACACAATATGCCCGGCGCTCTGGTCGAGGGCGCGACAAAAATCAAGGCGCAAAAAGCCGAGCCGCAGGCGGAAGAATTTACGCGCGTGGTGATGGAAATCCCGGTTCGACCGGATTTTCCGCTGCCGCCCTTGCCGGAACCGTACACAGGCGCATTCGGTCATTCGCTCAAACATCCTTCGGGCTTAATCGAATTTGCGCAGCGGCTTCATAAAACGGACGGAAACGGTAACGGAAATGGTAATGGCAACAGCAATGGTGATCATAAATCCGAGAATCGAATCGCAGATGTGCCGCCGACTTTTTTAAGCGATTTATCGAATTTCGATTTCTCGCGCGTCGAAACGCCTTCGTTTTTGTTTCTGGAAAAAACCGCCGAACAGCTTTTCGCCCGCGCCGAACAGCTCGCCGAAAAACTTTCGACCGATTCGGTTTCGGTCAGAAACGCTTACAGCATCAAGACCAATCCGGACGAGCGTTTGATCGCGCTCGCACGTAAACACGGATTTTTAGCCGAAGCGATTTCTCTTTTGGAAATCAACAAAGCGCTGGAAATCGGGTTTGAGCCGGAAGAATGCGTTTTAAACGGACCGGGCAAATGGTGGCGCAAAGAATATTTGCCAAGCTCGCCGATGCGGACTGTTTTTTCCGATTCGATTGCCGATTTAAACCGCATTGTCGAGAGCGCCGCGAATGGGGAGATTAAAGCCGATACTTTCGGTATCCGTTTGCGCACGCCGAATATTCCCTCACGTTTCGGAATTCCGGTGGACACGCCGGAAACTTTCCGGCAGCTCATCGAATCAATCAGCCTTTTGCCGCGCAATTCCCGCTTCGGCGTTCATTTTCACATGGCGAGCAGCAATGTCGGCGTCGCGCAATGGTGGAGTTTGTTTGAAACGATGCTTCGCTGGTGCAGCTCGATTGAAGCTCTGACGGGCAGAATGATCGAAACTCTCGATGTCGGCGGCGGCTGGTTCCCGGATGATTGGCACGACCGCTCGGACGATCACTTTGAGCGCGCCGTCGCAAACGCGAAACGATTTTTGCCGAACGTGCGGGAAATTATTTCCGAACCGGGCAAAGCTCTCGCACAGCCTTCGATGGCGGTGGCGATGCGAATTTTGGAAATTCAGGAAATTGCCGACGGCGGAAAAGAAGTTGTCGTTGACGGTTCGATTGCCGAATTGCCGATGTATTTCTTTTACCCGCACCGGATTCTTTGCAAAGATGTGCGCACGGGAATGTGGCAAGCGCTCGGACGCGGAAAAGCGCATCTTTTGGGAAGATTGTGTATGGAACACGACATTGTCGCCACAAATGTCGAATTGCCCGAAGGCGTTGGAGTCGGAGACACGCTCGTTTTCTGCGACGCCGGAGCTTACGATAGGAGTATGAGTTATGTCTTTGGACGTGGTTAAAAATAATACATCTCACGAAGAAACAAACGGTTATCACGCTTGCGGCGTGATAAAAGGCGGCGCGGTGTTTGAAAATTGGCGCGAATTTCCGTACACAAACGTCTCGCATCACGGCTCGACCTGCTGCGAAATGGCGCGCGAATGGCTTTACGCGATGGATTACACGCAATTAAATGGCGGAAGTCCTTTTACAGGACCGCGCTGGCTGCGGCAGCGTTATAATTGGGGACCGACCGTCTATCCGATTCACTGGTGCGAAGCAATCGAAGAAAAAACTCTGGATTGCGGCGCTCTTGCATCGCTTTCACGCGAGGTTTTCAAATCGCGCAATGTGCGGGCGTATCCGGCACAGCTTGTTCAACAATTTACGACCAATGCAACCACGCAATGGCAAAAGAAATGGAGCGAGAAAGAGGCTTCGACACACTGGATTAACGACGACGTGATTTATCACGAAGGCTGCGCGATTTTGACCGGAGGAAACGAAATCAAAGTCTGGGATTCGAGCGCCGGCTGGTGGGTTCGTCCAGTTCCGCAAAACGGTTACGGCAGCTTGCTCGCTCTTAGAATTTGCACTGACGACCGAAACAACATTTCGGTTTTTCAATGGGGCGATCACAAAATCGCGGCAAATCGCTGGCAAAAATTTGAAACGCAGCAGCTTGCCGCCGCAGCGTAACGAACAACTAAAAATTTACTTTAATAAAAAGCACTTTGAAACGAAGTGCTTTTTATTTTTTGGCTTAGTTTACCTTTATCAAAACGTTTGCACTTGATTGCAGCGAAAATGACAGGCAAAATATCTTGAATCGAACGCGAGACGGAAGTTGTGTTTAATGAATGATTGAAAATCAATCAGAAGACGGCGACGCACATAAATTGCAGCGCGTCAGGCACGAAATCAACAATGCCCTGACCGCTGTTTTGGGAAACACGCAGATTTTATTGCTGCGGGCGAATTTGGACGAAAAATCTCGCGCAAGAATCGAGAAAATAGAGGAACAGGCAAAGCGGATTCGAGAGCTTGCCGCAGAATTGAAAGAAGATTAAATTTTGGCAGACGCAACCGAAAAAGACATTTTGGCGAACCGGCAGGTTTTTCACGAGTATCACATTCTCGACCGCTACGAAGCGGGCGCGATGCTGCAAGGCACGGAAGTTAAAAGCATTATGAACGGACGGATTCAATTAAAAGATTCTTACGTTACCGTTCGCGACGGCGAAGCGTGGCTTTTTAATGCCCACATCTCACCATATTCGCACGGCAACATTCAGAATCACGAGCCGCTCCGCACACGAAAGCTGCTTTTGCACAAACGCGAAATCGAAAAGCTCGCAGAAGAAACGGTCGTCAAAGGAATGACGCTCGTCGTGACTCGAATTTACTGGAAAAACGGGCGCATCAAATTTGAAATCGGCGTGGCGAAAGGTAAAAAATTGTACGATAAGCGCGAAACCGAAATGAAGCGGACAATTGACCGCGAAACGCAGGTCGAAATCAAAGAGCGAACGAGGTAAAGAGTTGATTTTAAAGCTCAAGAATTTTTCAATATTTTTGCAATAATTTATAGTTGACAGATTGGGGAATTAAAAAAAATGAATATTCAAGCAAGCACACGAAGTTTACGCGAAACGGATGCGCCGGCGCTGGTCGTCGCTGTTTTTAAAGACGAAAAAGCCGATTCGGGGCTTTTGCAGGAACTCGACGGATTGTCGAACGGCGTTCTGCGCTCTATTTTTGATGGCGAAGAAATGAAAGGCAAAGAAGGCGAAACCGCTTTCGTGCATCTGCCGCCAAACGAAAATTTGCGGGCAAATCGGCTGTTGCTGGTCGGCGCGGGCGCGAAAGAAGATTACAACGCCATCAAAGTCGCCGTAGTCGCCGGAACGGCGGCGCGCGCTCTTCGCGGAAAAAGCGTCAAGCGTTTCGCGTTTGCGCCGCGCTGCGAAAACGATGATGCGGTAAAGGTCGCGCAAAACGCCGCGCAAGGCGCGATTACGAGCTTGTTTGAACTCGACAAATATCGCACCAAAGACCGCGAAGAACGCATTATCGAAGGCTTCACGCTCGTCGTCGAAGGCGGCGATGAAAATGCTCTAAACCGCGGCATCGAACGCGGCAAAATCATCGGCGATTCGATGAATTTTACGCGCGATTTGTCGAACGAACCGGGCAATTATCTGACTCCGACCGAGCTTGCTCGCCGCGCGCAGGAAATGGCGCAGGAAACCGGTTTGAAATGCGAAGTTTTGGAAGAAGCCGATTGCGAACGGATGGGAATGGGTTCCTTTCTTTCGGTCGCCAGAGGTTCGGAAGAGCCTGCGAAATTCATTGTTTTGCGCTACGATCCGCAAGGCGGAAGCACTGTCGGAAACGGTAAATATCTTGCGCTCGTCGGCAAAGGCATCACGTTCGATACGGGCGGAATCTCCTTGAAAGACCCGGAAAATATGGACGCGATGAAATACGATATGACCGGCGGCGGAACCGTCGTCGGAACAATGCGCGCCATTGCTCTGCTTAAACCTTCGATTTCGGTTTTGGGAGTCGTCGCGGCAACCGAAAATATGCCCGACGGAAAAGCCACGAAACCGGGCGACATTGTGAAAGCGATGAGCGGCAAAACGATTGAAGTTTTAAACACCGACGCCGAAGGTCGTCTGGTTCTCGCCGACGCAGTTTATTATGCTAAAGAACAAGGCGCGACCGACATTATTGATATGGCGACGCTGACCGGTGCTGTAATTATCGCACTCGGCGACATCAACACCGCCGTTTTGGGCGATCAGCCGCTAGTTGACGAAATCATCAATTCGGGCAAAGAAGTCGGCGAAAAATTCTGGCAGTTGCCGCTCGACCGCGAATATTTCGATTTGATTAAATCGCCTATCGCCGACATCAAAAACATCGGTGCGGGACGAAAGGCGGGAACGATTATCGGCGCGGCGTTTATCAAAGAATTTGCTGAAGACGTGAACTGGGCGCATCTGGACATCGCCGGAACAGCCTGGAATGACAGCGAACGCCCGCATCGCTCAAAAGGTCCTTCGGGCGTTTGCATCCGCACGATGATCAACATTGTCGAAAAACGCGCCAACGAGCAATAAGTTTGATTTGAACCGCCGAGACGCCGAGACGCAGAGTTAAGAAAAGAATTAAAAACTCTTTCGTATTTAACTCTGCGTCTCGTCGTCTCGGCGGTTTAATTCTATTTGAAACAGATCAGAAAAATTTTGTGTTGTTGCCCGCGCTAATTCTAGCAACTCAACGCCTTTAAATTCAGCCAGAAATTTCGCCGTTTCGACGACAAAAGCCGGTTCGTTTCGTTTTCCCCGCAAAGGAACGGGCGCAAGATACGGGCAATCGGTTTCGATCAGCAATTTTTCCACAGGAACAACGCGCGCCGCTTCGCGCAGATTATCGGCTTTTTTAAACGTCACGTTTCCGGCGAAAGAAATATAAAATCCGATTTTCATCAGCACTTCAGCCATCGCGGCGGTGCCGCCGAAACAGTGCATCACGCCGCCCGCGAAATCCGGGCGCGAGCATTCTTCGGTTAAAATGTTCACGGTTTCGTCGTTCGCGTCGCGCGAGTGAATGATAATCGGCAAACGCAAATCTCCGGCAATGTGGATTTGGCGTCGGAAAACCTGCTCTTGAATTTCGCGCGGGCTGTGGTCGTAATAAAAATCAAGCCCGATTTCGCCCCAGGCGACGACTTTGCGGCTCGATTTCGCCAGATTTATCAACCGCCGTTCGGCTGGCTCATCGAAAGTTTTCGCGTCGTGCGGGTGAACGCCGATTGCGGTAAAAACGTTTTCGCGGCTTTCGGCTAATTGAACGGCGCGCTCAAAACTTCCACTTTCAGGCTCGCCCGTGCCGATGTTAAGCAGATATTTGACACTTGCCGCTTGCGCTCTTTCAATCGCAGCATCGCGGTCTGCGTCAAAATCCGCCGCGTCAATGTGACAATGAGAATCAACTAAAATCATTTTTATTTCTTAATCTCAAACTTTGCAAAACTGTTTTATTTAATTGCGTCGGCTTTGTTAACTGTCACAACTGCAATCGCAACAATCGCAACTGTCGCACGAACAACAGCAGTCGCTGCCGCAGCATTCCGAACAATCACAGCAGCATTCACAACCTCCGCACCAGCCGCCGCTTTCGCTGCCGCTCGCTGCTGCGCGGTGGGCTTTTTTCTTTCTGCCTTCCTTCGTCAGCAATTCTTCGGGATTTTCAAGGAAAATCGTCTTCGGCAAAGCCAAAACCGCCCCGAATGCTGCGCCCAAAAACATCAGGTTAAAACCAAGCTCGTAACATTCGCGCCAATTTTTAGTTTCGCGCGCTTGAGCGGGCGCGAGAAAAGCGACAACCAAAACCGCCGCAAATGCAAACGGCAATTGCCACCAAGCCGAATTCCGGCTCAATTCCCTGCTTCGCCGAATCGCAACAGCGAAACGTTCACGAACGGTTTTGCGTTTGGCTGAACAAACCTTTTGTGCGAACGGCAAAGATTTACGGAAATTGCGCGACAAATTTTCATTGAGGCGCACGGCAAAAAGTTTAGCTTTTTCGGCTTCAAGCGATAATTGATACAGAATTTCGGCGATTTCGTTTTCTTTGCAGCGCAACAGGTTTTCAATTTCACTGCGAAATGCGCGCGGCAATTTTGCTTCTTTCAAATCAAAAGCCGCGCGAATCGCGTTAAATTCGCCGCGCCGCAAATCTTTTTCATAATCCTCAAAAGCGTCGAGCAAATAAACAATCTCGCCGAAAGCCGCGCCGAGCGCGGACATTTTACTCTGCAAATCTTCTCTGCCGATTAATTTCGCGCCGTGCCGAAAAAATAAAGCCGTCGCACGCGCGGTCGGCTCGGCGAGATAAAACAGAACCGCTTCGCTGCTTTCCGCAAACTTCTCCGATTCACGTTTCGATTGCAGGCGCGGTAAATCTTTTAATTCCGCGAGCGGGAAATCCCACGCTTTTAATTGCTTTCCAGCCAGTCGGAAAGATTTGTCAAAAAATTTACCGACAACGCGCCACGCCCGTTTTTTTGAATCTTCAACGCGGTCGCCGATTTTGAATTCGGCTAAAACGATGTTTGCAGTTGCCGCAATTTGAAGCGCGAGCGGCATTTCATTCAGTGCTTTCGGTTTTGCCAGACAATTATAACTTTGCAAAGCGCGCCCGAAATCTTGCTTTTCGGAAAGCGCGGTCAAAATCTCAGCCAGAAAAACCGTGTCGTGATTGAGCAAAGCGCGCGTTTTCTGCCCGTAAAGACTGCCCAAAGTCTTACAAGTCCCGCAATAATGCAGCCGTCTTTCGTTTCGCTGCTCTATTGTTGAATGACATCGCTTTACTTGCATTAGACCGAACATAAGTTAACTCTAAAACTTGGCATTTGAAAGATATTATTTTTTTTGTTTTATTATGGCTGAAATGTTTTGAGCAAAAATGTCATTAATGAATGAAACGTTATTCCAATTAGTTATGGAGGAGAGAATGAAAAGATATAAAAAAGATAAAACTGCATATTTCAATCAAATTCGGAATCTGTTGTTATGGCTGATTGTAATAATCGGCAGCAACTTAATTGTTATAGCACAAGATTCCGAATCAACCTTACCGCCTGAGCTACAACGAAAGGTTGATGAAGCAGAAGCGAGAAAAAAAATAGCCGAGGCGCGAAAAGCGGAATTGGAAGCTACATTTCCCATTCCAGACCCGGAATCTCTGCGAACGGCAACTGATTTCAAAGAGATCAAAGGCGAATTTATCGAAACACGAATACAAGGTTATCAAGCAATGGCAAATGCGGCTCAAAAAGTAGCCTGCCGCATTCGCGGAACGGTTGGAAATAACGTGAGTCTCGTTGTTTACCGCCCCGAAGAGGCTGCAATGATTAGGCAGTATCTTTCGGTTATGGATAAACGAAACAGGCTTGAAGAACGGTATAAGAGTCTGATTAAAGAAACAGATGCATTACAAGCTGAAATTGCACAAAGATCAGATTTAGGACAATTTGGTATTCAAAGCTTTGATGGTGGAGGCATCGGCGCCGTAGCTAATTTAGTTGTGGAATTTATCGGACTCTTCAAAAGACAGGAAACATTTTCACCGACGCTTTTCGATATAGGAGATAAAGAGTTGTTGGCAGTTTTCTTTGATAAGTTCAGAACCACTGATTGCCAATACCCAAATGAAAATAGTAGAGACGTTCAATTTTATTATCCGGGTGTAATACCGATTACACTTTCGCCAATGCAGCCGGCTTCATCTGATTTATGGAGCGGAGTGATTGAACTCGACAGAGTGAGAACCGAAGCCGAAAATAAGCTAGCCACTTTTGAAGAATCTTTTTCAGGAATCCAATCTTTAATCTCAGAGCTTGAGACAATGCCTGCAAACCAAAGAGATGAGAAACAGAATGCGGCTTTAAGAATTCTTAAGAAAATCGAAAGATTGAAATTTGAAAAAGATGTTTTAAGGGAGCTTTACAAAGGTTTTCTAAAAGAAATCGGTATTCCTTTCAAAGAAAAACCCGAAAAACCGGAGCAAAAACCCGAACCGGACAAACCGAGCAGCACAACTCAAACAACTACCGTAACGGTCAATGTTTATAATAAGGAAGAGGAGAAAAAGAAAAATAATGATGCTGGCGGCGGCAACTTTTTCGCTCTTTTGGATGCCGAAAAATTATACAAGCTAATGAGCGACACAAATCGTAAAGGCTACTGGATTCAAATGAGCGTCTCGAAAGCTGGTGGAAACGTGCGAGTGGTTAGCATTCCGATAGTTGATATTTTTGCGGGAAGTCGAGTTCGTTTTAGCGGCGGTTCAATCATCTCTTATAACGTTTTCGGCTTAGACGGTCAATCAATTCTCTCTGGTGTAACTTCTAGTTATGAAAAATACACCAGCTCTAAAAAGATTGAAAAATCTTTGAGGTGAAAATCCTGTAAAACTATATAAATTTATCCGAATAAAAGAGCAGATTAAATCTGCTCTTTTATTTTAATCTTGCTCCGATTTTAACGTCTTCCAAAAACGCGGCGAGAGCGGGCGTGTCTTCTTCATTCAAAGAAGCGGCGCAGACCATTCCCTGCGATTCGAGTCCGCGCATTTTGCGGGGTTTCAGGTTTGCGACGACGACGACTTTTCTGCCGATTAATTTTTCCGGTTCGTAATATTCCGCGAGTCCGGCGAGGATTTGGCGCGGTTTTTCTTCGCCCAGATCAATTTCAAATCTGAGCAGTTTATCCGATTTCGGAATGCGCTCGGCTACTTTGATTTCGCCGACGCGAAGCTCGACTTTGAGAAAATCGTCAATCGTGATGAATTCATCTTCGTTCGTTGTTCGTTGTTCGTTGTTCGTTGTTTGCGTTTCAGACTTCTGCTCACTGCTCACTGCTAACTGCTCACTGTTTTTCTGTATTTCGTCCATAATTTTCTTTTTATCCAATCGCGGAAACAAAGGCTCGATTTCGCCGATTTTTGTTCCGGCGGGAAGCTCGCCCCATTTTAAATTTTCGGGATTTATGTTGGAAACATCTCCGGTCAAACCGATTTGACGATAAATCTGGCGGCTCGTTTCCGGCATCACGGGATAGAGCAAAACCGACAGCCAACGCAGAGTTTCGACGGCGCGAAACAAAACGGCGTTGAGCGTTTCGCGTTGATTTTCGTCTTTGACGAGTTCCCAGGGTTTGGCGTCGGAAATCATTTTGTCGGCGCGGGCAATCACCGTCCAAGCGGTTTCGAGCGCGCGGTGAAACTCGAAATCGTCGAACTGCCGCAGAAAATCGGCGCGCGCCGCCTCCAAAACTTTCGCCATTTCCTGCGCGTCCGGGTTGATTCCGGCGCGTTTGGCGTAAATAAAATTCTGCTCGTGAATCGTGCCGTCGGGAATCGCGCCGTCGCAATATCTCTGAATCATCGTCAGCGTCCGCGACGATAAATTGCCCAAACCGCTCGCCAAATCGGAATTTGTGCGCTCAACGAGCGTTTCGTAACCGAATTTACCGTCCTGCCCGAAAGCCATTTCGCGCAGAGCGAAATAGCGCACGGCGTCAACCGGAAAATGCTGTTTTAAAATCGCCGGTCTGATGACATTTCCCAAAGTTTTGCCCATTTTGCGACCTTCGGCGTCGTTCAACATTCCGTGCGCGAAAACCGCGTCAGGCAATTTCAATTCGGCGGCGAGCAAAAACGACCACCAGTAAACCGTGTGAAAACGCAAAATATCTTTGCCGACGAGATGAACGACCGATTGCCAGTATTTTTCAAAACCGACGGCAGAGCGTTCTTCATTTCCGTAACCGATTGCCGTGATGTAATTTGAAAGCGCGTCAACCCACAAATAAATTGTATGATTCGGGTCGTCCGGCACGGGAATTCCCCACGAAACCGCAGATTTCAGACGCGAAACCGACAAATCCTGCAAACCTTGTTTGATAAAAGCGATTGTCTCGTTGCGGCGCGCTTCGGGGCGAATTCTGTTTGGGTTCTCTTCGATGATTTTTAATAAAAGTTCATCGTAATCCGACAGACGGAAAAAATAGCTTTCTTCTTCAACGCGGTCGAGCGGCGTCAGATGAATCAAACAATGCGGCGCTTCATCGGGATTTTCGGGTTTTTGATATTCGTTTTCGGTTTTAAATGCGGCGCAAGCGGCGCAAAACCATCCGGCATAAAAACCTTTGTAAATCGGCTCATTGCCTTTCGGAGTTTTTCCCGCCGCGATTTTTCGCCACAGATTTTGCACGCCTTCATAATGAAACGGCTCGGTCGTCCGCATAAAAATGTCGTAACCGCCGTTTTCCCTGGAGATGCCAAAATCGGCGAGCATTTTTTTCAGCTCGCCGGAAACATAATCAGCCTGCTCTTTCGGCGTTCTGCCGTTTTTTTCCGCCGCGCGCTCGATGTTGATGCCGTGTTCGTCTGTTCCGGTTAAAAAATAAGTGTCAAATTCGCGCTGGCGTTTATGTCTGGCAATCGTGTCGGCGACAATCGTCGTGTAAAGATGCCCCAGATGCGGCAAGCTGTTGGCGTAATAAATCGGGGTTGTAATATAAAACGTTTTCATAAAAAGAAAGATTATCTAAATATCGGTCAACAAAAGCAAAAGCTAAAAAAACTACAAATATTCGGCTCGAAAAAACAGGTTGGATTTATCAGGGCATTTTCCGGTAAGAAACTCAAAAATTATTTGTTGATTCCTATATGTTGATTTACAACGTCTTACTTCCAGACACGGCATAAAAGATTCTTTGTTTTGTATAATTTTGAACAGAAGTTTATACTAAATCAGTTCATACTGAACGAACTTAGCATCTCAATAGTGCATTGGGTTATATCTGTAATCTTAACTGACTAATTCTCCTCTAACGTCATATTTATAGGGAGAACGTATGTGTTGATACGTTCTCATTTTTTTTATTTCAATTTCGGAATTTAGTTGTCTATTTCATTTTAATTAGCCTTCGGGCGAAGATTTCCGGGCTTTGGAAATATCAATCCATTTAGCGACGTGGTCTGCGACGTGAGCAATGTCGTTTGGTTTTATCAGGTAATCGTTTGCTCCTGCTTTCATTGCTTCTTCTTTTTCTCTGGCAAATGCCCGACCGGAATAAAAGAGAATCGGCGTTTCTTTATCAAGCTCTCGAATTGCCAGACAAAGGCTGACGCCCGAAACATCTGGAAATGTATGATCCAGCAGATACAAGTCAAACCGCTTGCCGCTTTCCAGGATTTGATAAGCCTTTTCGCCGCAGGCAGCGGAAGTAATCTCAAATCCGGCATTTCTGAGCATAAATTCCATCAGAATTCTGGTGTCGTCGTGGTCTTCGACGTAAAGAATGTGACCTTTTACGGAGGTTTCCATATTTTTATAAAAACGTTTGATTAGAAGTGAAGTCCCAAGTGTGAAACAAGCAGCGTGATGCTATCAAAGACCAATTCATTTGTCACGTTAAAAAAACGTTACTATTGTGAAGATTTTTTTTATTGCAACCTCTGCTAACAGCCTGCATCTAAGTCAGTCCTGGGGGTGATAATTTATGATAAATAAACACAACACAGGAGCGGATAACTAAACCGTTCCGAATTAATCTACAAAAAGCGGCATATTTCGGTATGCCGCTTTTATTTTGCCTTTAAATCCGTTCTTCGGAATTAATGTTTCCGCTCCCGTACTCATTGCGGAGCAGGACATATATCTAAAGTTCAAAAGCCGATAAGACGAATCTTATCGGCTTTTAATTTGTTTGTTATTCGGTTTATCTGTCGGAGCAGTTCTCGATTATTAGAACGGAGTATTAACGAGATTTTAATTTCGCTAAATGCTCTTGCAGAATTTGAATTACCTTTTCGGCTTCTGCTCCATTCAGATACATATTTTGCCACTGCGAGCCGTTATGAGTTATTTGCAAAGCAAATTCTCCTGTTTGATTCGAATTCGATGTTTCACTGATTTGAACTTTGAATCTATCGGCTCGGTGTTGAGCCATAGCTTTTTTTACTGCTTCATCTGCCATTTATCTGTTCCCTTTCTGGGGAGAATGTTCTGAATGAAGTATAAAGCATAAAAGCAGCAAAATTCATACTCTGGAATGATGGTCTGTGCATAAGACTTAAATAAATTTAAATTGAGCACAAATAAAATGTCGTATTTCTTAGTAGTGTCCTAATTTGTGTTGCTGTTCCTTAAAATTAAATCTGAAATTTATAAAAGATAGCTAATACTCAATCGAATAAATTGCTTGACAAGCATCGTTTTAACGGGTATTGTCTGCGCCCCTGAAATAACGGGGCGGAAATTGTAAAACCAGATGATTGAGAGGTAAAAACAATGACACTTGATCTGAAACGAGAATTATTCAGGCATTTGATAGCAACTTTAGCATATCGTGCAAGAATAGCAGTCTCAGATGCACCAGAGAATTTTGCCGCATTTAAAATTGGAGAAGCTATTAGAACCCCCGGCGAAATTCTGGCGCATATTGGGGATTTACTCCAAGGTTCTCTCTATTTGATGAAAGGCGAATTTGTTTATTTGAATTCTGCGCCGCTACTTTGGAATGAAGAAGTAACAAGGTTTTTCACTGCCGCAAAAGAGTTTGATTCCTACTTAGCCTCTGATGCACCGCTCAATCAACCAATAGAGAAAATCATACAAGGTCCGATTTCCGATGCTCTGACACATGTTGGACAAATTGTAATGCTGCGTCGTGCTGCCGGAGCACCTGTCAGAGTTGAAAGTTATTTCACCGCCGAAATTGTTCCGGGTGAAATCGAGAAAGAATTTTTCAGAATAAACAACGACTAACTATTTCCGAGCAACCTAAATTAGGACGCTGCCCATTTCTTCTCGCGCTTGACAGATTTTCCCGCAATTGGCTATCTTTAAAGTTCGCTTTTGCGTCTGTTTGCAGGCGAATTTAACGGGTATAGGCACTTAGCTCAGTGGTAGAGCACTACCTTGACACGGTAGGGGTCAGCAGTTCAACTCTGCTAGTGCCTATCATTTCACGTTTTTGATAGGATGCTCCGTAAGTATTTTGCATTGACACGAACCACTACGACGCGCTTCTAACGGCGCGGCGGATTTCGGTGTCTGCGCGACGATTGGAAGCGCGTAAATTATAAGCAAAATCGCTCCTATCGGATCAAATCTTTGTTGGCTGTTAATTGTTAGTCGTTAATAGTTAATTGCATCGGTCAAATGGAAGCGGTTTTGCTGAAACCGTTTGAATATTTATTTTCCATTGACCACTTTCGATTAACCATTAACTTTTATGAGCGAAATAAACGTAAAAATCGGCGAAGATTCTCGCAGCATTGCCGCGCCCGTTTCGGTGGCGGAAGTGCTGAAATCCGTTGATCGCGAAGCAGCTAAGAAAGCTCTCGCGGCGCGCATAAACGGGCGCGAAGTTGATTTGAATTATCAACTCAATCCGAACGGCGAACAAGCCGTCAGCGTCGAACCGATTCTGCCCGACACGCGCGACGGTTTGGAAGTTATTCGTCATTCCACCGCGCATCTTTTTGCGGCGGCACTTTTGGATTTATATCCCGGAACTAAATTAGGTGTAGGTCCAGCATTGTTAGACGATCCGCGTTACGGTTTTTATTACGATTTCATTGCGCCGCAGCAATTAACGGAAGCAGATTTGCCGTCTATCGAAAAACGGATGCGTCAGATTGCAGGAAAAAACCTTGCTTATCGCCGCGAGGACGTTGAGAAAGACGCTATTTTAAAAATCTTTGCAGAGCGCGACGAGCCTTTGAAATGCGAATTGATTTCCGAGAAAGTTTCCTCGGAAGAAAAAGCCAGCATTTATTATATTGACGGCTCGCCGTTTATAGATTTCTGTCTCGGTCCGCACGTCCCGAACACGAATAAATTAAAGGCTTTTAAACTGCTGGCAATTTCCGGCGCGTACTGGAAAGGCGACGCCGCCAATCAGCAAATGCAGCGAATTTACGGAACCGCATTTGCGACGCAGGAAGAGCTTGATAATTGGCTCAAACAGCGCGAGGAAGCCGAACGCCGCGATCATCGTCGACTTGGGCGAGAACTGGATTTATTTTCGATACAGGACGATTACGGACAGGGTTTAATTCTCTGGCATCCCAAAGGCGGCATCATTCGGATGGAAATGGAAAATTTCCTCCGCGAAAAATTGCAGAAGCACAATTACAGTTTCGTTTTCACGCCGCATATTGCCAAACGCGATTTGTGGAAGATTTCCGGTCACGAAGAAAATTATGCCGATGGAATGTTTGCGCCGACGCATATTGAGGGTGATGACGGCAGCGAATTTCGCCTGAAACCTATGAATTGTCCGTTTCATATCGGAATTTTCAAGGCTTCGCCTAAATCTTACCGAGATTTGCCGCAGCGTTATTCCGAAATGGGAACGGTTTATCGTGCAGAGCTTTCCGGCACTTTGCACGGCTTGATGCGCGTGCGAGGTTTTACCGTTGACGACGCGCACCTTTTTGTCAGACCGGATCAGGTTCAGCAGGAAATCGGCGATTGTCTCGATTTTGCGATTGACGTTTTCAACACCTACGGTTTTGACAAAGTTAAATTTGAATTGTCGGTTCGCGGCGGAGCGGAAAACAAAGGTTATCTCGGCGCGGACGAAGATTGGGAAAACGCCGAAAAATCGCTGGCGAACGCTTTGAACCAACGCAATATTTCCTATGAGAGAATCGAAGGCGAAGCAGCGTTTTACGGTCCGAAAATTGACATCAAAATTACCGATGCCATCGGTCGCATCTGGCAGCTCGGCACGGTTCAGCTTGATTTTAATTTGCCGGAACGTTTTCAGCTTGAATACGTCGGCGAAGACGGTCAGAAACATCGCCCGGTGATGATTCACCGCGCCCTTTTCGGTTCGGTCGAAAGATTTTTCGGAATTCTCGTAGAGCAATACGCCGGAGCGTTTCCGTTGTGGCTCGCGCCGGTGCAAATCACGGTTTTGCCGATTACCGACAG
The DNA here is from genome assembly GCA_036388995.1 of Pyrinomonadaceae bacterium. Classification (GTDB taxonomy): domain Bacteria; phylum Acidobacteriota; class Blastocatellia; order Pyrinomonadales; family Pyrinomonadaceae; genus JALZCH01. The sequence goes on along the minus strand of DASVQU010000067.1, from coordinate 6,431 downwards.
GATTAATGATTACGCCGAAGAAATTGCGAACGAATTGAAACAAGCCGGTTTTCGCGTTGAATTAAATTTAAAATCTGATAAAATCGGCGCGAAAATCCGTGACGCGCAATTGCAGAAAATTCCTTTTATGCTCGTTTTGGGCGACAAGGAAAAAGAAGAAGGGAAAATTGCTGTCCGCGAAAAAGCGAAAGGTGATTTGGGCGCGATGACGCTCGCGGAATTCAAAGAAATGGCGCAACGCTTGAAAGAGTCGCGCGCTTTGGCAAACACTTAGTTTGTCGAGTTTGTCGAGTTCGTCGAGTTCTTCGAGAAATTTCTCGCAACTCAATAAACTCGATAAACCTGATAAACCCGAAAAGGAGAAAGCATATAGCTAACGGTTTTAGAGGCAGAGGCAATCGTAATTTTCAGCGAAAAGAGCCGCCGCAAAGAATCAACGAACGCATTCGCGTTCCGGCGGTGCGCGTCGTCACGGAAGAAGGCGAGCAGCTCGGCGTAATGGATACGCGCGACGCAATTCGCACAGCGCGTAATCAAGGGCTTGATTTGGTCGAAATTTCGCCAAACGCGCAGCCGCCGGTTTGCAAAATCATTGATTACGGCAAATTTCAATACGAAGCCAAGAAACGCGCCAATGAGCAAAAGAAAAAGCAAGTCACCGTTTCGGTCAAAGAAATCAAGTTTCGTCCCGGAACCGACGACCACGATTACAATTATCGCGTCAAACACGCGCGCGAATGGTTGGAAGACGGCGACAAAGTGCGCGCCGCGATTGCGTTTCGCGGGCGCGAAATGGCTCACCGCGAGCTGGGCGCAAAGATTCTGGCGCGTTTGATTAAAGAGCTGTCGGATATGGCTGATGTCGAAGTCGCGCCGAAAATGGAAGGCTATCAGATGTTTACAATTCTGACGCCGAAAAAAGCCAAAGTGGTGAAACCGCCTGAAAAGCCAAAGACGGAAAAACCAAGCAGCGGCGGTGGCGATGAAGGCTCTAAACCGAGCGAATAATTTTTTTGTTTGCGGAACAATAGAAATATTCTGTTTGTTTCGCGGATTAATTGTTTTAGATCGAAAATTGAGGGAGTTATTTTTATGCCGAAATTAAAAACACACAAGGGGGCGCAAAAGCGTTTTCGCCAAACTGCGACCGGCAAATTCAAACGCGGACATTCGCACGCCCGACACATTTTAACCAGCAAAACATCGAAGCGGAAACGCAATCTCGATATTGACACTTACGTTTCCGAGTCTGACCACGATAGGGTCGCGCGGATGCTGCCGTACGGAAGAGACTAGAAAAATTATGAATGATGAATGCGGAATGATGAATTAAATTTATCGTTCATAATTCATACTTCATCGTTCAAACGACTGAAAGGAGTTTAAGAAAATGCCAAGAGCAAAACGCGGAAATAAGCGTCTTGAGAAACGCAAAAAGATATTAAAATTAGCTAAAGGTTATTTTTTAACAAAATCGAAACTTTACCGTCAGGCGCGCGAATCTGTTCAGCGCGCGCTGAAATTCGCGTATGTCGGACGCAAACGCAAAAAGAGAGATTTTCGCAAATTGTGGATCATCCGCATCGGCGCGGCGGCGCGTCTGAACGGAATGAATTATTCGCAATTTATGCACGGATTGAAAGTCGCCGGAATCGAATTGGACAGAAAGGTTCTGGCGGATTTGGCGGCGAAACAGCCCGAAGCGTTTACCGCTTTGGCTGGACAAGTTAAAGACGCTTTGAGCAACAAACAACCGGCGGCTTAGACTTTTCAAAATCGAAAGAGAAAAGCGCGGAGTTTTCGATAAAACTCCGCGCTTTTCTTTTATATTCCAAGCTCGGCTTTAGCTTCGGCGAATTTTTCGACCGCAAACTGCAAATCTTCGCGCGAATGCGCCGCCGAAACCTGCGTGCGGATTCGCGCTTTACCTTTCGGGACGACCGGAAACGAAAAACCAATGACGTAAATGCCTTTCTTCAAAAGCAAATCAGCCATTTTTCCCGCCAAAACCGCATCGCCGAACATTACGGGAACAATCGGATGCTCGCCCGTCAAGATTTCCAGACCGATTGACGACAGACTTTCGCGGAAATATTGAGTGTTCGATTGCAGTTTGTCGCGCAGCTCGGTTGATTCGCTCAATAAATCAATCGCTTTGATCGAAGCGGCGACAATCGGCGGCGCGACAGAGTTTGAAAACAAATACGGGCGTGAACGCTGTCGGAGAAGATCAATAATCTCCTTGCGCCCGCTCGTATAGCCGCCGCTTGCGCCGCCGAGAGCTTTGCCGAGCGTTCCGGTGATGATGTCAACGCGCTCCATCACATTGTGATGTTCGTGCGTCCCGCGCCCGTGAGCGCCCATAAAACCGACTGCGTGCGAATCGTCAATCATCACCATCGCTTCATATCTTTCCGCCAAATCGCAGATTTCCGGCAGTTTCGCGATAAATCCGTCCATCGAAAACACGCCGTCGGTTGCAATCATCCGAAAACGCGCGCCCTTGGCTTCTTTCAACTTGTCTTCGAGGTCGTTCATATCACCGTTGCGATAGCGAAAACGCTGCGCTTTGCTCAAACGAATCCCGTCAATCACGCTGGCGTGATTCAATTCGTCCGAAATCACGGCGTCTTCCGCCCCCAAAACGGTTTCAAACAACCCGCCGTTGGCGTCGAAACAAGAAGTGTAAAGAATCGTGTCTTCCGTTCCGAGAAATTCGCTGATTTTGCGTTCAAGCTCTTTGTGAATCGCCTGCGTGCCGCAGATAAACCGGACGGACGACAATCCGTACCCCCATTCTTCCAAACCTTTGCGCGCCGCTTCGACAATCGCCGGATGGTCAGACAAACCCAAATAATTGTTCGCGCACATATTCAAAACAGTGTGCTGCGAAACGTTGATGCGGGCGTCCTGCGGACTTTCGATAACGCGCTCGGATTTATACAACCCGGCTTCTCTAATTTCGTTTAATTGATTTTTTAATAATTCTTGAATTTCGCCGTACATATTTTAAATCTCGCTCCAATCCAAAATAACCTTGCCGCTATTTCCTTCGCGCATTACTTCAAAGCCTTTTTCAAAATCCCTGTATGAAAATCGGTGCGTGATGACGGGTTCGATATTCAAACCGGATTCGAGCAAAACGCTCATTTGATACCACGTTTCGTACATTTCGCGCCCGTAAATGCCTTTGATGGTGAGCATATTGAAGACGACGTTTTTCCAGTTGATGGAGAATTCATCGGACGGAATTCCCAAAAATGCGATGTTACCGCCGTGAGTCATATTGGCGATCATATCGCGGAAAGCCGAAGCGTTTCCCGACATTTCCATTCCGACATCGAAACCTTCCTTCATTCCAAGCTGCTTTTGCACGTCGGCAAGCGATGTTTCCCGAACATCAACCGCCAAAGTAACATCCATTTTTCGCGCTAATTCCAGACGTTTCGGGTTAACGTCGGTGATAACGACGTGACGCGCGCCCGCGTGTTTGGCGACCGCCGCCGCCATAATTCCGATTGGTCCCGCGCCTGTAATCAAAACGTCTTCGCCGAAAACTTCAAACGCCAGCGCCGTGTGAACCGCATTGCCGAACGGATCGAAAATCGCGGCGACTTCCAGATTTACATTCGGCTCGTGTTTCCAGATATTCGTCATCGGAACAGCGATATATTCGGCAAACCCGCCATCGGTCTGGACGCCGACGCCGAGCGTGTTCGCGCATTTGTAACGGCGTCCGGCAAGACAATTGCGGCAGCGACCGCAGACGAGATGACCTTCGACGCTGACCACATCACCGGCGTGAAAATCATTTACATTTGAGCCGACATCAACGATTTCGCCGACGAGTTCGTGTCCGAGAACGGTCGGAACTTTGATCGTGCTTTGCGCCCAGGCGTCCCAATTATAAATGTGAACGTCGGTTCCGCAAATGCCGGTTTTTTTGATTTTAATTAAAACGTCGTTAATTCCGATTTCCGGTTCGGGAACATCTTCGAGCCACAATCCCGGTTCGGCTTTGCTTTTGACGATTGCTTTCATTCGTTCAAATCTCCAATAAATGATTATGATAGCAGACGCCAAACCTTCTGTAATTGATTGTCGTCACAAAACGCCTGACAACTTTCGGCTTTTATTAACCGGTGTTTTCCTATGCTAGAATCAGATTATGGAAAGCGTCCTGACATTAAAAGAAATGGCTTTGGCGGCGATCAACCAAAAACTGATTCTGCAAGGCGTCGGCTGGGATTTTTACGAAGAGATTTTGAAAGAATTTGAAGATTCAAACGCCCTGCATTTTGCTTACGACGACGGCTTTTTGGAGGTTGAAGTGCCGACATTAAAACACGAAAAACCAAACCGTATTCTGACGCGCCTGGTGCAAATTATCTGTGACGAGCTGCAAATTGATTTTATTGACGCAGGTCAAACGACTTTTCGCAAGAAATCAAAAGCCAAAGGCGTCGAACCGGATACAGGTTTTTACATTGAGAACGAGTCAAAGGTGCGCGAGCTTTTGGAAATTGATTTACAAAAAGACCCGCCGCCTGATTTAGTGATTGAAGTTGACGTGACCAGCCCTTCGCTCGATAAAATGCCGATTTATGCCGCGCTGGGCGTGCCGGAAGTTTGGCTCTACAAAGGTGAACGAGTCGAGTTTTATAAATTAGAAAGCGAAGATTACCGGGAAATCGAAAATTCAATCGCTTTGCCGATTTTGTCGAGCGGGAAGGCTACTGAGTTTTTGCAGGCGGGTTTGAGCGAAAGCTCTTCAAAATGGTTTCAAATGGTAAGAGATTGGGCGAAAAAGGCGGAAAAGGAAAATGTCTGAGGAAAGAAAACAGGTTGAAGCCGTGCGCGAGGCGTTCGAGCAGGAGTTCGGGCGCTTCGCTTATTTGCAGAGCGGCGCTTTGAACGGTCTTAATTTAAGCGAGGCGGAAAATTTGCAGCGCGAACTGGCTGATTTGCGCGTCAGGCACACGGGCAAAAAATCGGATTTGGCAGCGACGAAAAAACTAATCGGTCGTGTCGCGCCGGAAGAGCGCGGCACTTTCGGACAGTTTGTCCAGACGATTGAAAAAGAAATCGCCGAAAAGCTCGACCAGAGCGAAACGGCGCTCAAAGATTTTATCGCCAACGCTAAAATCGAACGCGAGCGGATTGACGTGACTTTGCCGGGAAAACGCCCGGCTGAAGGTCATCTGCATTTGCTGACGCTTTTGCGGCAGAAAATCGAAGACATTTTCGTTTCGATGGGCTATCACATCGAAGACGACCGAGAAATCGAAACCGATTATTACAACTTCGACGCGCTGAACATTCCCGAAGGACATCCGGCGCGCGAATCGCAGGACACTTTTTACACGACTGGCGGTTTCGCTTTGCGCTCGCAGACTTCTACTGTGCAAATTCGCGCGATGGAACGGCGCGGTGTGCCGATTCGCATTATCGCGCCCGGAAGGGTTTTCCGCCGCGACACGCCGGATTTGACGCACACGCCGATGTTTCACCAGATAGAAGGCTTGTGCGTTGACAAAGGCATCACGATGGCGCATCTGAAAGGCACAATCGGCGAATGGGTGCGCCGGATGTTCGGCGAAAACACGCGCGTGCGAATGCGCCCGTCGTATTTCCCTTTCACCGAACCGAGCGCCGAGTTTGATTATTCGTGTTTCAAATGCGGCGGCACAGGCACATTTGAAAACGAACGCTGCCGCCCGTGCAAAGGCTCCGGTTGGATCGAAGCCGGTGGTTCGGGGATGGTGCATCCGAATGTATTGCGCGCCTGCGGAGTTGACCCGGAAGTTTATTCGGGCTTTGCTTTCGGTTTCGGGCTGGAAAGAATGTGCGCTTTGATGTATTCGCTCGACGACATTCGGCTGATGTTTGAAAATGATGTGAGGTTTTTAGAACAATTTAAATAGATGTCTCGGTCTATTAAGAAAAACATATCAAGCCCTATTGAGGTAGAAGAAGCTGGTATATTGTCAGCGATTTGGATTTTAGCAAGCAATGACGAGAATCCAATCATTACATATAAATCTATTGCACAGAGGCTAGATTTACCAGATTCGTATGATATTAAAGGATTGATAAAAAAGAGAAGTGAGCTTTTCAGACCACGAATTCCACCTTGGAGATTAGAAGAGTGGAAAGGGAAAATGAGAATAGGCAAAAACCTTCCAGCTTGGTTATTGCAAATAAATGATGAAAATAAAAGAAATGAAGTTATTGAATCCCTGACTATAGATGACGCGTTCAGAAGTCAATTTCGAGCTAGAAAAGATGCTGAAAAATCTCCTATAGAATTAATCAATTGGGGTTTAGAGCATATAGATCGTCTTAGAAAGGCTAAAATTGAAGAAAAAGAAATGCGTTGGAAATGGTTGAAAGAAGGAGTAATTCCAATTTCTTCGATTATTGTCGCATTA